>JBGTLL010000101.1:0-33719 GCA_041744115.1 Parvularculaceae bacterium | reverse complement strand
GCGCTTGCCGGGGAAGCGCGGGACGCGGCGCGTCCTTCGTTTTTACTACCAATGGACGGTCCGCGTTCCGCGCTGCCTCTCCATTTATTTCAACCTCTCGGGGAATTCGTTCCTGCGGGAGACGGCGGAGCATTGGGTGATGGAAGCGACACGTGAAAAGCCGGAACCGGGAGCCGGAAACCGGGAACCGGAAAAAGAGGGGCCTCCGATTGCCGGCTCCCGGTTCACGAATCCCCTTTCCGCCCCCGATGAACTATCGCATTCTTATGTTTCTTCGCGCTTTTCGCTCACCCAAAGGAAGATTGAGATGAAATTCCCGGTCTTCACGGCTTTCAGCGCGACCTTCGCCTATCTCGGCGGCCACGCCGTCCTTCTGCTGAAAGCGTTGTGGCTGCCGGCGCTCTTGCTGACAGCGGCGCTCGCGGCGGTGATGCCTAAATATCTCGCCTCCGCGGTCGCGATTTCAGAGCTTGGGGCCAATCCCGATCCGAACGAGGCGATGGCGCTCGCCGGCCCTTTATTCAGGTCGATCGGCCTGTTGTTGATGGTTGGCGCCGTGCTTTACCCGATGCTGATTGTCGCGAGCCTCAGGCGCATTGTGCGCGGGGATGACCGGAAGCTTCCCTTCTATCTGAATTTTGCCGGCGACGAACTCCGAACGCTTGGCGCCTATACGCTGATCTTCGTCATGGTGACGATCAGCTATCTGGTTTTCGCGCTGGCTCTTGGCGTGATCGGCGGCGTCGTCGGTCTTGTGTCGCCGGTCGCGGGCGCCATCGGCGCTTTTGGTGCGGCCGTCGCCGGGCTCGGCGTTCTTGCCTGGTTCATGACGCGGATCTCGGTCACGTTCCCGGCGGTGATGGCGACGCGGACGCTTGGCCTTGCGCAATCCTGGCGCGCGACCAAGGGCCATGCGCTGCGCCTTTTTGCATTCTGGGCGCTGATCGCAATCGTACTCGTCCTTGCCGCGCTCATTCATGCCGCGGCGCTGACGCCAAACATGATGTCGGTCTATGGCGAGCTCGTCGCCGCCGGCGCCGACGAGGCGGCGCAACAGCAAATTCAAATCAGAATTCTGCAAGCGCAGCGTGATCTCTACGACATCGAAAGCCCGTTGTTCTGGCCTTTTACGATCGGCTCTTTTATTTACACGATGGCGATGATCGCGGTCATCAATGTGGCGGCGGGAACCGCGTGGCGCTGTTTGAAGGGCGAGCCTTCGCGCGCCGCGCCCGACGCGGGCGGCGGCCATTAATGTCCGAAAACGAGGCAGTGACCGCCGCCGGCGTCCGCGCCGCCGCGCAAAGGATCAAGGGAGCGGCGATCGTCACCCCGCTCCTCGAGAATGAGTGGCTGAACGAGCGCGCGGGCGGGCGGGTGCTGATGAAGGCCGAGACCTTGCAGCATGGCGGCTCCTTCAAATTCCGCGGCGCCATGAACCGGCTGTCGAAACTCAATTCCGACGAACGGCGGCGCGGGGTCCTTGCCTGGTCATCCGGCAATCATGCGCAAGGGATCGCCCGCGCGGCGCGCCTTTTCGGGACGCCAGCGACAATCCTGATGCCGAACGACGCGCCGGCGCTCAAAATCGCGCAGGTTCGGGCCTATGGCGGCGAAATCATTTTCTTTGATCGCTATACGGAAGATCGCGAGGCGATCGGCCGCAAGATCGCCGGTGAACGCTCGCTGGCGCTGGCGCCTTCCTACGATCACGTCGATATCGTCGAAGGTCAGGGAACGCTGGCGCTGGAAGCGGTCGAACAGGCCGAGGCGATCGGCGCGGCGTTCGACGCCTTCGTCATCTGCTGCGGCGGCGGCGGGATGACGGCGGGCTGCGCGACCATTCTCGAAGCAATCTCGCCGAAGACCGAAATTTTCATCGCCGAGCCCGCCGGTTTTGACGAAAGCTGGGCCTCGATCCGGTCGGGCCGGCGGCTCAAAGCCGACGTGGCGCAAAAGACCATCTGCGACGCGCTGGCGACGCCGACGCCCGGCGACATCACCTTCCCGATCATGCAGCGTCTGGTGAAGGGCGGCTTCTCCATGACCGACGACGAAGTCGCCGAAGCCATGGCATGGGCGTTCAAATATCTGAAACTTGTTGTGGAACCGGGCGGCGCCGTCGCGCTGGCGGCGATTTTTCATCGCAAAATCAGGGCTGAAGGGCGGACGTTCGGCGTCACCCTGTCCGGGGGCAATGTCGATCCGTCCCTCTATGCGACAATCCTCGGGCGGTTCGGCTGACGGGTTGTCCAAAATCGCCCCGTTTCGAGCATTGAAATGTTATATTGTAATCCTACGTTTCATCATGGGCCACGCGGCGCCTTAAGGGGTTTTCACCGTTTGATAGCCAATCTGTGGCCTGATGAAGGAGAGCCTTTGGTGTTCTCCCATGTAGAACGGAGGAATTGACCGATGGTCAATTGCAAGGAAGCGAACCGGTCCGGCGAAAAGCGGCAGAAGCCGCCGGTCAGCCAGCGCGAGCTGCGCGCCCTTGGCGGCAAAAAACTCGTCTATGTGCGGACAGTTCTCGCCAGCGAAGTTCTCGACGATCTGATCGACGACGAGACCGGCATTGTCATCGACATTCCCGGCGACACGACGCTTTATTCCGTGCACATGGGCGACGGCCAGCGGATCGCGCTCGTCGGCGATCGGGCGCTCGCGTTTGCGGCCGCGCGGCAGCACGAAATGCACCCGGTGAGCGTGCACTGAACAGGCTTTTTCAGGAAAATCAGAAAGATCAGGCGGCGTTCGAATGCGCCGTCTCGGCGGCGATCGCGAACAGGGCTTCCGGCGTCCCGGCGCCGCGCAACGCCTCACGAACGCGCTCATCACGAAGCAGGCGCGATACTTTGGCGAGCGCCTTGAGGTGCGCCGCCGTCGCATCGACCGGCGCCAGCAGCACGAACACAAGATCGACCGGCTGGTCATCGACGGCTTCGAACTCAACCGGGTGTTCGAGTTTGGCGAGGAGACCGATCATTTCGCCGAGCCCCTCGATCTTGCCGTGCGGAATGGCGACGCCGCGGCCGACGCCGGTCGATCCCAGCTGTTCGCGCTCCATCAAGGCCTGACGGATTGCGCCGGCAGGCCTTCCGGTGAGGGACGCCGCCTTGTCCGCAAGCAGCGACAGCGCCTCTCGCTTGCAGCTGGCGTGGAGGTTCAGAACAACGGCGTCAGGAGAGAGAAATTCAGAAAGGCCCATAACTTAGATGACCGGACGCTGCGTCGCTTTGATGCCGAACAGGAACAGTCTCAAACTCCGTTGGTTAGCCCATCCTTGGGTATTCATGTTTGGGAATTCATGGCGCCGGGTCGATCCACCCGATATGCCCGTCCCGGCGGCGATAGACGACGTTGAGGCGACCATGGGCGGCGTTCTTGAACACGACCGCGGGGCTTTCCGCAAGGTCTAATTGCATGACCGCCGCTCCGACCGTCATTTCCCGCAACGAGGTCTGCTGCTCGGCGACCACAACCGGCGTCGGGTCGCCCTCATGCCCGAGGTCGCCGTCTTCCTCTTCCGGCAGCGGCGCCAGCGTATAATAGGACGCAGCCTCCGCCGGGAGCGGCGCCTTGCCGTTCACATGGTGCTTTTTGAGGCGGCGCTTGTAGCGGCGGACCCGTTTTTCGAGTTTTTCGAGAGCGATTTCGAAGGCCGCATACGCGTCGCCGCCGTCGCCATGGGCCGCAAGAAAGACGCCGGAGAATAGGTGGGCGGTCATCTCGCATTCAACGAGGTGGCGTTCCCTGGTGAACGTGACGACCGCTTCAGCGCCGTTGCCGAAATATTTCTGGACGCCGTCGGAAAGTCGATCCGTCACATGGGTCTGGAGCGCGTCGCCGAGGTCGATGTTCTTGCCGCTCACCTGAATGTCCATGGAGGCCTCCGTGATCGCCCGCCGGCGACGCGTCGGGGGTTCGTCCTTATATCGGGCCTCACCCGCCGAAATCAAAGGCCTCGCGCGACGTTCTGGCGGTGAAAGTCGCATCTAGATTGCTTCCCTGAGGGCGGCGCGGCGGCGCTGCACCGAGGACTGGATATTCATCGTCTCGCGGTATTTGGCGACCGTCCGGCGCGCGATCCCGACGCCTTCGCCGCAAAGGATTTCGACAATGCGGTCATCCGAGAGCACCGCCGCCGGCGTCTCGTTTTCAATGAGTTCGCGAATGCGGAAGCGGACGGCCTCGGCCGAGTGCGCCTCGCCGCCGGCGCTCGATCCGATCGAGGCGGTGAAGAAGTATTTGAGTTCGAATATGCCGCGCGGCGTCGTGACATATTTGTTGGCGGTGACCCGCGACACCGTCGATTCATGCATCGAGATGGCATCGGCGACGACCCGCAGATTGAGCGGGCGCAGATGCCTGACGCCGTGGACGAGAAACGCATCCTGCTGGCGGACGATCTCGCTTGCGACCTTGAGGATCGTGCGCGCACGCTGGTCGAGGCTCTTGACCAGCCAGTTGGCGTTGGCGAACTGTTCGCTCACGAAGACCGTGTCTTCGTCGCGATGTTTTGCTTTCGAGATTTTCGAATAATAAATCCGGTTGACGAGCACTTTCGGCAAGGTTTCGGCGTTCAGCTCGATCTTCCAGCCGCCGTCAGCCGATTTCCGGACGATCACGTCAGGCATGACGACCTGCACCGGGGCCCCGCCGAAAGCATAGCCCGGCTTCGGATTGAGAGAGCGAACCTCCGCGATCATGTCGCGAATGTCTTCCTCATCGACGCCAACCGCGTTGATGAGGCCTTGCAGGTCGCTTTTCGCCAGCAATTCGATATTTTCAACGAACGCCCTCATCGCCGGATCGAGGCGGTTCAATTCGGCGAGCTGAATGCCGAGACATTCCTTGAGGTCGCGCGCGCCGACGCCCGACGGCTCGAAGCCTTGCAAGAGCCGAAGCGTGCGATCGACATCGTCAACTTCCGCGCCGAGCCGTTCCGCAATCGACGGGAGGCTGTCGCGAAGATATCCCGCCTCGTCGACAAGATCGATGAGATAGGCGCCGATGAAGACCGTCATCGGATCACGGGTTGCGACGTGAAGCTGTTCGGTCAAATGCTCCCACAGCGAAATGTCGCGCGACAGTGTCTCGCCGAACGCGCGCTCATCCTCGAAAGAAGAGCCGCCTCCGGATCCGACATTGGCCCATTCATTCGACTTGTAGTCGGCGCCGTCGCCGGCTGAAGATGAAGAATCCCCTTCATCACGCGGCGCATCGAGCGCTTCTTGCGCACGCTCCGCGGCCCCGGAACCTTCAAGGTCGAGAACGCCGGGCGCGGCTCCGGCTTGATCTTCGCTGTCGCCGCGGCTTTCCGCGGCTCCGCCTTCGCCAGCCTCAGTGCGTTCCTCTTCGGGGGCGCGTTCAAGAAACGGATTTTCCTCGAGCTGCTGCTCGACGAACTCCGCAAGCTCGAGATTGGAAAGCTGCAGCAGCTTGATCGCCTGCTGCAATTGCGGCGTCATCACGAGCTGCTGGGACTGCCGGAATTCTAGTCTTGGAGCTAACGCCACACTGCCCCCATTTTCCCCGGTTACATCTGGAATCGGTCGCCGAGATAGACGCGCCTTACGTCTTTATCGCCGATAATGTCGTCGGGCGCGCCCTCGATCAGGACCTCGCCTTCGTGAATGATATAGGCGCGATCGATGATATCGAGTGTTTCGCGCACGTTGTGATCGGTGATGAGAACGCCAAGGCCGCGGTCCTTGAGATGCAGCACGAGTTCGCGGATGTCGGCGATCGCCAAGGGATCGATGCCGGCGAACGGCTCGTCAAGCAGCATGAAAGCGGGGCCGGTCGCCAGTGCGCGCGCGATTTCGACACGGCGGCGCTCGCCGCCGGAGAGCGCAAGCGCCGGGGCGTTCCGGATGTGCGTGATGTTGAACTCGTTCAGGAGGTCGTTGATCAGCGCCTGCTGCTTGTCCTTGTTGCGCTCGACCAGTTCGACGACGGCCTTCAGATTCTGCTCGACCGTCAGTCCACGGAAGATTGACGCTTCCTGCGGCAGATAGCCAAGGCCGAGGCGCGCGCGCTGATACATCGGGAGGCGCGTCACGTCGTGACCATCGATCGAAATCGAGCCGAAATCGACCGGTATGAGACCCGTAATCATATAAAAGCAGGTCGTCTTGCCGGCGCCGTTCGGCCCGAGCAGGCCGACGACCTCGCCGCGCTTGACGCTCATGGAAACGCCGCGGACGACGGGCCGGCGCTTGAACGATTTGCCGAGATTCTCGGCGAACATGCCTCCGCCGCCTTCGACCACGGTCGGGCGGGGCGATGCGCGCCCCGCCGTTTCGGGGCGGGCGCCGACAGTGCCGGGTTCAACATTCATCTCGTCAGCCATTAGCGGCGCCTCTCTTTAAGTTTTCGTGAAATCACGACTGCTCGCCGGCGCGTTTGGCATAAAAAATGCCCCTGATGCGCCGGCCGCTCGGCGCGGTGAACAGCAGCCGCCCGGTGTCGATCCAGTAGACAAGCTCGCCGCCGGTCATCACTTGTTCATCCTGGGTGACGACCACATCCTCTGAAATCGTGATGGTGCGAGTTTCGGCGTCATAGACGCCGACCTCGCCGGTGATCGCTTCCTTGCCATTTGCATAGCGCACGGTTCCGGCCGCGCGGATCCTCTTGAAGGCGCCGGCGTCGTCCAGATCGGCGACGAGCCTCTCGGCGGTCAAAATCGCCTCCCCCTGCACCGCCCGCACATTGCCGATCCATGTCGCGACATCGTCGACGACTTCGAGGCGGTCGCCGGTAATGTCGATCGGCGCATCGCTGACTTCGGGCGCAAGCTGGGCGGCGGCGACGCCGGCCGATCCCGCGGCAAACGCCGCGGCGATCATGAAAACCCCCGCGATGTTCATTGGGCGACTCCACTTGCTGGTTTCGGATCGGCTCTATTTTCGCCGGCCGGCGGACCGGCCTTCTTCGGATAAAGACGCATACTGACATTCCCCTCGAACACAACGACGCCGTCGCGATTGTTGGCGTTCATCCGGTCGGCCTTCAACCTCGCGCCGCCCGGGCCGTCGCCATCAACGCCCTCTTCGCTGACGACGGTCTGATCGTCGATCGACACGGTTGCGGCCGAAGTCTTGAGCACGTAGTTCTCGCCGCCGATTGCGTGCTCGAAGGTGACGCCGTCTTTCAGCAGAAGTTTTTTGATGTCGGTGTCGAAAACCCCCGCGTGGGCGGCGACGACCGATTGCTGGTCGCCGGCGGCGGTGACGGCGCGCGGTTCGTTCAGTTCGACGATCGCTTCACGCTCCGGCTTGCGGCTCGCCGATACGGCGGTAATCTCATAAGGGTTGCCGCGGGCGTCGACGCCCGAAAATTGCGGCTTGGCGGTCGTCAGGTTCCGCGGGGTCGCGTCGAGGTCGGCGAAATCCTCGAGAAAGGCGTCGTCGCCCCCGCCGGAGCGGGTATTGAGGAAGAAGCCGGCGATGAGCAGAAGCGCGATGATCGGCAAGGAAAAGCGCAGCCGGCGCATGACGATCGCGCGCGCCGCCGCCTGTTCCCCCGTCGTCCGCCGCCTTATGGTCAGCGAGTCGAGCGTACCGCGATTGGTCCGCGGAGGGGCGACGGCGGCGTCGCTTGCGGGGGCGGCGGGAATAGCGGTCGCGGTCATCGACATTCCAGCGGGGCGTTGGCCAACGGGGCGTCGGCCAGCGGTGTGTTGGCGGAAACGGCCCGGTTGTCCCGTCTTTTCAATATAGTTGTCCCGCAGCGAGGTTCACGCAAGGGCCGCGCTTTTTTAATGGCGCCGGGACTTGATCGAGTCACGAATGGGCGAGGATGTCGATCTCCGGCCAGCCGGCAAGATCGAGCGCGGCTCTGGCCGGAAGAAAGCGGAAACAGGCCTCGGCCAGATCGGCTCGCCCTTCGCGGGCGAGCATCTGATCGAGTTTCTCCTTCAGCGCGTGGAGGTAGAGGACGTCCGAGGCCGCATAATCGATCTGCGCTTCGGTGAGCGTTTCCGCTCCCCAGTCCGAGGATTGCTGCTGTTTGGAGAGATCGACGCCGATGAGGTCCCTGGCGAGGTCCTTGAGGCCGTGCCGGTCGGTAAACGTGCGGGTGAGGCGGGAGGCAATCTTGGTGCAATAGACGGGGGCCGTATCGACCTCGAGCCAATGCTGGAAGGCGGCGATGTCGAACCGCGCGAAATGAAAGATTTTGAGGATCTGGGGATCGGCGAGCAGCCGCTTCAAGTGGGGCGCGCCAAACGGCGCCGCGTTGAGCTGGACGATATGGGCATGCCCGTCGCCCGCCGACAGCTGGACGAGGCAGAGCCGGTCGCGATGCGGGACGAGCCCCATCGTTTCGCTGTCGATGGCGACGGCTGGCCCAAGATCGAGGCCCGCCGGGAGGTCGCCCTGGTGGAGATAATTCGTCATGCGGTTCCTTCAACGCTGCGGGCGTCGCTGTAACACTGACAGGCATTCCTGAAAACCGATTGAAAGCGGCGCGGCGGAGACGGTAACGGGCGGTCGTCCCCCATCGGCGTCGCAGGGGAGAGCAGAAAGGTTCGGGCGGACCGCCATTCCCGTCCGCCGCGTTCGTCCCTCGCCGGGACGACGGAAAGGGCGAGGCCGCCATCCGCCCGGCACCTTGCGGGCAAAACCCGGAAGACCGCGCTTTCGTCGATTGACCGGCCCATTCCTCATTGAATCCTATAATGCAGCGGCCAAAGCGCCGACCGCAACCAAGAAGCATGATCCGGCGCGACGGAACCACAACAGGGATTGACAGCTCGAAGCCCGTTACCGGGCGGATGAAGTCCGCCGCCTTTTCCCCGCCGTGCGGGAAGACAGCGGATGTCAGCCGCCCTACCACCCTGCTTTCCACGCGCGTCCTCCTTTCATTCGTCCGCCAAGCGATCAACATTCGCGACTTTAGGCCCTGCCGAAAAGAGGGGGATAACTTGGGGGATAAGTGGTAGGATAAGTGGTAGGATAACTTGGAACACAGCGCGAACATTAACCATCCGTCCCCAGACGAATCAACGGATTAAAATTTCCGCATGCGAAACGATTTTTCATGACTCTGACGTAGCGGAATCGTCCAATTTTTACATCCGCCGAGAGGTAATCCGTATACGGATCATCAACCGGCGGGAGAATCCGCCCTGCTCCCCTTTGTCAAAGGGAGAGGTCGGGAAGCGCCAATCGGGATGAGGCGCCCCGACCGTGGACGGCGTGGGGATCATGTCACACAAAGCGTGACCGAGCGGCGCTTTACCGCGCCAGGCCGGGCGCTCGAGGGCTTCGGCCGCCCCTCTGCCGCAATTCCGCCTTTGGCGTCCCGCAATAAAAATGCGACGGAGTTGTTCGCGTTCCGCTTTAGACCGGGTCTGGGCGGGTCCATCAGCTGGGAGAATCCGTTTGAAAAGATTATTGGCCGCCGCCATCGCCACTTTCGCCTGTCTTTCGCAAGGCCACGCCGAAGAGGCGCCGCATCAGGATGACGCTGGCCGCCTCATCTCCTTTGCGCGCGAGTTGCAGGACAAAAAGGGGTGCGCGGCCGCGGCGCCCGCCTTTCGCGTCATCGCCGGCATGGGCGAAGGCCAAGAGGCCGCACAGCATGAGCTTGGCGAATGCCTGCTCGATCTCACTGGCGCCAATGACATGGAGACCGCGCTGTTTCGCCAGGAAGGAGAATTCTGGCTGACCCGCGCCGCTTTCGCCGGCAACGCCCGCGCCCAGCGGCGCCTCGTCATGGACATGGCGTCGCCCGCAAGCCCGCTCCACAATCCGACGGACGCTCTCAAATGGGCGCTGGTTTACCAGAAGAATCCGACCGCCGATCTATATGGTTATAAGGGGCTGCCGGCGACGCTGATCGCCGGCCTCAAAGCCTCGCTCGGCGTTGACGAGATCGCCGACGCCGAAACCTTCGCGAAGGACTTTGCGCCAATCGCGCTGGCGAAATTTGAAGGACCAAAGCGCGAGCGGAAAAAGGGGGCATTCGGCGACCACGCCGAGGAGCCGCCGCCCGGCGGGCATCGTCGCCGGCCGGGATAGAATCTTTCTGGCAATTGCGTTCTCTTACGCCCTTTGCAACACCAGCCCGTTCCGCAAACGGGTCCCTATTCCGCCGCCTTGAACTGCGCAGCCTCGGTCGACTCGTTCATCGCCGTCGTCGATGACTGGCCGCCGGACAAGGTTGTTGCAACGAGATCGAAATAGCCGGTGCCGACTTCGCGCTGGTGGCGGGTTGCTTCGTAGCCGATTTTTTCGGCGGCAAACTCCGCCTGCTGCAGTTCGGAATAGGCGGCCATGCCGCGATCCTTGTAGCCGTGCGCGAGTGTGTACATGCCGAAATTCAGGGCGTGGAACCCGGCAAGCGTCACGAACTGGAATTTGTAGCCCATGGCCCCGATTTCGCGCTGGAATTTCGCGATCGTCGCCCGGTCGAGATTGGCCTCCCAGTTGAAGGACGGCGAGCAGTTATACGCCATCATCTTGCCCGGATGCTCTTTCTGGACAGCTTCGGCGAACCGCCTCGCGTCATCGAGATCGGGGTGCGACGTTTCCCACCAGATAAGATCCGCATACGGCGCATAGGATAGCCCGCGCGCGATGCAGTGGTCGACGCCCGTCCCGTCCTTCAGACGATGGAAGCCTTCCGGCGTTCTCCCCTGATCGAAGTCGATGAACGGATGGTCACGCTCATCGACATCGGAGGTGATCAGTTTCGCCGATTCCGCATCGGTCCGCGCGACGACGAGCGTCGGCGCGCCGCAGACATCCGCCGCAAGGCGCGCGGCGTTGAGATTTCGCTCATGCGCCCTGGTCGGGATCAGCACCTTGCCGCCCAAATGGCCGCATTTTTTCTCGGAGGCGAGTTGATCCTCGAAGTGAACGGCGGCAGCGCCCGCTTCGATATAGGCCTTCATGATCTCAAAACAGTTCAGCGGCCCGCCGAACCCGGCTTCCGCATCGGCGACAATCGGCAGGAAATAATCGCGGCTGACCTTGCCTTCGGAATGCTCGATCTGGTCGGCGCGGCGAAACGCATTGTTGATCCGGCGGGCCAGTTCCGGCCCCGCATTCGACGGGTAAAGCGACTGGTCCGGATAGACCTGTCCCGCGGTGTTGGCGTCCCCCGCGACCTGCCAGCCGGAGAGGTAAACAGCCTTCAGCCCCGCCTTCGCCATCTGCACCGCCTGATTGCCCGAAAGAGCGCCGAGGGCGTTGATGAAAGGCTCGGTCTTCAGGAGTTCCCACAACCGGTTGGCGCCGCGCTCGGCGAGCGTGTGGGCGATCCCGATCGACCCGCGAAGGCGGCGCGCCTCCGCCGCAGTGTAATTGCGTTTGATGCCGGAAAAGCGCCCCTCCGGGGCAGACGGGATGAGGTCGTCAAAGGTCGTCATTTGTAATTTCCCCGGTTCCTGCGACTCGAGCGCCACCAAACCATTATTGCAAGTGCGAAGCCAGCAATGAAGCGTCGCAATGTCACGCCGGATACACCTTTGAGGTTTTTGTTGTTTTTGTGACCCGCGAGCGGGCGGCGGCGCTGGTGTCGGAGTATTTGATGGACTATAAAAGCGATGCGGATACACTAAGGAAATCAAATAGTTAGGTTTTATATCGCCTCCCTACGAAGGCGAACTTGCCACGCGGGGAATTGGGGGGTCATTTCCGCCGATCGCCGCATCACCAAGAACAAAGATGAACGCGCCGCGTGGCGGAGCACCTCGCTGATCGGATTTTTCCTTGCGCGCGGTTGGCAGAAGATCACAACAATCGAACAGTCCGCACGCCTTCTTCTGTGGTGGGAAAACCTTGACACGCATTCCCGGCTTGTGAGGGGCGGTTCGACATTTGAGCTTCCTATAAAACCAAGTTCAAAGATTCGGTCTTTACCTCTTTAGGACGCCGTTCCGAGCTCCCATGAATCCCGGACGCCCACCTCTCTCCACCTATATCCGCACAAGGAACGAATCGCGGATGATCGCGGATGTCGTTCGCGCCGCGCTGCAAATCGCCGATGAAGTCATTGTCGTCGATTGCGGGTCGAGCGACGCGACGGCGGCGCTCGCCGAAAAAGCCGGCGCGCGGATCGTCCGTCAGGAATGGCTCGGCAGCGGGCGCCAGAAGCGGTTCGCCGAAGATCAATGCCGCAACGACTGGCTTCTCGATCTCGACGCCGACGAAATCGTGACGCCGGCGCTCGCCGCGGAAATCCAGGCGTTGTTCGCGGCGGGCGAGCCGGAGCGCAAGATTTACCGGACGCCGGTTGCGATTGCTCCGCCCGTCGGCAAGCCCTGGATCGGTTTTGGCGGCGTCGTCCGCCACAAGCTTTACGATCGCCGTGTCGTCCGGGCGCCCGATCATGACGCCTGGGATCAGTTCGACATTCCCGCCGGGGCGCCCGTCGGCAGGCTCGACGCGCCCATTCTTCACTACGCTTTCTCCGATGCGGCGCATCTGATCGACAAGGTCAATCGCAATTCATCGGCGCGGTCCTGCGCGCTTGAACCGAAACCGGCGCCGGTCCTGATCGCGCGCATCTTCTTCGGCCTCCCCTTTTATGTCGCCAAGCGATATCTCCTCGACGGTCTTTTCCGCGGCGGTGTTTACGGCTTTGCTTTTTCGATGATCTCGGGGTTTGGACGCTGGATGCGCGATATGAAAATGTTCGAGCGCCGGATGCGAGAGCGCCGCAAGTGAGCGAACCCTTCGGCGCACGGGCGCCGACCGCGGCGCAGGACGGCGTTCGCGCGCTCGCCCATCGGCTGCCTTATAATTATTGGGGACGAAAAGCTGCATCTTTGCTGCTAGGTCCGGCCGGCGGCCGCGCGCGCCGCGCTTATGATGTTGTTGTGTTCGATACGCAGAGAGCGCGACTGCATCCGTTCGACAATATCTGCGAGAAGCGCGTGTTCCTGACGCCGCGGCACTGGGACCTTGAAGAGCGCGCGCTCCTTGCCGAGGCGATCGCCGCCCATGCCCAGGACGATTTCGCGTTCGCCGACATCGGCGCAAATGTCGGGCTTTATACGTTGTTCGCGCGCGCGGAATGCGCCAGGCGAAATCTGACGCTCCGCGCAGTCTGCGTCGAAGCCGATCCCGAAATGCAGGCGCGCCTCGCTTTCAATATCGACGCGTCCGGCGCGAAGGACGATGTGCGGCTGTTCGCGTGCGCGGCATCCGACAAGGAAGCGACCGAGCGTTTCGCGGTCAACCGCGCGAGCCGAGGCATGAGCCGCATCGATGGGAAAGGGGAAATCGGGGTTCGTGCGCGACCGCTACTGTCAATCGTCGAAGCCGCAGGCCTTGTCCGCATCGACGCCATGAAGATCGATATCGAGGGTCGCGAATTCGAAACGCTCGGCGCTTTCTTTCATGACGCGCCCGAAGCGCTATGGCCTCGCCTCCTCCTTCTTGAGACTTCTCACGAAGATAAAAGCCGCTCCGCCGAGACGCTCGCGCACGGTCTTGGATACCGGCCGCGGCTCAAAACCCTGCGCAATGCCGTCTTGCAACGCGGCGTTTGATCAGTCGGCGTAATAATCCCTGACGAAAAGCTTCTCTTCAACGCCGGACGTTTCATATCCCGCCGCTTTCGCCGTCTGGCGTTTGGGCAGCGGGATCGGCCGAAACGCCTCCTCGTTGAATTCATAGGGCACGATGTCGAGGATCGAGCGGATGCAATTCAGACGCGCGCGGTCCTTGTTGTCGCCGCCGATCGACCGCCACGGCGCATGGTCCGTATGCGTTGTTTCCAGCATCTTGTCGCGATACCTCGAAAATTCCGCCCACCGGCGGCGCCCCTCAAGATCGAGCGGCGACAGTTTCCAGCGTTTTCTTGGATCGCGGGCGCGTTCCTGAAAGCGCTTCTCCTGTTCAGCGGCCGAGACGTCAATCCAGTATTTGACGAGAATGAATCCGGACGCGACGAGCATCTTTTCGAAGTTCGGCGCCTCTTTCATGAATTCTTCGTGCTCTTCGGGCGTGCAGAACCCCATCACCGGTTCGACAATCGCCCGATTGTACCAGGACCGGTCGAATAGGACGATTTCGCCGGCGGCGGGAAGATGCTCGACATAGCGCTGGAAATACCATTCGCTGCGTTCGCGGTCCGAGGGCTTGGGCAATGCGACCACCCGCCACACGCGCGGGTTCATCCGGTTCATGATCGTCTTGATGACGCCGCCTTTGCCGGCGGCGTCGCGGCCTTCAAACAGGATGGCGACTTTCAGTCCTTTTCGCGCAACGGTCTCCTGAAGCTTGGCGAGCTCGAATTCGAGTTCCTTCAGCTCCTTCGTGAACGCTTTCTGCTTCACGTTGCCGCCTCCCCGCCCGATGCGTCGAAGAAATAGTCCCGCCGGCAGAATTCACAACTGACCTTGATCTGTCCTTCAACGGCGAGATCGGCGAGATCTTCCGGCGAATAGCGCGACAGAACGGCGGCGATCTTGGCGGCATTGCAGGAACAGGCGGCGCGCAAGGGTTTGCCCTCGAAAACGCGGACGCCGTCTTCGTGATAGAGCCGATACAGCAGCGTCTCGGGCGCAAGCACCGGATCGAGGAGTTCATCCGCCTGCGTCGTCTTCAGGAACGCCGCCGCGCGCTCCCAGGACTCCCGGTCTTCCGCCGATCTCAGCGCCGCCTCGCCGCGCTCGCGCGCGCCGCCTTCGCCCGGCATGAACTGGACGATAACGCCGCCGGCGCGCCAGACTTCGACTTCGCCCGGCCGCCGCGCTTTGCCGACCGCGAGCCTCACCGCCGTCGGGATCTGTTCCGACTGGTCAAAATAGGCGACAGCGGCCTCTTCGAGCGTCCGCCCTTCGATCGGCGTGACGCCCTGATAGCGCTCCATGTCCGGCCCCTGATCGACGGTCAAGGCGAGATGGCCCTTGCCCATCAGCGCTGCGAGACCGCGCTCTCTGGCGTCGCCCGCAATCGTCGCGGTCGCCCGCAAGGCGCCGTCCGAGGCGTAATCGGCGACGAGGAGTTTTACATCGCCTTCGCCCTGCGCCTGGAAAATCAGCTTGCCGTCGAATTTGAGCGAGGCGCCCATCAGCGCCACGAGCGCCGTCGCTTCACCGAGAAGCTCCGACGCGGCATCCGGAAAACGGTGCTGGCCAAGAATTTTGTTGATCGCATCGCCGAGCCTGACGATGCGTCCACGGACGGACCCTTCGCCTACCTGAAACGGGATGATGACGTCGTCCTTGACTTGCATCACCATCCTAGCTCTTCAGCCGCCAGCCGCTTTTCAGCAGCAGATAACACGCGGCCGCCAGCGCCGCATTGACGGCGAAGGTGACAACGACGCCGATCAGCAGCGGGGCTTCCGCGGCGCCGGTGAATCCGTAGCGGAACCCGTCGATCAGATAGAACACCGGATTGAAATGGCTGAAAGATAAAAACGGTTCTGGGAGGCTTCGAACCGCGTAAAAAGTTCCGGAAAGAAACGTCAGCGGCGTGATGATGAAGTTCGTGACCGCCGCCAGCTGATCGAACTTGTCCGCCCAGACGCCGCCGACAACGCCAAGCATCCCGAACATCAGCGCCGCGCCCGTTGAGAAATAGAGAATCGCCCAAGCGTGATTGAGGTGCATCGGTGTCGATGACACTGCCATAAAGGCGGCGCAGGTCAACGCCGTGACGACGCCGACGAGAAGACCGCGGCTAGCCGCGCCGGCAACGAATGCAACCGTCAGTTCGGATGCTGACAATGGCGGCATCAGCACGTCGACGATCGACCCTTGCACTTTTCCGATGATGATCGACGAAGAGGAATTCGCGAACGCATTGGTCAGGATCGCCATCATAATGAGGCCTGGCGCCAGGAACTCGACATAGGGAACATCGCCAATCGCCGCCCGGCCGCTTCCGATCGCCTGAATGAACACCACGAGAAAGAGCACGGTCGAAATCACCGGCGCCGCGATCGTCTGGAACGAGACCTTGAGGAAGCGCCGGACCTCCTTGACGAAAAGGGTCCACAGACCGAGCCAGTTGACGGCGCCGAACCGGCGCTCCCCAAAACCCGGCGGGATCGCGCCGGACGCGGCGCGGGCAGCAAAATCGAGATGCTGAACTGTCATGCGATCGGTGTCGCGCGCAGGTCGCCCCGCGGTCAAGCGGGCGCGCCTTCCCGCGTCCCCGTTTTATCACCAGATGTTGTGTGCAAAAATTGGCGACGGCGCCATGTTGTATTTTCGCGACGCTTCGCTACAATATCTTGCGTGCGCTGACGGGAGATTTCCAGACGCCACAAGATATTGTGATGAAGGCGAAAATCCCTGGCCGACCCGCCGCCGACGAGACGGGCCTGCGCGGAAAACAAGGAGCGGCGACATGTCGTGGAATGATGAACGCGTTGAATTGCTGAAGAAGTTTTGGGCCGAAGGCCTCTCCGCCAGCCAGATCGCCTCGAAAATGGGCGGCGTGACGCGGAACGCGGTGATCGGCAAGGTTCACAGGCTCGGTCTTTCCGGACGGGCGGCCCCGGCCAAGCCGCAGCGCGGCTGCGACCGCGAGCGACGGCTCGAGGAACTGCCGGCGCAAGCCTTCGCCCGCGCAGAGATCGAGGAGCTGATTGACGAGCCGGGATTTGTCGCGCCCGTCGTTCTCGAAACCGGCGATCTGGCGACGGTCGCGACCCTCAAGGGCAATATGTGCAAATGGCCGATCGGCGACCCGGCCAAGGACGATTTCCATTTTTGCGGCCAGTCGGCGCCGACCGGAAAATCTTACTGTCCTTATCACGCGCAATTGGCGTTCCAGCCGGCTCAGCGGCGCACCGACCGGCCGGTTCAACTCCCGGCGCGTATGCTTTCCGACGCCGCAAGGCGGCGCGCGGCAAGCTGATTCTTCGCTTGCGGCAGCCGCCGGTTTTCGCGGTCAGGACAGATCGAGAGAATAGCCGGCGGCCCGGACCGTCCTGATCGGATCGTCATGCTCGTGCTTGGTAAGGGCCTTGCGCAGCCGCCCGACATGAACATCGACCGTCCTCACTTCGACAAAGACATCCGAACCCCAGACCGCGTTCAAAAGCTGCTCGCGCGAGAACACGCGGCCCGGATGCTGGATGAGGTGATCGAGAAGGCGGAATTCGGTCGGGCCGAGATGGATTTCCTGGTCGCCGCGCCAGACCCGGTGGGCGGTCCGATCGACCTGCACGTCTCCGTAGGAGACAACGTCCTCGACCAGCGCCGGACGAATGCGGCGCAGGACCGCCCGGACGCGCGCGATCAGCTCGGCCGTCGAAAAGGGCTTGGTCAGGTAATCGTCGGCGCCGGTTTCGAGTCCGCGAATGCGGTCAGCCTCCTCCGAGCGCGCGGTCAGCATGATGATCGGCAGATTGCGGGTCTCGGGGTTCTGGCGAAGCCGGCGGCAGACTTCGATGCCGGAGACTTTCGGCAGCATCCAGTCGAGGATCATGATGTCGGGCTGGAATTCCTGCGCCTTCAAAAGCGCGTCTTCGCCGTCGATCGCAATCAGCGTGTCGAATTCCTCACTCGCAAGGTTGTAGTCGAGCAAGGTTGAGATCGCTTCCTCGTCTTCGACGATCAGGACTTTGGTCTTGGCCATGTTCGGGTTCCTGCCTGTCGCCGACTCTGGCGCTAAGGAGCGTCAGAGCTTGGCGCGCGCGACGCCGCTGACCGCTGAGGTTTCATCGCCCTTGGGCCGGCTTTGCGCGAACGGCGCGCCGGTTTCAACAAAGTGCATCGCTTCGGCGATATTGGTCGCATGATCGCCAATCCGCTCGAAATTCTTGGCGATGAACAACAGATGGGCGCCCGCGACGACCCGGCCTGAATCTTCGGTCATTGACTGCATCAGGTCGCGATAAAGCGAATTGTAAAGCTCGTCGAGATCGCTGTCCCCGCCCCAGATCGCGGCGGCCGCGCTGAGATTTGCCGACTGGAAGGCGCTCAAAATGTCGGAAAGCTGGCGCAAGCTGGCGCGGCCCATGCGGACGACCCCGGAAATCGACGATTGCGGGGGCGCATCGCGGCTGACGACGAGGGTGCGCTTGGCGACGTTTTTCGCGAGATCGCCGACGCGCTCGAGCTCGCCGGCCAGCTTCATGAAGCTGACCGCCTGACGAAGCTGGCGGTCCGACAGGGGGCCGGACTTCAGCACTTCGAGCACCCGCTCGTCGATGAGGCGGTTCAGCGCATCGACTTTCGGGTCGGTCCTGATAATGCGTTCCGCGGCGGCGATGTCGCGGCGTTCGAACGCGGAAATCGCCTCGCTGAGCTGCGTCTCGACGAGCGCGGCGATCTGCGCAAAATCGACTTCCAGGGAACGCATGGCGGCGGGCGCTTGGGCCGAGGCGGCGGTCGCCATCTTTACTTTTCTCTCTCTGCGTGGGCCGTGAACATCCGTTCAATCAATCAATTGTGTGACACATTCTTGTCGAAAGCGATATTGCGCGCGGAAATTGAACGCTGGCGCCGTTCAGGAGTCCGCCGGTCGAGCGCCCGACAGCGGCAGATAGAAAGTGAAGGCTGTGCCGCCTGCGATGCGGCTTTCGACCTGAAGGCCGCCTTTGTGGCGATTGAGAATGTGCTTCACGATGGCAAGACCGAGCCCGGTGCCGCCGGTCTTTTTGCTGCGCTCGATATTCACCCGGTAAAACCGCTCGGTGAGGCGGGGAAGGTCGCTGCGCTCGATGCCCGGGCCGAAATCGCGGATCTGAACGAAAACGAGATCATCGACGGTGCAGCCCTGTCTTCCGGCGATCTGGGCCGCGGTATCGCCGCTACGATGGGCGACCGCGCCGTCCTGCGCCAGCGACGGCGCGCCGCCGCGCCCGGTTCTGACCTTGATCATGGCCGGCTCGCCGCCATACTTCGTCGCGTTGTCGATGAGATTCTGGATCGCCTGAAACAACTCGTCGCGGTCCCCGGCCACCGGCAGCGGCCCTTTGGCCAGATTGTCGAAATCGACGATCGCCGCCGACCGTTCGAGCATCGGGCGGAGACTCTCGATGACGTCCTCGGCGACCGCCGCAAGATCCGTTTCGGCCCGCGGCGGCACATGTTCATGCAGTTCGATCCGCGACAGCGACATCAGATCGGCGACGAGGCGCTGCATGCGTTCAGCCTGAGCCTGCATGATGCCGAGAAATTTCTCGCGCGCTTCAGGATCGTCCCGGGCGGGGCCGCGCAAAGTCTCGATGAAGCCGAGCAATGACGCCAGCGGCGTTCTCAGCTCATGGCTCGCGGAGGCGACGAAATCGGCGCGCATCTGCTCGACCCGCCGCTCGCTCGTCAGATCGCGCACATAGACAAGAACGCGGTCGCGCGGCGTCGCGTCGTCGAGCGGCGCGACAAACGCCCGGCAATGCCGCTCGACCGAGCCGATGGTCGTGAAGTCGACCGCATGAGCCGCCTCGCCTTTGGCGACGGCGTCCGCTGCTTCGTAGACATTGGGCGCGCGCAGCGCCGCCGCGAAATGCCGGCCTTCAAGTCCGGGCGATCGCAAAAACTCTTCCGCCGCCGGATTGGCGTGTTCGATGACGCCGGCGGCGTCGACAATGAACAAGGGTTCCGGCAGCGCCTGCGCAACGCCGCGCGCGAGGCGCAAGGTCGCGAGTTCCGACTGCTGCGCGCTGATTTGGCTGGCGATGACGCGCTCGACGGGAAGCGCCCATTCCCGTCCCGATGACAGACGGTAGCGGACAGCGAGCGAAACGAGGAACACCGCCCAGGCGATAACGACGAGCCAGAAGCCTTCACGCACGCGGAACGCAATGATCGCCATGCCGAAGCCGGCGGAAATCATCGCCGACCACAGAAAATCGCGCGCGCGGACCTGGGCGGCGGTCCGGCGGATCATGGCGGCGAGATCTTCCTGCATCATTCCGGTTTTTCGGCGGCGATCCAGCGGTCGATCCGGTCTTCAAGCAGCGACAGCGGCAGCGCGCCGTTCTCGAGGACGGCGTCGTGGAACCGGCGAAGATCAAATTTTGCGCCAAGCTCCTTGATCGCCGCGACGCGCAATTCGCGGATCTTCAACTGCCCGATCTTGTAGGCGAGCGCCTGTCCGGGCGTTGCGATATAGCGATCGACCTCGGCCTCGATATTGTGTTCCGACAGCGCGGTATTATCCTTCATGAAATCGATCGCCTGCTGGCGGGTCCAGCCTTTGGCGTGCATGCCGGTATCGACGACAAGGCGGCAGGCGCGCCACATTTCATAGGAAAGGCGGCCGAAATTCGCATACGGATCTTCATAAAACCCGACATCGAGGCCGAGGCTTTCCGCGTATAGGCCCCAGCCTTCGACGAACGCAGTGAACCCGCCATATTTGCGAAAATCCGGGAGGTCCAGCTCCTGCGCCAGCGCGATCTGGAAGTGGTGGCCGGGCACCGCTTCATGCAAAGTGAGCGCTTCGATTTCGTAAAGCGGGCGCGTCTCGAGCTTTGAGGTATTAACCCGGTAGACGCCGGCGCGCGTGCCGTCCCCGGCCGGCTGTTCATAATAGGCGGTCGTCGTTCCTTCCGCGATATCGGCGGGAATTTCTTTCAGCGTATATGGCATGCGCGGCAGGCGCGTGAACAGTTTCGGAAGCTCGCCGTCGATCTTCTTGGCGACAAGGGAATTCTTCTCCATCAATTCCTCGGGCGACTTCGCGTAAAATTGCGGATCGGTGCGCAGAAATTGCTGGAACGCCTCGAAGTCTCCGTCAAAACCCGACGCCTTGATGACCGTATCCATTTCCTTCCGGATGCGCGCGACTTCCGTCAGCCCCAGCGCATGGATGGCGTCGGGCGTCATCGTTGTGGTCGTGTAAAGCTCCGCGCGATAGGCGTAATAGGCCGCGCCATCGGGGAGCGTCGATGCGCCGATCTGCTGCCGGCACGCCGGCTTGTATTCCTGCTCATAAAAGTCGGCGAATTTCGCTAAAGCGGGAACGGCGCTGTTCATCACCGCTTTTTCCGCGTCGGTGTTCAGCTTTTTCCAGTCGCGCCCGGAAATGGCGGCCGGCTTATTGGCGAACGGCGCCATCAAAACGCTTTTTGACGCCGCATCGACAACGTGAAACCGGATCGTCTGCTCATAGCCTTCCATCGGCGCGCAAGGCTGAACCCAACCTGCATTGACGCCCGCCTTGAGCCGTCCGATCACGCCGTCGATGTAGGCGGGAACGGCGCCGAGACGCTCCACGTAACTATCGTAATCGCTCTTGGTGAAAAACGGCAATTCGTCCGGGAGCCCGGTTACAAATGTGTGCGGACCGGCGCGATTGGTGATCGCCATGAATTTGCCGCCGAAGGCATCGGCTTCGACGTCGTCTTCGAGATTGAGCGTCAGGAGGCTGTGGTTGAGCTTGTCCTGGTCGTCGAAACCTGACGCGTCGAGCGCTGCCAGCCGGCGGAGAAATTCTTTTTCAGCGACGATCGCCGTGTCGTATGCGGCAAGACTTGAATCGCCGAGCCGGTCGTCATGATCGCGGACGCCGAGCGTCGTTGCGAGGGTCGGATTCTGTTCGAGCGTCCACGCCCAATGATCGCGGATGACTTGCGCAAGACTGTCGCGCTCCGTGCCGGCTGCGCGGGCTTCAGCCGAAATCAGGATAAGCGCCGCCGCGCCCATGAATCGTTTCAACATAGAGGCCTCCCAGTTTCCGGGCGATCGATCTCCGCCCACAGATCATATTCATCGGCGTCTGTAATCCTTGCGCGGACCATATCGCCCGGCTTCAGCGCGGTTTCGCCGTCGAGGACGACCGCGCCGTCGATTTCCGGCGCATCCGCATAGGAACGGCCGACAGCGCCGTCAGCATCGACCTCGTCGATCAGGACGTCGAGACTCCGGCCTTTCCAACCCTGCAAAATGTCGGCGGATATCACCTGCTGCGCCGCCATGAAGCGGTGAAAGCGTTCTTCCTTTACCTCTTCCGGCACGGCGCCCGGCAAAGCATTGGCGGCGGCCCCTTTGACCGGCTCGAACTTGAAGCAGCCGACGCGATTGAGCCGCGCCTCTCCAATCCAGTCGAGGAGCAAGGAGAAGTCTTCCTCCGTCTCGCCTGGAAAGCCGACGATGAAGGTCGATCGCAGAACGACGTCCGGGGCAATGCCTCGCCAGCGCCGGATCTGATCAAGCGTCTTTTCCTGATGCGCCGGACGGCGCATCGCTTTCAGGACCTTGGGGCTCGCATGCTGGAACGGAATGTCGAGATAGGGAAGGACGCGCCCCTCCGCCATTAGCGGGATGACCTCGTCAACATGCGGATAGGGATAGACATAGTGAAGCCTCGACCAGACGCCGAGTTCGCCGAGTCCGCGCACGAGATCGACAAACCGCGTTTCATAGGTTTCGTCGCGCCACGGATAGGACGGGTATTTCAGGTCCGCGCCGTAGGCCGACGTATCCTGCGAAATGATCAGGAGTTCCTTGACGCCGGCGGCGACGAGTTTTTCCGCTTCTTTCAGAACCGCGTCGATGCGCCGGCTTTGCAACCTTCCCCGCATCGAGGGGATGATGCAAAAGGAACAGCTGTTGTTGCAGCCTTCGGAGATTTTCAGATAGGCGTAGTGGCGCGGTGTCAGCTTGACGCCTTGCGCGGGGAGAAGATCGAAAAACGGATCGTGCGGCGCCGGCGCCGCGTCATGGACCGCCTCCATCACCGCTTCGTATTGATGGGGTCCGGTGACCGCGAGCACTTTCGGATGCGCCTTGCGGATCAGATCGGCTTCCGCGCCGAGGCAGCCGGTGACGATGACGCGGCCATTTTCGGCAATCGCCTCGCCAATCGCATCGAGCGATTCCCTGCGCGCTGAATCAAGAAAGCCGCAGGTGTTGACCAGAACCGCATCGGCCCCCTGATAATCCGGCGCGATCTCGTACCCTTCCGCCCGCAGCCGCGTGATGATGCGCTCGGAATCCACGAGCGCTTTCGGGCAGCCGAGGCTGACGACGCCGATCCGTGGACCGGGCTTGGGGATAATAAGCGAGGAAACGACCATGCCGGGCGTTTAGCCGAGATGCGACGCGGGTGAAAGCTCAGGCCGTCCGGCGGATTGCAATCATTGCGAAAACAAGGCCGCCGACGCCGCCCGCGAGGCATTGAAGCAAAAAACCGAGCGGCGACCTCGCCCCGGCGATCGGCGTAATGCCGTCGAAGGCAAGGCTCATCACGAACAACGCGAAGCCAACCGCCGCCGCCCCGGCGAGCGGATAGGCGACCCCCGCCAATGGCTTCACCATGCGGCGCAAAAGCGCCGCGATGAAAAATCCAAGAGCGAGCGCGATCGAAATCACAACGCCGAACTGCGGTGCAAGACCGGCCAGATCGTCGGCGCTCATTGCAAGCCGCATCGCCAAGGCGACATCAGCCCCAGACGCTTCGAGGCCCTTGATCACCATCTGGGTATGAAAGAACGATGCGAGCGCGGTCGTTGTCGCCGCGGCGAGGAGAAAACCTAAAACGATCCGAAAGATAGCCAATGCCTGCTCCCCCTGTTTGCCGCCGCCGGTTTCGGGCGATACTACTCGTCGGCAAAACTGCGGCCAATCGCGTTCGGCAGATAATTGATGGAGTCACTATGAGCTGTTTCTTGCGCATTTCGCTGTTCGCCCTCACCTTTGTCGCATCCGCCTGCAGCGGACCGCCCACGGAAGCGCGCAAGGCGCAAACGCCGCCAGCCGCCGAAGCGCCGCAAGGGCCAATGACGCTGCGGATCGAGACGCTCGCCGAAGGCCTCGTCAATCCGTGGAGCCTCGCATTCCTGCCCGACGGCTCGATTCTGGTCACCGAACGCAATGGCGGGCTGCGCGTCATCAGGGACGGCGCGCTCGTCGAGGCGCCGGTCGCCGGCGTTCCCGAACCCTTTGTCAAAAGCCAGGGCGGCCTGTTTGAGGTTCTGCTGCATCCGGATTTCGCATCGAACCGCACGATCTTTCTTTCCTATGCGGCGGGGACGCCGGGCGAAAACGCAACGCGCGTCGTTTCTGCGACGTTCGACGGCGCGGCGCTTTCGAACATCGAGACGATATTCGAGACCAAAACCAAGAAAGATACGCCGGCGCATTTTGGCGGACGGCTCGCGCTGTTGCCGGACCGGACGCTCCTCATCACCGTCGGCGACGGCTTTGACTATCGCGAAAAAGCGCAGGATCTGGCGAACGGCCTTGGCAAGATCGTGCGCATCAATCTCGACGGATCGATCCCCGCCGACAATCCGTTCGCATCGAGAGAGGCAGCGCTGCCGGAAATCTGGAGCTACGGCCATCGCAATCAACAGGGCCTTGCTGTCGATCCGCAATCGGGGATCGTCTATTCGAACGAACACGGGCCGAAAGGCGGCGATGAAGTGAATGTCATCGATCCCGGTGTCAATTACGGCTGGCCGATCGCGACCTACGGGATCGATTATTCGGGCGCGCAGATTTCTCCCTATACGGAGTATGAAGGAACGCGCCAGCCGATCAAATACTGGGTTCCCTCGATCGGCCCGTCGGGGCTTGCGATCTATCAGGGCGACTTGTTCGAAGGCTGGAAGGGCGACTTCCTCGTTGGCGCGCTGGCGAGGCCCGCGCTCCACCGCCTCGACATTGAGGATGGCGCGGTCGTCGGCGAGGAGCGTTATCTTGAAGGGGAGCGCATCAGAGACGTGCGCGAGGGGCCGGACGGCGCGATATATGTGACGACCGAGGATCGGGACGGCGCGCCTGTCGGCAAGGTATTGAGATTGACGCCGGGGCAATAGAGATCAATTCTTGCCGTCTTCCTTGTCGCGAACGTCTTCGAGCGGATCGAACTTGCCGTCGTTCTCGGTCGCTTCGTCATGGATGAGGTAGCCCGCGCCCGCCGCGGCGACGACGACGCAGCCGTTTGTCGCGAACAGCGTGACACCAAGTAAAAGCGCTTTTGACAGTTTGCTCAACGTAGACCCCGCGCATTGCTGACACTCCTTCCCTAACCCCGGATCGGTTAGCGAAGGAACGACGCAATCGTTAGAGTTTGAACGACCGGTTCAGGCTTTGCGCCGGCGCCCAAGCCACCAGACGCGCAGGATCGCCAGCACGAAGAGGCCGAGAATGAAGAACGGCCAGGTGCGCGCAACGAAAGTGACGGCTTCGGCGAGCGACTGCATTGAGGTGCGGCCGAAAGCGGAGAACGCTTCGCTCAAGGGCTTCCACATGCTGACCGAGGTTTCCGGATCAGAATTATAGGAAATCGACAGCACCGACATCGCAACCCGCGCCTTTGCCGCGTCAAGCGACGCCGTCATCGAGTCGATCTCGCCCTGGACCTCGCTAAGTGCGCGTTCGGCGGCGAGCACGTCATTCAGCGTGCCTTCGCGCGTTTCAAGAAGCGTCCTGATCCGCTCGCGGAGCGTTTGCTTCGCGGAAAGGCGCGCTTCGGTGTCAACGATGTATTGCGTCAGGTCTTCGGTGCTGACCGTGTTGGCGGTCAGTTCGCCGCCTGATTTTTCCGCATCCGAGGCGACGCCGCCGCGAAAAGTTGCAAGCCATTTCGGTTCGGCGCGGAGATTGAGATACGCGGAAACCTGATCTTCGCTGTAGGTGTTTACGGACGATCCGAGGACCTGGCAGACGCGTGTCCCCGCTTCGACGCAAGCGCGTTCATGCACCGTCACGAGCGATGCGATCGCCGACTTCGGCGCCTCGATCGCCATCGAATAGGAATAGGCGAGCATGATACCGGCGTTGGCGACATCGCCGCCGGGACCGGGCGGCGGCGGCTCCGGCATAATTGAGGCCGACTGATCGGCGGCGCGGCCAACCGACGGCGCCGCGATGCCGGCGCTTTCCGGCGATGATTTGTAGGCGTCGCTCTCGCCCGAACACCCGGCGACAAGCGCCAGCGCCGAAACGGCGGCGACAAACGGCTTCCTTAAAAGACGCGACATTCACCCCTCCAGCCGCGACGCGCGGCGCCAGACCTCGCGCCAGTCTATCGGGGCTTTCAATGGCGATCCAGCGGCGGAATTCAGGCGGATTGGAAGCGAAGCCGCTCACGCGCAAGCGCGGTCATTCCCGCGAAAGCGGGAATCCAGCCTTGCCCACCTCTGGATTCCCGCTTTCGCGGGAATGACCGGCAGTTTATCCGACTTCAAGCCGCCGGCGTTTCGGCCGGTTCCGCCTTGGCGGCTTCCTTCGCGGCGGCGCGTTCCTTCGCCTTCGCTTTCGGTTCGGCCTTTTTCGGATTGTTTCCCGCCTGCCACTGCGCCAGTCCGTTCACGGACAGAAAACGCGCGACGCGATCGGTCGGCAGCGCGCCTTTGGAGAGCCAGTGCTTCACGCGCTCGGCGTCGTACTGCACGCGCTTTTCGTCCGTCTTCGGCGCCAAGGGGTCGTACATGCCGATCTTTTCGATGTAGCGGCCGTCGCGCGCCGCATGACTGTCAGCGACGACGATATGGTAGTAGGGCCGCTTTTTCGTGCCGCGGCGGGCAAGGCGAAGTTTCAGGGACATTCCTGTTTTCCTTTTGTGAGATCGTCGGTCGCTACTTTTTCTTACCAAGTCCGGAAAGACCGGGGCCGGACGGTATCGGCCCCATTCCCTTCATCGCGCGTTCAAGCGCTTCGAAATCAACATCATCCGTCGGCGGCGCTTTGCCGGAGCCGAGCGCCGAGAGCGGCGGCGGTCCGCCGCGCGCCGTGCCCGGCATCCCCATCTGGCCGGCCATTTGCGCGGCAAGGCCCTTCATACCGCCTTTGCCCAGCTTCTTCATCATGTCGGCCATCTGGCGGTGGGATTTGAGCAGCTTGTTCACTTCCTGAACCGAGGTTCCAGAGCCAGACGCCACGCGGATTTTTCTTTTCGCATTCATCAGCGCCGGTTTTTTCCGTTCGACTTTCGTCATCGAACTGATGATCGCTTCCTGACGTTTGATCTCCCTGTCGTCAAAGCCGCCGGCGCCATCGAGCGCCTTTTTCATTTTTCCCATCCCGGGCATGAGCCCCAGGATCGCGCCCATGCCGCCCATCTTGCGCATCTGGCGGAACTGGTCCGAAAGGTCGTCGAGATCGAACTCGCCTTTCGCCATTTTCCGGGCGGTTTTTTCGGCCTTGTCGGCGTCGATCTGGTCGGCGGCTTTTTCGACGAGGCTGACGATATCGCCCATGCCGAGAATGCGGCCCGCCATGCGGCGCGGGTCGAACACGTCGATCGCATCGACCTTCTCACCGACGCCGATGAACTTGATCGGCTTGCCGGTGACCGCGCGCATCGAGAGCGCCGCGCCGCCGCGCGCGTCGCCGTCAATTCGCGTCAGGACGATTCCGGTGACGGGAAGCCGCGCCTTGAAACGATCGGCGGTCTGAACGGCGTCCTGACCGGTCAAGGCGTCGACGACGAGCAGCGTTTCGATCGGCGCCGTCAGGCGGTGAATGTCCGCGACCTCCGTCATCAGTTCTTCATCGATCGACATCCGGCCAGCGGTGTCGAGCAGGACGACGTCGAAGCCGCCGAGTCGCGCCGCTTCCATGGCGCGCGTCGCGATCTGGCGCGGCGACTGGCCGGCGACGATCGGGAGCGTCCGGACCCCGGTCTGTTCGCCGAGTATTTTCAGCTGCTCCATCGCCGCCGGGCGTCTTGTGTCGAGCGACGCCATAAGCACGCGCTTTTTCTCGCGCGTCTGCAGGCGGTTCGCGATTTTCGCGGTGGTTGTCGTTTTGCCCGAGCCTTGCAGGCCGACCATCAGGATCGGCGCCGGCGCGGCCATCGCAAGATTGAGGGCGCCGTCCTCGGCGTCGCCGCCCAGCGTTTCGACGAGCGCGTCGTGGACGATCTTGACGACCTGCTGGCCCGGCGTCACCGACCGCAAAACTTCCGCGCCGACCGCGCGCTCGCGGACGCGCGCGATGAAATCCTTGGCGACGGCAAGCGCGACATCGGCGTCGAGCAGCGCAACGCGCACTTCGCGCAACGCGGCATCGACGTCTTTTTCTTCGAGCGCGCCCCTGCCGCGCAAGCGCTCGAAGATTGCCCCCAGCCGATCGCTCAGACTCTCGAACATTCCTCGCCTTTCGACGTCAAATGCAATTAGCCGCCGTGAGGGCGTTACCCCGACGGCGGAGACTTTCCGGCTCCGTCCCTTCGTCGCATCAGGGGGTCGCGCCGGCAAAGGCTGGAAGACGAACTTCCGGATTTGAGGCGGGGTATAAGATGGGAGGTGACGAGTAGCAAGGGCAAACGTCTACCGCCAACGGACATCGCAATGACTGGCGACGGCGGTGATGAAAACGGTATTGCTCCCCCTTGAACGACGCCGCCTAACTCCCCGGCTTCGCGCGGTAAACGGCCTCGTCGAGTTCGCCTTCCCATTTGGCGACGGCGGTCGCGACCGTTGCGTCGCCGGTGACGTTGACGACCGTCCTCATCATGTCGAGCAGGCGGTCGAACGGGAAAATGAAGCCGATGACGAGCGCCGTGTGCTCGGGCGACACGTCAAAGACGCCGAGCACGATCGACAACAGAAACAGCGAAGCCGACGGCACGCCCGCCGCGCCGATCGATACCAGCGCCGCGGTCAGGGCGATCAGGAAATAGTGCTGCAATTCGAGCGTGTAGCCGAAGGCCTGCGCCGTGAAGAGCGCGACGATGCCGAGATAGAGCGAGGTGCCGTCCATGTTGATGGTCGTCCCCAATGGCAGCACGGACCCGGCGACGGATTTTGAAACCCCCAGATTTTCCGTCGTCGCGCGGATGTTGACTGGAAGCGTCGCCGAGGATGACGAGGTCGAATAGGCGACCATCATCGCGTCGAGGATGCCGCGGAAGAAATTGACGAAGGGCAGGCGCAGGACGAGCTTGATGATCCCGCCATAGACAATCAGCATATGCAGCGCGCACCCCAGATAAACGGCGAGCGTCAGTGACAGGATCGCTGTAAACGTCTCGACGCCCTTGGTCCCGGCGACATAGGCGATGAGAGCAAAGACGCCGAATGGCGCCAGTTCCATGATGAGATGCGTCACCTTGAGGATACCTTCGGACGCCGCCTCGAAGAAGCGGCCGGCCGCCTGCCCTTCTTCGCGCGCCATCAACAGGCCAACGCCGAAAAGCAGCGAGAAGAAGATGACGGCGAGCATGTCGCCCTGCATCAATGCGGCGAACGGGTTTTCGGGAATGATCGCCATCAGCCGGTCGCCGAGGGGCAGCGCGTCGCCGAGTTGCCTTGGCTCCGCCCCACCGAGATCAACGCCGCGACCTGGCTGGAACAAAATTCCCATGCCGAGACCGATCAGATTCGCGATGAACGTCGTCAGCACATAAAGACCGAACGCCTTGACCCCGATCGTGCCGAGCTTTTTCGGATCGCCCATCGCGTAGATCCCCGCGATCAGCGTGAAAAACACCAGCGGAACAACGATCATCTGGATCAGGCGGATGAAGACGTCGCCGACGATCCTTACTTTTGCAAGCAGCGCTTCAGCAGCGACCGCGTCCATTGTCTGCGAAACGATCAGGCCGAAGACGACGCCAAGAACCAAACCGGTGAAGACCCGCTTCCACAGTTTGATCTTGAACCACCAGCCCATTCCTCGCGACGCTCCCTTGCAGAATTGTCATATCGCATTCTCCCCGGCGGGGAACAATGACAACGCGCTGGTGTTCGAAAACCGTAGTCGCAACCCGTTTGGAGGTAAATATGAATAGAGACCAGATCGAGGGTAACTGGAAGCAGATCAAAGGCGCAGCAAAGCAGCAGTGGGGTAAGCTCACCGACGACGATCTGACGCAGATTGACGGCAAGTCCGAAGAACTTGCCGGCAAGATCCAGGAACGTTACGGCGTCGAGCGCGATGAAGCTGAACGCCAAATTCGCGACTGGAAACATTAGCCAGAAAAATGCTTCGATGCGGGGAGCCGCCGCGCGGCTCCCCGCACTTTGCTATTGATCCTCGGCCATCAGCATGCGCGCGAAATACGCGTATTCCAGCGCGATCCGGTAGGACAGCTGGTCCTGATTGGCGGCGCCGCCGTGTCCGCCTTCCATGTTCTCGTAGTAAAAATAATCGCCGCCGAGCGCCTTCGTCTTCGCCGCAGCTTTTCGCGCGTGAGCGGGATGGACGCGGTCGTCCTTGGTCGATGTGTAATAGAATACCGGCGGATAATCGATCCCCTTCTTCAGGTTCTGGTAAGGCGACCATTTCGACATGAACGCCCAATCGTCGGTATCGGGATCGCCATATTCGGCGACCCATGACGCGCCGGCCCCGAGTTTGGTGTAGCGCTTCATGTCGAACAGGGGAACGCCGTTGACAATGGCGGCGTAAAGATCGGGCCGCTGATTGACGATCGCCCCCATCAAGAGGCCGCCATTGGAGCGTCCGATGGCGCCGAGCTTTTCCGGCGACGTGACGCCTCTCTTGATCAGATCTTCGGAAATCGCGATAAAATCGTCAAAAACCTTCTGGCGGTTTTCCTGCAGGCCCGCCTGATGCCATTTCGGGCCGAATTCCGAGCCGCCGCGAATGTTGGAAAGCACAAGGACGCCGCCGCGCGAGACCCAAAGCTTGCCGGCAAGCGCGCCGTGCTGAGGACGCGACGGGTCTTCGTAATAGACCGGCAAGGTCGGCGAAAGAAACCCGCCATACGCGTATTGGACTGTCGGCGCGTTGCCTTCTTCGAGCACGTCCTTTTTCGCCATCACATAATAGGGAATGCGCGTTCCGTCGGGCGAAACGGCGAAATGCTGCTCCACGGCTACATCCGAAGCGTCGTAGGCGGCCGGCGTTGCGAAGATTTTCGTCGCCTTGTTATTGGCGGTTACATAATGGAGCGATAAGGGCGATGTCAGGCTCTCAAAAGAGAGCATCGCATCGTCCGTCCCGCCGCCCGCGGAGAGGATTTTCAGGACGCCGTTTTCGGGCAGCGGAATTTCTTCGGCTTTCCATCCCCCTTTTTTTGTCCGTTCGACGCGCGCCGCCTTGCCGGAAACATTATCAAGATATTGTATGACAAGGCCTGATTTGCCGATCCCGATGTTTTCGACCGACTGCTGGCCGGTCGCCGCGAAGACGGGTTCGGCCGCGCCGCTTTTCAGATCATAGGCGACAACCGTCCCCTCGGCGTAATCCTTGTCCTGATGGCGCCACGGCTCGCGCAGGAAGAAAATCGCGCGCCCGTCGATGACGCCGCTGATGTCCGCATTCAGCGGCAACGGCAGTTTCACTGGCGCCGACGCATCCGGCGCATAATGATATTCCGTCTCGAAAAAAGAGACCGACCGCGTGACGAAAGGATGCGCGGCGCCGCCGTCCTGGTCGACATAGGAGCGGACAGCGACATCCTCTTTGACACCCTCATACAGCAGGCCGGCTTCTTCGAGCGGCGTTCCGCGCTTCCAGATCTTGACGATGCGCGGATAGCCGGACTCCGTCAGCGCGCCAGGACCCCAGTCGGTTCCAACAATCAACGTGTCCGCATCAACCCAGGAGACGTCGGATTTTGCTTCGCCGAGCGAAAAGCCGCCTTCGACAAACGTTTTCGCCGAAGTGTCGAACTCGCGCCAGGTCGACGTATCGCCGCCGCCGCGCGAAAGCTCGACCATGCACCGGCGGTATTCCGGTGAGAGGCAAACGAACTGGTCGCTGATCCAGTTCTCCTCTTCATCTTTCGCCAGCCTGTCGAAATCGATCAGGGTCTCCCATTCGGGGGCGCCGTTGCGATAGCTTTTGACGCTGGAGCGCCGCCAAAGCCCGCGCACATGCGCCTCGTCCTGCCAGAAATTATAGACAGCGCCATTGTGGATCGATCCCGCCGGGATGCGCGCCGGCGACGTCAGAATGGCGCGCGCCTCATCGCGCATCGACGCAAATCTCGGGTCGCTCTCAAGGATTGGCAGCGTGCGCGCATTCTCTGCCCGCGCCCAATCAAGGGCTTTGGCGCCCTCGATCTCTTCCAGGTAAAGAAACGGGTCTTCGGCCGGCTGCGCCTGCGCGGTTGCGAGCAGGACGGCGGCCGTCTGCGCGGCCATCGCGAATTTTTTCAGCAATTGACATTTCCCTTATGTGACGCCGCGGATTTGAGCCGTGAAAAAGCGCGACAGGCTAGGCCGCTGTGCCATTTTCGCGCAATGATCTCACGGTCGCCTTTGCGACGATCCGTTCGGGGTTTGCGACGCGCCGACGCCAGAGCCGTCCGCGTTCGCCTGCCCGCCCGGCAATTTCTTAACCATGAAAACCCGCAAGTCAAAGGCGCCGCAAAGCGGCAACGGGCAAGAAAGGCTAAATTTTTAGAGGACCCCTTAGCGAAGGTTTGAGCCGCGGCACATAGTCTGCAGCGGCGGCTGAGGTGAAGCTTCCGTGTTGGCAAACAGAATGAACAAGGCAGAGCAGCGCCGGTTCCGACGGATTCCGCTCGATCTTCCCGCCCGCATCATCGTCAACGGAATTGACGAATATGACGGGCGGCTGGTGAACATATCGCCCGGCGACATGTCGCTGAAGGTCGCTGCAAAGGCGATGAAGGGCGACGCGGCGGTGATCTATGTCAGCGGCCTTGACGTCATCGAAGGCCGCATCGTGCGCACGTTCCCGGACGGTTTTGCCCTGTCATTCCTGCTTTCGCGCCGGCGCCGGGCGCTGCTGGCCGAACAGCTGCTGATGCGCGCCAATCCGGGGTTTTCCGCGGGCCTTTCGGACCGCCGTTCGGCGCCGCGCCATCCGACCGCCGAACAGCGCATGGTCTGCCGCCTCGCCGACGGCGGATCATTGTATGTGCGGGTCCTCGATCAATCGGTCGATGGCGTGTCCGTCGAATCGCCGCGCAAGCCCGCTGTCGGCGCCGCGATCCATGTCGGCCGTCAGCGCGCGATCGTCGTCCGCCATACGCCGCGCGGATTCGTGGCGATCTATGAACGCAGCGTCGCGAGCGCCGAGCCCGCGGCAACCCCGGCGCCGAAACTTCGCGCCGTATAGCGTTCTGGCGTTCGCTGCCGGACGTTTACGATGACGGCTCGGCGACCACGTAAGAGCGCAGATTTTCCATCACCGACCGCGCATCGAATGCCTCGGAATCATCCGCGGGCTTTGTCCCCTTGTGCATGGTGACAAACGCGATCGCCGTATACCGCGTATATTCGCGCGCCGCGAAATCGTTGTAGGGAGAACCCCAGCCCCAGCCATAGGCGTAATACGGGAAGGCGCAGCAATAAGGCCCGTAGCCGTAATTGTAGCGGCCGTAAAACGCCGGGTTCGGCGACGCCGAATAGCGCTTGTTCGCTTCGGTGTCCTGTTCGGACACGATGAAATAGTCAAATCCGTTCTGAACCGTCAGTTCGGCGGCGCGATAGAGAAGGTAGGTTTCGACCGCCTCGCGGTTTGTCGATGAGTTGCCTCTGAAAACAATGCGGTACCGGTTGTCTTCAATCTTCTGATCCGAAAAGCCGTAAGGATTGCCGCCGCTCGCCGGCCCATAGGGCGTTGACGTGGCGCATGCGGCAACGAAGACGGCCGCCAGCGCCGCAACGATTGTCGTTCTCAGCATTTCACTCTCCTCGCGCTGCCCCATTCCCGGCATTGGGACCCGGACCCGGGTCAAAGCATACAGGATCAACGCAGCCCTGACAAAGCCCGGCGTTGGGGCGCGGTCTTTGCCGCCTTTAGGCGCCTTGCCGGCCAGCCAGCCGGACGAGATTGCCGATCAAGGTCTTGATCGTCCGCCTACGGTATTTGAGCGGATGCAGCGCTCCTCGGCCGCGGCCGGAAATCCCGCGCGCTGCCGGGGAGGCTTCCGCGCAGCACGGCGGCGGCGTTGGCG
>JBGTLL010000100.1:0-8037 GCA_041744115.1 Parvularculaceae bacterium | reverse complement strand
GCTCGCGGCGCGCGCGATCGGCGCCGGCTCGCGTTTCAGAATGGCCGCAAGACTCGTATTAAGCGCCAGGAACGGCGAGTCGCCGGGGTCGCCGGTCCAACCCGAAAAATCAACTGCGTGAATCTGTCCGAAACCCAAAGGCGGCTCGACCGCGTCGATGGCGATCGGCACGAGGATGCGTTTCGTCCGCCCGACCGTCGCCTCGTCGGCGACCCACATCGAATCGATCGAGGTTTTCGACCAGGCGACGACGACCGCCTTCGCCTCGTTCAGCTTCTCGCCGGTCTCTTTCGAGAATTGCGCGCCGCCGGTGAGGTTCATGTCCCACCAGACCGAATAGCCGGCGCTTTCAAGCGCCGCCGCCAGTTTGGCGATCCGCGCGCGGTCGGGCCGGGAATAGGAAATGAAGACGTCGGTCAAAACGCGATCCCTTTAGGCGATCCTCAACCGAATGCCGCGCGAATGTCCTTCATTGTCAAGAACATCCGGGCCTGGCGGCTCGGGGTCGATTGAAATCCCATGCCTTCGTAAAAGCCTTTCCGGCGCGCGAACGCCCCGGGACCGCCGTCGTCGAGCACGTCAAGCACAACTACGGCTAAACCGATTTCGTGCGAAAGCGGTATCAGCCGTTTCAGCGCATCGGCGAGAAGGACGACGCCAAGGCCTTGGCCCTGCCGCCCCCTGTCGACCGCGATCATCGACAGATAGGCGGCTGGAATGCCGCTCCGAACGCCGTCATGGCGAGGCGCGTTCCTGGTTATCCGGTCGGGGAGATCTGGCGCTTCGACGACATGGGCGTTGATCGAATAAAATCCGAGGATCGACGACTGGCCCGGCGCAACCGCGACAAAGACGCGGGCAAAATCGCCCTCCTGATGTTTCCTCGCTGTTCGTTTCAGATAGTTGTCAAGCCGATCGACGCCGCAGCAAAAATCCGTCCGGCTGTGACGGTCAGGATCGAAAGGCTCGACGTCGCATTCGGGCGGCGCGGCCTCACGCGCCATTGCGGACCAAGGCTGCGTGGCGGCGTGCCGCATCCCGCAGCGCGGCCGTGGGCGCGGGCGGAGCGTCGAGCGCCGCAAGAAACAAGTCGCGATCGGCCGGCGATAGGGACGTCCGTTCGTGATCGCGGATCGTTTCGCGCGCGCGTTCATAGGCGACGCTTGTAACAAAAGTTGTCTCGTCAACGCCAAGAAGCGCGGCGGCAAGCTGGATATCCGTCTTGACGTGCTGCTTGGTGCGCTGTTCCATGCGCGCCGTCTTTGGTTCATCGATGGCGACCGTCAAATCTGTAAAGGCCAACATAGCGGCGCTCCCTTTCGAACTTCGTACGGAAATCTGCCGGACAAGTCAATATGTGTGAAGCCCAAACTCGCTGATCAAATGTCAATTTGAATTGACCGCAGACGCCCGAAGCGCCAGATTCACCCCTTCGCCCATTGCGGGCGATTTTTTCCGGCCTATATATGCTCTATATGAGTATATTTCCGGAAGGAAAGACGGGAGAGGCAAATGGCCGTTCTTGAACTGAACCGCAGCCGGACCGCGCCGAAAGCGCTGCCCTTCACCGACGAAGTCGCGGCGAAGACCGATCATCTCTACCCGCGTGTGAGGAAACTCATCCCGTTCGCGGAATGGCGCCTCCACGCGCCCTACATCGCGGCGATCAACGATCTGAAGAAAGCGAAGAACGCGGTCATCCTCGCCCACAATTACATGACGCCCGAGATCTATTTCGGCGTCGGCGATTTTTCCGGCGACAGCCTGCAGCTCGCGAAGATGGCGGCGGCGACCGACGCCAAAATCATCGTCCAGGCCGGCGTTCATTTCATGGCGGAAACCTCGAAAATCCTCTGCCCGGATAAGACCGTCCTGATCCCGGACATCGAGGCGGGCTGCTCGCTCGCCGCGTCGCTGACTGGCGAGGATGTGCGGCTGCTGAAGCAGAAATATCCGGGCGCGCCGGTCGTCACTTACGTAAACACCTCGGCCGACGTCAAAGCCGAAACCGACATCTGCTGCACCTCGTCGAACGCGGTGGAGATCGTCGAATGGGCGGCGAAGGAATGGGATTCCGAGATCGTCATCCTCATCCCCGACCAGTATCTGGCGAAAAATGTCGCCGCGATGACGGAGGTGAAGATCGTCACCTGGGCCGGCGCCTGCGAAGTCCACGAGCGCTTCACGGCCGAGGACATCCGCGAAATCCGCGCCGGAAATCCGGGCGTCATCGTGCTCGCGCACCCCGAATGCCCGCCGGACGTCCTCGCGGAAGCGGATTTTGCCGGCTCGACCAGCGGCATGTCAAATTTCGTCAAGACGAAACAGCCGAAAAGCGTCGTCCTCATCACCGAATGTTCGATGTCGGACAATGTCAGCCTTGAAAATCCGGCCGTGAATTTCGTCCGGCCGTGCAATTTGTGCCCGCACATGAAGCGGATCACGCTGCCGAAGATTTTGCGCTCGCTGGAGACGATGCGCCATGAAGTCACCGTCGACCCGGAGATCGCCGGCCGCGCCCGCCTCGCGATCGAGCGCATGATCCGATTGCCGCTGAAACGGCAATCGATGTACACGCGTCTGAAGGCGCCAAAAGTGCTGGCGGTCGAGGCGCGGGCGTGAAATTGCTCTTCAGACTGTGTGGCGTCGGCGCTGGCGTTTCTCCCCTCCGCCTGTGGGGGAGGGGTCGGGGGAGAGGGGAACGCTCCTTCGCCCGCGCTGGTCTCCCCGATGAGCGGGGTTTGATTGCAATCTGAAATCCTCATCATCGGCGCTGGCGTCGCGGGCCTTTACACGGCGCTGAAACTCGGGCCCCGCCCGGTCACCGTCATCACCGCGCGCCCGCTCGGCGCCGACGCCTCGAGCGCCTGGGCGCAAGGCGGGATGGCGGCGGCGATCGGGGAGAACGATTCGCCGAACCTTCATTTCGCCGACACCATGGAAGCGGGCGCCAATCTCGTCGATCCGGAGGCCGCGCGCATTCTCGCCGATGGCGGACCGGAGGCGGTCGAAGATCTGGCGCGGCTCGGCGTTTCTTTCGATCGCGATGCGGCAGGGAATCTCAAACTCGGACGCGAGGCCGCGCATTGCCGGAACCGCATCGTCCACGCGACGGGCGACAAGGCCGGCGCCGAGATCATGCGGGCGCTGATCGCCGCGGCGCGCAAATCTCCGCACATCACCATCATGGAGCGCGTCGTCGTTGAAGATCTGCTGACGAACGATGAAGGCGCGGTCGCCGGCGTCCTCGCCTATGTCGTCGAGCGGGGCGAGCGCGTCTTGATGGAAGCGTCCGAAACCGTGCTCGCGACCGGCGGGCTCGGCGGGCTTTACGCGGTGACGACGAACCCGATCCCGGCGCAGGGCCACGGCCTTGCCTTCGCCGCGAGGGCCGGCGCCGTCATCCGCGATCCGGAATTCGTGCAGTTCCACCCGACCGCGCTCGATTTCGGCGAGGACCCCGCGCCGCTCGCAACCGAAGCCTTGCGCGGCGATGGCGCGACCCTTGTCAACAAGGACGGCAAGCCGTTCATGAGCCGCTATTCCCGCGCCAGAGACCTTGCCCCGCGCGACATCGTCGCCAGAGCGGTCGAGGCCGAGATCGCGTCGGGCCGCGGCGCCTTTCTCGATGCGCGGGGCGCGATCGGCGCCGATTTCCCGGCAAAATTCCCGACGGTTTTTGCCGCCTGCGAGCGCAACGGAATTGACCCGCGCGACGCGCTGATGCCGGTCGCCCCCGCCGCGCATTATCACATGGGCGGCGTCATGACCGACCTTGACGGGCGCGCATCGCTGGGCGGGCTTTCCGCTGTCGGCGAGGTCGCCTCGACCGGCGTTCATGGCGCCAATCGCCTTGCCTCGAACTCGCTGCTTGAGGCCGTTGTCTTCGGCGCCCGCATTGCCGGGCGGCTGAAAGACCAGTCGCTCCCGACTCGCAAAAACGCCAGCGCCCCCGAAGACCGCTTCGAGCTGGCGCCGAAACCGGCCGACGCAACCCTGCTGATGAAACTTCGCGTCGCCATGTCGAAGGGCGCCGCGCTCATCCGCTCGGACCAAAGCCTCAATGAGGTGATCGGCGCGATCAACGCGCTTAACCGCAGCGAGGCGATGACCAGCGGCCTCAAAAGCGCGCTCGCGTCGGCTGAACTGATCGCGCAAGGGGCGCTGATGCGGGAAGAAAGCCGCGGCGGCCATTACCGCGGCGATTTCCCGGAGACCGACGCGGAACCGATGCACACCGAAATCTGTCTTGCTGAAACCGCCGAACTTGAATGGGAGGGAGAACTTTCATGACGCCGCTTCCCGCCTTCATCGTCGAAGAAGCGGCCGCGCGCGCGCTGAAAGAAGACCTCGGCGACGCCGGCGACCTGACCAGCGCCGCCTGCATCCCGAGGGAGGCGCACAGCCGCGCGAGGCTGACGGCGCGCCGGCCGGGCGTCATCGCCGGCGTCGATCTGGCGCTCGCCGCCTTCCGCCTCGTCGATTGCGACATCGAGGCGATCGTCGAGAAGAACGACGGCGCGCGCGTCGCGGCGAAGGACGTTGTCCTGCGCGTCGAGGGTCCGTCGCGCGGGATTTTGACCGCCGAGCGCGTCGCCCTGAATTTTCTCGGGCGGATGTCGGGCGTTTCGACCGAGACGGCGCGCCTCGTCGACGCCGTCGCCGGAACCCGCGCCCGCATCGTCTGTACACGGAAGACAACGCCAGGCCTTCGCGCGCTGGAGAAATACGCCGTCCGCTGCGGCGGCGGCCATAACCACCGTTTCGGCCTTTATGACGCGGTGATGATCAAGGACAACCACATCGCGGCCGCGGGCGGCATCGCCGAAGCGATGAAGGCGGCGAAAGAAGCCGTCGGCCATATGACGAAGATCGAGATCGAAGTCGAAACGCTGGAACAGCTTGAGGAGGCCCTCAATCACGGGGCGCATGTCGTCCTTCTCGACAACATGTCGACGGACGATCTCAAACTCGCCGTTTCCCTGAACAAGGGCCGCGCATTGCTCGAAGCCTCCGGCGGCGTCACCCTCGACAGCGTCCGCGCCATCGCGATGACCGGCGTCGATGTGATTTCATCGGGCGCCATCACGCATTCGGCGCCGTCGCTGGATTTGGGTCTCGATTTTGTCGATTGAGTAAAGAAGCTTGGCCCACCCCGCGGGGCAGCAAACGATTTTACTCGCCGCGGCCTGCGCGCGCGGCGGCTTTGCGCGGGATTTCGGCGTAGACGATCGGAACCAGCGCGCGCGTATAGCGCTCCGCCTCGCGCGGCGCCAGATGTGACCATTCAGGCAATTCGTAGCCCTGAAGTTGCGGATAATCGTGAAAGCTCACGCCGACGCTGTCCGTCTGTTCGACAAGGCGGTCCCAGAACCGCGCGCGCGGGAACGCCGTATCCTCGAGCTGCTGGTAAAATCCTTCATAGGGAAAACGCAGGAAAACGACCTCGCCGCCGCGGGCGCGTATTTTATCGACGTTGGCTTTCACGCCCGCAATGACGGCGTTGATCGCTTCATCCGGCATCGGCGGCGGCGGGCTGCCGTCGGGGTTCGGCGGCGGCGTGAACCGGCGCGCCATGCCGACCCAGATTTCTTTCGCCTGTTCCGCCTTCGCCTCATCTTCCTCGAGCCGCGCCCACATTTCGGTGTTCCGGTCGGCCTCGAGAATGGCGAGCTTGCGCGGAAAGAAACGGCCTTTCATGCCGTCGCGCAGCGGCAGGCGCGCGTCGTAGAGCTGTTTCTTCGGCCGCGTCGATTCGTCGATGAAAGCGAAGACCCGTTCGAGCTGCAGCGACAGGAAATGATCCGCGCGCTGAGAAAGCGATTCGTCATTCACATAGTCGAGAACGTCGGCGCGCAGGCCGCCTTCGCCGGTAAAAAAGAGGCCCGCGGTGACGCCGACCAGAACCGTCCCCGTAAACTCTTCGTCGTCGGCGAGGTCTTTCAGAAACATCCGCGGACTGGTGCCTTCGAGCGAAAGCTGCACCGGCCGGACGCCCGCAAGTTCTTCCCAGATGTCGAGATCGGTGTCGAAGAACGCGCGGCTGGAGCCGATCATGACGGTCCGATCGCCGGTCGCCTTGCGCCGTTCCTGCGCCCACAGCGCGGCCGTGTTCTTGAAGTCGCCGGCGATCAGGCCTTCGCCGCGCCAGTAAATCTCCCAGCCGAGCGTCAAAATCGCGGTCGCCGCCGCCGCCGCGAAAATCATCGCCCGCCACGGCCGCACCGGGGTCGGACGCTCGACGCGTTCAGGATCGAAGAAGGAGAGCGGATGCGCGGGTTTGAGGCCCTCGCGCGGACCGCTCGGCGGATTTGAGGGAGCGTCGGACATCGAAATCGTCCTTTCAGAACTGGAAATAGATGAAGGCGCTGTCCGACCCTTGGGTGATCACCAGCATGAACAGCATCGCCGCGATGATCGCCCCGATAATCCAGGCCGGGGTTTTTTCGGCGACCGCCTCGAGGGTCGTCGAGCGCAGGCGCCAGTGCGCGAACACCATGCCGGCGATGACGATCGCGGCGGGAATGATCTCGTTCAGATACAAGACCTTCTCGGGCTTGGCGGCCATGCCGAACATCGACCCGAGATAAATCCAGGCCTCCTTGAATCCCTGCGCCCGGAAGAACACCCAGGTGATGTTGACGAGAAAGTAGGTGAGAAGCGCCATTGAGACGCGAAACCAGAGGGTATGAAACCACTGGCGGTCCGGGATCGCCTCTTTCAGCGCGCGCTCGGCGGCAAGATAGAGCCCGTGAAGGCCGCCCCAGACGACAAAAGTCCAGCTCGCGCCATGCCAGAGGCCGCCGAGCAGCATGGTGATCATCAGATTGACGTAAGTCCGTATCCGTCCCTTCTTGTTGCCGCCGAGCGGGATGTAGAGATAATCGCGCAGCCAGGTCGACAGCGAAATGTGCCAGCGCCGCCAGAAATCGGAAAAGCCGATGGCGGCGTAAGGATAAAGGAAATTGTTCGGCAGCGCGAAGCCGAGGCACATCGCGGTTCCGATCGCGGTCGTCGAATAGCCCGAGAAGTCGAAAAAAATCTGGCCCGAAAAGGCGAGGACGCCGGTCCAGGCGTCGAGGGGGCTTAGCGCGCCCTTGTGGCTGAAGGCGGCGTCGGCGGCGGGCGCGAGGAATGAATCCGCCAGCACCACTTTCTCAAAGAGGCCCATCGTCATCAGCGCGAGGCCCCAATAGAATTGCGGCGGCGTTGCGACTTTCGGCTCGGCGAATTGCGGAACGAGTTGCGACGGACGGACGATCGGGCCGGCGACGAGCTGCGGAAAGAATGAAACGAACAATGAAAAGTCGAGCAGCGATTTGGTCGGCGCGGCGCGGCGCAGATATACATCGAGCGAATACGCCATCGTCTGGAAGGTGTAGAAGGAGATGCCGACCGGCAGGATGATGTTCCACTCCGGCGGCTTGTAGGCGATCCCGGCCGCATTCACGATCGCGGTAAAATTTTCCAGCAGGAACTCGCCATATTTGAAATAGCCGAGAATGCCGAGATTGGTCGCGAGCGAAAGGATGAGAAAGAGCCGCCGCCGCGCTTTTGTGCTGGATCGATGAATCCACTGCGCCGCCTTCCAGTCGACCGCGGTTGAGAGCGCCAGCAAAATGACAAAAGGCGGGCTCCACGCGCCGTAGAAGATGTAACTGGCGATCAGAAGATTGAACTTCTTCACGCGCCAGGAAAGCGGCGCCGAATGCAGCGCGACGACGATCGCGAAGAAAACGACGAAGGTCAGCGAATTAAAAAGCAAGCTTCAAGCTCCCGCAAAGCTGGCGCACATTGGAAGACGCCGCACGAATGCGCTGTGAATTTGATTGAAGTGTTGAACGCAGAACAGCGCTCGCGCCCCTCGCGAGCAATCTCGAGCCCTTATCCGCGGCGGAACATGTCACCCGTCGCGCCGGCGTGCAAGACGCGTCGATATTTGCTCCGCGCGGGCGGTTCGTCAGCCGATCGGTCGCGGTCCCGGTTTCCGCCTCGGTATGGCGAGGCCGGTCGCCGCGCCGTCTGCCCTCGCCGCGG
>JBGTLL010000099.1:0-26880 GCA_041744115.1 Parvularculaceae bacterium | reverse complement strand
GCGGCGCCGCCGCGATGGGCGCAATAACCGGCGCCGAACTCAAAGCGCTCCTTGCCGGCGCGCCGGCGGAATTTGCCGGCGGCTATCAGGCGATCCGCGCGATGTCGGCGCCCGAACTCCTTCGCGACAAGGCGGCGCTGGTCGCGGCGGAAATCAGGGCGGCGACGGAATTCCCCTCCCTCTACGCCGCCGCTGTTCTTTATGCGGACGATATTCGCGGGTTTGAAGGCGCGATCGTCGATCCCGACGAAGCGCAAGCCTTTACGCTGGCGGGCCTTGCCCTTGGCGACGCGGCCTCGGCGAAAAAATGGCTTGTCGCCGCGTCGGCTGACGGGCAGGGATTGGCCGAAATCCTGGCGGCGCTCGCCGGCCCTGAAGCGGTGGAGGCGCGTCCGGTTACCGTTACATTGCCTGTCGCGACGGCCCCCCCCGATGGCGTTCTGCCGTTTCTGGTTTCGTCCGCCATAGACGCCGCAGCGAATGGCGCTAAAGGCGCGGCGGCGCTGGCGGGTCTTGCTGCGTCCGATCGGGCGGCGATGGGTGACGGCGTCGCGCGCGCAGTCATGATGCGGTCGTTCGCCGTCGCCGGCCTCGACGACCTTGCCCGTCGTCGCAAATCGGAAAGCGCGTTGATCGCGCTCTTTCAAGCCGCCGCCGACGCGGGCGCCGCGCCGCCGTCCGGGGCGTCAACGGAAGATGCGGGCGTGCCGGCGCCGCGCCTCAAGCCGAAGCGGGCGACGTGAAACTTGGCGCTGACGACGCGCGGCTGATCGCGCTATTTCTCGATATGATGGTCGTCGATCGCGCGGCGGCGGCCAATACCTTGAAGAATTACGGGCGCGATCTCGAGCGCTATTCTCACTTCCTCCGGTCCCGGAAGGAAACCCTTGTCACCGCCGGCGCGGGCGACATTTCGGCGTTTCTGGAGGTGCTCGAAGCGGAAGGGCTTGCGGCCTCGACCGCGGCGTTGAAATGCTCGGCGCTGCGGCAGTTTTATGCGTTCCTTTATGAAGAAGGCCATCGCGCTGACAATCCCGCGGCGGCGATCGACCGGCCGAAAATCCGCCGGCCGCTGCCGAAAATCCTGACCGTCGATGAAACCCGCCGCCTCGTCGAGGCCGCTTGCGGAAAGGATGCGAGGGCGCTGCGGCTACGGGCGATGATTGAGCTTCTATACGCCGCCGGCCTTCGCGTTTCGGAACTGGTGTCGCTCCCGTTGTCGGCGGCGAGCAATGCGCGCGAGGCGATCATCGTCAAGGGGAAGGGCGGCAAGGAGCGGCTGGTTCCGGTCGGCGGCGCCGCGCGCCGCGCGCTTGAAGAATACCTCCCGGTGCGGAATGAATTTCTTGCTGTCGCGGCGGACGGCGAAAAGGCGCCGTCGCGGTTTCTCTTTCCCTCGCGCGGCAAGACCGGCCATGTGACGGCGGCGCGCTTTGCCCAGCTCGTCAAGGAACTCGCCGCCGCCGCCGGCATCCGCCCGGAACGGGTGTCGCCGCACGTCCTGCGCCACGCCTTCGCAACGCATCTCCTTTCGGGCGGCGCGGATCTGCGCGCCGTGCAGGCGATGCTCGGCCACGCCGACATCACGACAACCGAGATTTACACCCATGTCGCGCAGGAAAGGCTGAAAGATCTCGTCTTCACCGCCCACCCGCTCGCGAGAAAAGGCCGCAAGGCCGGCTGACGGCCTGCGGCTTGATCGCCCGCGCGAGCGCGCCTAAGTCTCGGCCAATGCAGAAATATCTCGACTTTGAAAAACCGGTCGCCGACCTCGAAGGGCGCATTGAAGAGCTGAAAAAACACGGCGGCGACAAGGAAAGCGCCGCCGACGAAATCGCGCGTCTTGAAACGCGCGCGCATGATCTCCTGAAAGACACCTATCAGAAACTGACGCGCTGGCAGAAGACCCTGGTCGCGCGCCACGTTCAGCGCCCGCATTTTTCCGACTACGTCCGGTATCTGGTTGAAGACTTCACGCCGCTCGCGGGCGACCGCTGCTTTGGCGAGGATGCGGCGATCGTCGGCGGACCGGCGCGCCTGCGCGGGCGGTCGGTGATGCTGATCGGCCATGAGAAAGGCTCGGACACCGCGAGCCGCGTCAAGCACAATTTCGGCATGGCGAACCCCGAAGGCTACCGGAAAGCGATCCGCCTCCTCGATCTTGCCGAGCGGTTCAACATGCCGGTCGTGACGCTGGTCGATACGCCCGGCGCCTATCCGGGGCGCGGCGGCGAGGAACGGGGGCAAGCCGAAGCGATTGCAACGTGTACGGAGAAGTGCCTCGGACTTGGGGCGCCCGTCATCGCCGTCATCGTCGGCGAGGGCGGCTCGGGCGGGGCGGTCGCACTCGCCGCGGCGAACAAGGTCTTGATGCTCGAACACGCCGTCTATTCGGTGATCTCGCCCGAAGGCTGCGCATCGATCCTGTGGAAGGACGCGCAAGGCAAAGGCGAAAGCAAGGCCCCGGACGCCGCCGAAGCGATGAAGATCGCGGCCGAAGATCTGAAGAGCCTCGCTGTCATCGATGGCATCGTGCCCGAGCCGCTTGGCGGCGCGCACCGCGATCCGGCTTTGGCCGCCGAACGCCTCGGCGACGCGATCGAGGCGGCGATCGAAGAACTGGCGCTCATGACCCCCGACCAGCTCCGGCGCCACCGCCGCGACAAATTCCTCGCAATCGGCCGCACAGGACTGGCGTGAGGTGATCCACCTTCCTTCCCCAGCTCTTTGCAGGGGAAGTGGCCGGAACGGCCGATCATGCTACGCGGCGACAGACAAGACGACAACTTCTTCGCTGACCGGAGACCACATCGATGACCGAACACAAAATCGCGCTGCTGACGGCCGGCGGTCTGGCGCCATGCCTCTCCGCCGCTGTCGGCGAGCTGATCGCGCGCTACACGGCGCAACTGCCCGATGCGCCGGTCATCGGCTATCTTTCTGGCTATGACGGCCTGCTCAGGGGGCGGTCGGTCGCGGCGACCTTGGAGGTTCGCGCCTCCGCTGATCTCTTCCTTCGCCACGGCGGCTCGCCGATCGGCAACAGCCGCGTCAAGCTCACCAATGTGAAGGACTGCGTGAAGCGCGGCCTCGTCAAGGCGGGCGAGGATCCGCTGGAGGTCGCGGCCGCGCAGCTGACCAAAGACGGCGTCACCATTCTGCACACGATCGGCGGCGATGACACCAACACGACCGCGGCCGATCTTGCCGCTCATCTTGCGCGCAACGGCCGCAAGCTCACCGTCGTCGGTCTGCCGAAGACGGTCGATAATGACGTGGCGCCGATCCGCCAGTCGCTCGGCGCTCTGACCGCGGCGGAGCAGGGGGCGATCTTCTTCGAGAACGTCGTCAACGAGCACAGCACCAATCCGCGGATGCTGATCATCCATGAAGTGATGGGGCGCCACAGCGGCTGGCTGACGGCGGCGACGGCGCGGGCGTGGCGCCAGCGGCTTTCGCAACTCGCCTTCCCGGCCGGGTTCAATGTGACGCCCGCACAGAAAGACATCGACGCGATCTATCTCCCCGAAATCGCGCTCGACATCGAAGGCGAGGCCGGGCGCCTCAGGACCGTCATGGACAGGAAGGATTGCGTCAACGTGTTCCTGAGCGAAGGCGCCGGCGCCGACGAGATCGTCCGCGACATGGAAAGCCGCGACGAGAAAGTCGAGCGCGATCCCTTTGGTCATGTCATGCTCGACAAGATCAACGCCGGCGCCTGGCTCGGCAAGCGACTTGGCGCCCTCATCGGCGCCGAGAAAACGCTGGTTCAAAAGTCCGGCTATTTCGCGCGCTCGGCGGCGCCCAACGCTGAAGACTTGAAGCTCATCGCCCTGATGGCCGACGCCGCGGTCAAGAGCGCGCTTGCCGGGGTTTCCGGCGTCATCGGCCATGATGAAGAGCGTGGCGGCGAATTGCGGGCAATCGAGTTCGAGCGCATCAAAGGCGGCAAGGCGTTCGACCCCGCCGCCGCATGGTTCACGACAATGTTGCGCGAAATCGGCCAGCCGGCGCCAGCGAACCCGGCCGATCCTTCGTGCTGACGTCCCTTCCCGGACTGCCTCGCCGAAGTCAGCGCGTTGGCGAGCGGAACGGATCGAGGAGGAGCAGCGCAAAGCTCTCGCGCGCGGCCGAATCGGGGCCTTCGAGACCGAAGCGCGCGTCGCGGCGCAGACGTTCGGGCCCGCGCATCGAGCCGAGGAGGCGGTCCCACACCGAAAGAATCGTTCCGTAATTTGCGCGCTGATCGCCGGCGTCGACGCCGTGATGAAGGCGGTGCATCGACGGCGTGATGAATACCGGCGCCAGCGCGCGCTCAAGGCGATCTGGAATATTGACGTTCCAGTGCGTGTATAGGTTGACGATCACAAAGACGCCGAAGGCGAGGAGGACGCCATCGGGTGGCACGCCGAGGATGACAATGACGGGCGCCTCGACCGCGGCGCGAAACAAGGTCTCGAGGGGATGAAACCGCAAGGCGGTCGAGGCGTCGACGGCGCGGTCGAGATGATGCGTGCGATGGAGGCGCCACAGCGGCGTCCAGCGATGCAGAGCCCAATGCTGCCCAAAGGCGAGCGCGTCGGCGACAAGAACGGCGACGGCAAGCTCGCTCCAGTAAGGAACGCGCACGATATTGAAGAGCCCCAAGCCCTCCCGCTCGGCCAGCAGGGCCGCGCCGTAGCCCGAAATCGCCGGCAGCACGCCAAGGAGGATAATGCCGTTGGCGTTGAGGGCCGCCGCGCGCAGCCAGCGCGCAACGCTCAATTTCTGCTCGCGCCGCCAGGGCGCCAAGCGTTCGAGCGCAACGCCGGCGCCAAGGATCGCGATCATGTAGAAGATTGCATTGGCCCCTTGCAGAAGTTCCACTTGCGCCGCCCCTTGCTTTCTCCCTCCGGGCGAGTGCGCCCGCGCAAAAACAAGCGGCGGGCGCTTGTTCCGGTCGCCGGAGAGTGGTTCAATAGCACGGAGTCGGCGAATTCGCGCTGACGCCGGGGAAAACCCATGAAGCGCTTGCTGACGTTTTTCGCCATTATCGCGACGCCGGCGTTCGCGACGGCGCCGGTCGCTGTCCCGGAACTCGACGTTGGAGCGGGCCTCGCCGCTGTTGCGTTTCTGGCCGGCGCCGCCGCCATCGTCCGTGAAAAATTCCTCCGCAAACCCAAATAGGAGCTGACATGAAACTCATCGTTGTCACAGCGCTCACCGCGCTCTTTGCGTCGCCGGCGCTCGCTGGCGTCGCTCAGGTTCCGGAAATGGATGTCGGCGCGGGCGTCGCCGCGATTGCGCTGCTCGCCGGCGCGGCGGCAATCGTTCGCGAAAAGTTCTTCCGGAAGTAGCCTCCGGCTTTTGTGGCGTGACGCCTTTCCGGCGCGCGAGCCCGAATTCGCGTAGGCTCGCACCAGGATGAACGTTCGCAGCCAAACGCCGGGGACACGGCTCGCATCGCAACTGGCCTGGCGGGCGGCGGCAATCGCATCCCTCGCGGTGGCCGAACTTCCCGTCGTCGCTTTGCTTTTCGATCCTTTGGCGATCAACGCCAGCGATCCTCTTTGGCTCGCGATGCGCGGAGTATTGCGGCCGCTTGTTCCGGCTGTTGTGTTATTCGGTGTCGCGCTGCTCATCGTGCTTGCGCCCGAGCGCAAGGTGATCATGCGCGATTACGATGCCGCCGCCGCGCATGATGGGCGCGCGTTCTTGTTCGCCAATCTCGCGCTTTTCGGGGCGCTCTCGATCGGCGCTTTGGCGCTCAATCGAGCGGCCGGCGAGCCGCCGTGGACTCTTTTTGCGTTATGGGTCGCGGGCGTGGCGGTCATGCTGGCGTTGCTCGCGCTTGCGGCGGCGCCCGCGGCTTTCTGGCGGGACCTTGCGCGCGGCCGACTCGTTTCGGTCATGCTGGCCGCCGGCGCGTCTTCGTTCGTCATGGCGGCGTCGGCGCTGTCGCAACAATCCTGGAACGGATTATCGCGGGCGACATTCGGCGCCAGCGCCTTCCTGTTGTCGCTTTACGAAAGCGATGTCATCGTCGAACCCGCCCAGCGCGTGCTCGGGGCGTCCGGTTTCAAGGTGAATATCGCGGCCGCCTGCTCGGGCTATGAGGGGATTGGCCTGACGACCGCGTTTCTGGCGGTCTACCTCTTCGTGTTCCGCCGCACCTTGCGATTTCCGAACGCCTGGCTCCTCTTTCCGATCGGCATCGCGTTGATTTGGGGGCTGAACGCCGCGCGCATCGCCGCGCTCGTCTCGATCGGGGCGCATGTCTCGGAGGAGGTCGCCATCGGCGGCTTTCATTCACAGGCCGGCTGGCTGATGTTTCTCGCCGTGACGATCGGCATCATGCTCGCCTCGCAGCGCCTCGCGTTTTTCGCCCGCCATGGCGCGCGGGCGCCTTCCCTGTCCGGCCGCGCCGCGACGGCGCTGCTGGCGCCGTTTCTGGCCGTCACCGCCGCCGGTATACTGATCGCGGCGTTCTCGGCCGATGGCGGCGTCGCGCTTTATGGGGTCAAGGCGGCGGCCGGCGCGGCGGCGATCTTGTGGTTTTGCCGAAGCCTTGACCCGCGGCGTTGGATTTCGGGGCAAGGCGCGCTGATCGGTCTGGCGGTCGGCTTCATCTGGGTGTTGACGGATCCGGCTCGCGGCGACGCGTCACCGGCGGGGGAGCATCTTGCAGGGCTATCTGCCGCCGGCGCCGGTCTGTGGATCGCGACGCGCGGGCTTGGCGCTGTGCTGATTATTCCGATCGCCGAGGAACTCGCCTTCCGCGGCTATCTCCATCGCGCGCTCATCGCCAGACGTTTTGAAGACGCCGCCGAGGCGGCGTTCTCGTGGCCGGCTTTCCTGATTTCATCGGTCCTCTTTGGCGCCGTCCACGGCCGTTGGCTTGCGGGAGCGCTGGCGGGCGCCGTCTTCGCGCTTGCGCTCTACCGCACGGGCCGCATCGGCGGCGCAATCTCGGCGCATGCGAGCGCCAATCTCGTGATATTCCTGTGGGCGCTCGCCGCGTCCGACTGGGCGCTGCTGTAGGGCGTCGATGCGGCGCGGGCCAGTCGCGCCACCTTGTTGTCAGCGCGCGCCGGCGTTGGAATTTCCGGCGAGGATGGGCGGTCGCGGACGCGCCGGCGGGCCATAGAGCGCCTGGACGCCCTTCACGTCTCCCGGCTGCAGACCGGCAAACGATTCGCGATAGCTGAAGGACATCAGCTGCCCGTGAGGGCCGGGATGATTGAGGCCGAGCGCGTGGCCGATCTCGTGGGTCAAGGTGAAGCGAAGATCCTGCGCATCGCGCCGCCCGCCGAAGCCGACTTTCCAGCGTCGCTCGGCGTTGACGCAAACCAGCGCGCGATCGATGCTGCCGACGGCGCCGCCATCCGAGCGGGAATGAACATCCGCGAACGCCCAGCCGCGCGTCTCGCCGTCGGCGCCGATCAGGATGTCGGCGGAGGCGACGTCGTCCGTCCTGCGGAATTCGACGTTCGCCGCCGCGCGCCAGCGGTCAAAGGATTGCTCGACCACTTTTTCAAGGGTCTCGAAATCGACCCCCATCCGCCTCGCAAGGCGATCGACCGGTTCAACCGATCGGCAATTGCGGGCGTCAGGAAAATCCGCTTTCTCGCGGGCGAAGGCGTAAGTCAGCGACGCGCCCTCTCCCAAATAGGGCCCGCCCCATTTGACGACCCGGCCATTCTGCGTCAGCAGACGATATTCAGCGCCGCCTTGCGCTTCGGCGACCGACAAGGCGCTGAGACAGGACAGCGCAAGTGCGAAGATAGCGCGCCGGCCAGCGGCGCGAAGGCGGCGCCGGGGCGCGCCGCATAGACGTCGATCGATCAATTGCCGTCCCTAACGCAACATTACAGTTCGACAATATATACGATCATTTAATCCGTCAATGGCGGAACCCGCGGGACGTTTCGCCGGGCGGGCAAAATCGAATTGAAGCGTACACGGATGATCACGCCGGGCGGCAAATGACCATTTGCCCATCTGTCTGATGCTTAAGGGGAAGTCCCCCAATGGGCGCCTATATTCGTGTCAGCACACGAGTGCGATGGTTGAAGCAGTAATGGAGACAATGATGAATGTACTGAACCTGACATCCGCCGCAGCCCTTGCCTTGGGCTCTGTTTTGGCGACGGCCTGCGCAAACGAAGGCCCGGATTCCTATTCGGACCCGACGACGGAAAGCGCGGCCGCTGAGGGTACGGTGGACCTCGGCGCCGAGACCGCGGCGGTCGATCTGACTGGGCAGAGCGTATTTGACGCGAGCGGCACGCAGGTCGGAACTGTCGCCAGTGTCGTCACCGAGGCTGACGGCTCGCAAGCCGCGGTTATTTCGGTCGGCAGCTATCTCGGCATGGGCGACAAGTCGATCCACGTCCCCGCTTCCGAGCTGACCGCGAACGCCGACCAGTCCGGACTGACGATTTCGATGACAGCGGACGAGATTGAAGCGGCGCCTGAGCATCAGGAAGACGCGCCGACTTACATGCCGCCGGAAGAAGATTCCCAGTAATTACGGCGCACCGCTATTCAAAGGACCGCCGCCCCTCTTGGGCGGCGGTCTTTTTTAGTGCTGATCGGCGCTGGTAAAGGCCCGGTCATAATTTCTGATCGCCGCCGCGCCCTTTGCCGTTTGCCTCACCGCTTGCCACGTGCCAGATCACGCGGATGTTCAGGTATTTCGAAAGGCGGCTCGATCCCTTCCCGGAAACACGGCTCGATGCGCCGCCGCGCGGCCTTGTGCGGTTCTGCTGGCACTTTGTCAGGGATGCGCGCCGATGGCTGGCGGCGCTCTGCCTGTTGACCATCGCAATCGCGGTCGGCGAGGTTTTCCTGTTCGCCTTTCTCGGCAAGATTGTCGATTGGCTCGCCGAGGCCGATCGCGCCGGGTTCCTTGACCGCGAGGCGCCGACGCTCTTTGCGATGGGCGCGCTGATCCTTGCCGGCCTGCCGCTTGCGGCCTTCCTGCATTCGGTCGTCGTCCACCAGGTGCTGCTTGGCAATCTGCCGATGAGCGCGCGCTGGCGCATGCACCGGCATCTCCTCGGCCAGTCAATGGCGTTTTATTCAAACGAGTTTGCCGGGCGCGTGGCGACGAAAGTGATGCAGACATCGCTCGCGGTCCGCGAAGCCGTGATGAAGCTGCTCGACGTGTTCGTCTATGTCATCGTCTATTTCATCACCATGATCGCAATGGTCGCGAGCGCCGACTGGCGTCTCGCGATCCCGCTGATGGCCTGGCTTGTGGTTTACGCCGCTCTTGTCCGGTATTTCATCCCGCGCCTGAAAAATGTCGCCGAAACGCAGGCGGACGCGCGGTCGCTGATGACGGGCCGCATTGTCGACAGTTATACGAATATCGGGACGGTGAAGCTGTTCGCGCATGCGGGCCGGGAGGAAGCCTACGCGCGCGAGAGCATGGAACAGTTTCTCGGGACCGTGCACCCGCAGATGCGGCTCGTCACCCGGTTCAACATATCGGTCTATTTGAACAACTGCATCGCGGTGTTCGTCATTGCGTCGCTGGCGATTGCGCTCTGGCTGAACAGCCTCATCTCGGTCGGCGTCATCGCGGCGTCGATCGCGCTGGCGCTGCGCCTCAACGGGATGTCGCAGTGGATCATGTGGGAGGTGTCGGGTCTCTTTGAGAATATCGGCACCGTCTATGACGGCATGGCGACGATGACGCGGCGGCCAGAAATCGTCGATGCGCCGGGAGCCCCGGCTCTTGAGCGCCCGCGCGGAGAGATCCGATTCGAGCGCGTCACATTCCATTACGGGAAGGAGGAGGGCGTTATCGGCGATTTTTCGCTGGCGATTGCGCCCGGCGAAAAGGTCGGCCTCGTCGGGCGATCAGGCGCCGGCAAGACGACCTTGATGAACCTTCTCCTGAGGTTTTACGATGCGGAAGCCGGCCGTATCCTGATCGACGGACAGGACATTCGTGTGGTGACGCAAGACTCGCTGCGCGCGCATATCGGCGTCGTCACCCAGGACACCTCGCTCCTCCATCGGTCGATCCGCGACAACATCGCTTATGGACGCCTTGAAGCGAGCGAAGAGGCGATCCGCGATGCGGCGCGCAGGGCGAATGCGCTCGCCTTCATCGAAGCGCTCGACGACAATCACGGCCGCAAGGGCTTTGACGCGCATGTCGGCGAGCGCGGCGTCAAACTCTCGGGCGGGCAAAGACAGCGGATCGCGATTGCGCGCGTCTTTCTCAAGGACGCGCCGATCCTCCTGCTCGACGAGGCGACCTCCGCGCTCGACAGTGAAGTTGAAGCGGCGATCCAGGAAAACCTTTTCCACCTGATGAAAGGCAAGACCGTCATCGCAATCGCGCACCGCCTGTCGACGATCGCACAGCTCGACCGGCTGGTCGTTCTTGATGAGGGGAGGATTGTCGAGGAGGGAACGCACGCGGCGCTGGTCGCCCGCGGCGGCCTTTACGCCGACCTCTGGAAGCGCCAGTCGGGCGGGTTCATCGCCGGCGCCGAGCGGGCGGCCGCGGCGGAGTAGCGTCGCCATCCTGCAAGTTCGCGCTTGATGAGACGTGCACTCATTCCGGCAGCGCGAACGCGATCAGTTCGTCTCCCGGCGGGGTGTCGATCGTCGAATAGCCGCCAGCGAAGATGACGACATACTGCCGGCCGTTCCATTCATAACTCATCGGCGTCGCCGTCGCCGCGGTCGGCAGCCGCGTCTTCCAGCGTTCCGCCCCCGTTTCCACATCGAACGCGCGCAGATAATAGTCGAGTGTCGCGCCGATAAAGACGAGGCCGCCGGCGGTGATCATCGGACCGCCGATCGTCGGCGTGCCAAGCTTTGCTTTGGTCATGCCGCCGCTCAGATCCTCGATGGTCCCGAGCGTCCGCCGCCACACGATATGCCCGTCGGCAAGATCGACGGCGGCGAGCACGCCCCAGGGCGGCGGCGTGCACGGAAGATCGAGCGGCGATACGAGAATGTCGCGGCGCATGCCGAACGGCGCGCCTTGCTGCGGCGAGACCTCGGAGTCGTGGAAAACCTCGCTCACCTTTTCGACTTCGGCGGAAGGGATGAGCTGGATGCGGTGCGCGGCGTTCGACATGTTGACGACGAAGAGGTTGCGCGACGCGTCATAGGCGCCGCCGCCCCAATTGCCGCCGCCGCCGGTGAAGGGGAGAACCAGCGTCCCTTGTTCGGTCGGCGGCGTGAAGAGGCCTTCCGAGCGCAGGGACCGGATCGCTTTCGCGCAGGCGCGCTTGTCGAACCAGGTGAGGCCGAAGGCGTCTTTCGGATCGACCGTGTTCGGAACGATCGGCGGCGTTGCGGTTGGAAACGGCTGTGTCGCCGACAGGGATTCTCCGGGCGCGGCGCCCTCTTGCGGCGCGGCGCGTTCTTCAACCGGCAGAACCGGTTCTCCGGTGTCGCGGTCGAGCACAAATATGAGGCCCGTCTTCGCCGCGATGACGACGACATCGCGCGGCGCGCCGTCCTTCGAGACGGTCCGGTCCTCCTCAGGATGAGGGGTTTTGATGGTCAGCAGCGCCGGCTGCGCCGGCACGTCATAGTCCCAGACATCGTGATGCACGGTCTGAAACGCCCAGACGACAGCGCCGGTTTCGGCCCTCAGCGCGACGATCGAATTGGCGTAGCGGTTGTCGCCGGGGCGCAGGCCGCCGAAAAAGTCGGGCGAGGGGCTGCTCGTCGATACAAAGAGAAAACCGCGCGCGGCGTCAAAGGACATCGGCGCCCATACGTTGGCGTGGCCTTCAATCGGCGGAAATTCGCCATGCCAATCGCCCGCGTTCGCCTCGTCGGCGCCGCGTGGAACCGGATCGAACGTCCACCGCGCCGCGCCCGTTCGCACATCATAGGCGCGAACGGCGCCCTTGGGCGCCTCGACCCGCGCATTGTCGCCGATCGCCGAGCCGACAATGACGATGTCGCCGGCGATCGTCGGCGCCGAGGTGATCTGGAACTCGCCCGGCCACAGGAGGTCCATGCCGGGATCGATCGCCACCTCGCCGCCGTCGCCGAAATCCGTGCAGGGGGCGCCGGTTTTCGCATCGACCGCGATCACCCGGCCGTCATTGGTTCCGCTGAGGATTCGCGAGGCGCAGTGCCCGCTTGCCGCCGCGTCGTTCCAATAGGCGACGCCGCGGCAGACGAACTGGTTTGCCGGTCGCTGATCAAGATTGATCTTTGGATCATGCCGCCATTTCTCGGCGCCGGTTCCCGGGTCGAGCGCGATGATCTCGTTGAACGGCGTGCAGAAGACGAGGCTGTCTTCGACCACAATCGGCGTCGCCTCTCCGGCGCTGCGGTTGACCGCTTCCGGCTTCGTTTTCAGATCGCCCGTCGAATAGGTCCAGGCGCGTTCGAGACTTGCGACATTCGCCGGCGTTATTTTCGCAAGCCCTGAATAGCGCGACCCGCCGGCGTCGGCGCCGTAATGCGCCCATGCGTCCGTCTCCGGCGCCTCGGCGATTTTCACGGCGCGGCCCTCGATGTCGAGGGAATGCGCGCCGCCGAGCATCCAGATCGCCGAGCCGCCGAGGACGGCGGCGAGCGCTGCGGCCGCTACAAGAACAACGACAGCCAGAATGGGTTTGACGAACCCGCCCAAATCGCCCTCCCGCAGGACTTCAATTTAGGAACGATACGGGCGCGTCAGCCCTTTGAACATCGGAAAATGCTTTAGATTAAGGGTGGCGAGTTCCAGCCCTGAATGCTTGGCCGTCGCGGCGATTAGCGCGTCAATCGGCGCGACGCCGTGGCTGCGCCCGTATTCCCGAACGTAGTCACCGGCGAGAGTCGCGATCTCCAGCCCAATATTGATCACGAGGTAGCTCTGAAGCGCTGCTTCGACGCGCCGTAGTTCACCCAGATCCCGAATGCCGGCATGGAGTTCGGTCGCGGTCAGAACGGACACGGAGGGCGGCTCCGAAAATCCTTTCACGAACGCGCGCCCCGCTTCGTTGCCGCGGAGCACGTCGATGACGACACAGGTATCGAGCAACATCAGCGGCCGCGATAGACCGAGGGCAGGCGTCGCTTATCGGCCTCGCGAAATTCGCGCGCGATTTCGTCGAGGTCAGTGCGGTCCTTCCAGATGCCAAAAACCGCATCGGTCGCCTTGCGCCAGTCGGCTTTCTCGCTGTCGGCTCTGTCGATAACGAGGTCTACGCCTTGCCGGATCAGATCGGACTGTTTCTGTCCGGTCCGGGCGGCGATCTTCTTCAGCGCGGCTTTTTGATCCTCGCGCAGGAAGGCCTGTATTTTCTGCATGGTCATCGACATACAATTTATATGTCGTATTCGGGGGAGTCAAGACGACCCGTTCCCCGGTCCTTACCAATCCAGCACCACTTTCCCCGATTGCCCCGACCGCATGACGTCGAAGCCTTTCTGGAAATCCTTGACGGCGAAGCGGTGCGTCAGGATCGGTTTCAGGTCGAGCCCCGCCTGCAGCAGCGCGCCCATCTTGTACCAGGTCTCGAACATCCGCCTGCCATAGATGCCTTTGATTTCGAGGCCCTTGAAAATGACCTTGTCCCAGTCGATTCCGGCGCCGTTCGGCATGATGCCGAGCATGGCGATCTTGCCGCCGTGATTGATCGTCTCAAGCATCGACGCGAAGGCCTGCGGAACGCCCGACATTTCAAGGCCGACATCAAACCCTTCGGTCATCCCGAGTTCGCTCATCACATCGCGCAGATTCTGGCGGGAGACATTGACGGCGCGCGAGGCCCCCATTTTCATCGCGAGGCCAAGCCGGAACTCGTTGATGTCGGTAACGACGACATGGCGCGCGCCGACAAAGCGCGCGACGGCGGCGGCCATGATGCCGATCGGCCCGGCGCCGGTGATGAGAACATCTTCGCCGACAAGATCGAACGCGAGCGCGGTGTGCACGGCGTTTCCGAACGGGTCGAAGATCGCGCCCATTTCGTCGGAAATGTCGTCGGAGAGGCGATAGACGTTGAACGCCGGCGCGGCGATGTATTCAGCGAATGCGCCGGTCCGGTTGACGCCGATGCCGAGCGTGTTGCGGCAAAGGTGGCGCTCGCCCGCGCGGCAGTTCCGGCAATAGCCGCAGGTGACGTGGCCCTCGACGGAAACCCGGTCGCCGATCTTCATTTTTGAATGCTCGGGATGAACTTCCGAACCGATCGCGACGATCTCGCCCATGAATTCGTGCCCGACCGTCATCGGCACGGGAATCGTTTTTTGCGCCCACTCGTCCCAATTGTAGATGTGCACGTCGGTGCCGCAGATCGCGGTCGTCTTCACTTTGATAAGAACGTCGTTCGGGCCAATCTCAGGCGCCGGAACATCTTCAAGCCAGATGCCTTCCTGGCGCTTGGCTTTGACAAGGGCTTTCATGAGTTGAACTTCAAAAGGGCCGCCGCGATTGCCGCCAATCCCCTAGGACAAGTTTCTGTTCACTGCAAATTCAGCGAGCATCGTGTCCCCATCGGGGCGGGAAATCGATGAAGGTATTCAAAATAAAGCCAAGCGCCGCCTCGGTCAGGGCGCGAGTCTTAGCGTCATGCGGTCGACGGGCGTCCCGGTCGCGGCCGTCCTGTCGGCGTGCAGCGGGCGACCCGTTCGCTGATTGAAGTCTTTCCGGACGCGCCGCATCTGCTGTTCGAGCCGGTGCGGCGGTTCGACCCCGACATCGGCCGGAACTAATTCTCCCTCTGGGAGAAGGTGGCGCCCCCGGTTCCGGCCGTAGGCCGGCCCGAGGATAAACGCCGCGCCGGATGAGGGTTCCGTCGGTGCGTTAAGCCGCGCCGTCCGGGACCCTCACCCGGATTTGCTTCGCAAATCCGACCTCTCCCAGTGGGAGAGGTGAGACTGCCCGCAGCGTCTGATGAGTCGCAAATACTGCACACTGGTATTAGATGATATAATTGGCATACGGATCAGCCATGGGGCGGGATGAAATCCCGCCGCTTTCCTGGCCGAATGCGAAGACGGCGGGATTGCCTCCCGCCATACGGTCCGTACACGGATTGATTATTTCCAGTCACTCATTCCCGCGCTTCGGGGTCCATCCTTCGAGACGCCGCGTGAAGAACGCGGCTCCTCAGGATGAGGACCGTGGGTGTTTCAACAGGAATTTCCTCATCCTGAGGAGCGGCCCTCCCTCACCCTGAGGAGCCGCCGAAGGCGGCGTCTCGAAGGGGGCCGCGTCTCGAAGGATGAGCCGCGAGCGCGGATGCCGTCGAAGCCCCGAACCCGGTTGACAATTCGTTTGCGCGGGACCGGCAATCCGTTCGAATCCGTTGACGCCCGCCGCCGAAACGATTTGCGCCCCACGCGCCCGCACGAATTTTCAACCCTACTTCTTCATCGAATCGTCGCCGTGTCGGGCAAAGTTATCCCCCTCCTTTGTTCCCGTCGTATTATGCTCTCGCCGGAGCTGGAGAGACGTTGAGCTCGACCGTTCCTCAGCGGCTTCGGCATGGCGCGCCCGGTCTCTGTCGCCGCTGACGGAAGCGTTACGCCGGGCCGGAAGTCAGGCCTTCGCCGCACTCGAACGGCTATGCCGGATGCGAGGCCGCGTTGGAGACGATCCCGAAAAAAGCGCCTTGAGACCTGGAAGCGCGGCCGTTTCTAGCAGGACGGCAAGCTCGCTCTTCCGGGAACGCGCGGGACTGAACCGAAAGTCCATGCGTAAACATTGACGGGACTTGTCCCGCGCGGCCTCTCTCCAACCTTCGGGGGATTTAAACCTCCCCGCGAAAGCGAGACCCCGCGCCCAATGGTTCAGGCGCGGGGTTTTCGTGTTTTTCGAGGAGAAGCCAATGACGGGTTATTCAAGCGCCGAGCAACCTCGCCGCCCTCGCGGCGAAATAGGTGATCACGCCGTCGGCGCCGGCTCTGCGGATCGCGGTCAGGCTTTCAATAATCGCGCGCTCTTCGTCGATCCAGCCGCTTTGCGCGGCCGCCATGATCATCGCGTATTCGCCGGACACCTGAAAGGCGAAGGTCGGCATGCCGAACCGGGTCTTTACGCGGTGAATGATATCGAGATAGGCGCCGGCGGGCTTCACCATCACGCTGTCGGCGCCTTCGGCGATATCCATCGCAACTTCACGCAAGGCCTCGTCGCTGTTCGCCGGGTCCATCTGGTAGGTGCGCTTGTCGCCTTTGAGAACGCCCGACGAGCCGATCGCATCGCGATAGGGTCCGTAAAAACACGACGCGTATTTCGCTGCGTAGGACATGATCTGGACGTGCTGAAAACCCTCGGCGTCGAGACCTTGGCGGATGGCGCCGACGCGCCCGTCCATCATGTCCGACGGCGCGATGATGTCGAAGCCGGCTTTGGCTTCAACGACCGACTGGCGGACCAGCGCGTCAAGCGTCCGGTCATTGACGATCTCGCCGTCTTCGAGAAATCCGTCATGGCCATGATCCGTATAGGGATCGAGCGCAACATCCGCCATCAATCCGATGTCGGGCGCGGCGTCCTTGATCGCGCGCGCCGCGCGGCACATCAGATTTTCGGGATCGAAGGCGAGCGCGGCGTCGGCGCTCCGGTCCTTCGCCGACGTGAAGGGAAAAAGCGCGAGCGCCGGAATCCCGAGCGATTTCGCCTCGCGCGCGGCGGCGACCGCCTGGTCGATCGAGAGCCGATCGACCCCCGGCATCGACGGCACGGGTTCGCGGACATTAACGCCCTCGCGCAGAACAATCGCCCAGATGAAATCCTGAGGCGCCAACCGCGTCTCGGCGACGAGCGCCCTCGACCATGGCGTGCGCCGAAGTCGGCGAAGCCGCGTCGCCGGAAAGCTTTGCGAAAGGTTTGGCTTCATCGGAAGTCCGTGGCAAAGATCGGTGGAAGTTTTTCGTATCGATTCGGTTCACATCTCCTAACCCACGGAAGGGCCGGCATGAAGTCTCCACGCGTCCAAAGCATCATCTGGATTTTCATCCATCTAGAATTGACGCAATCGCGGCATCGAGCGCGGGAAGATCATCCCGGATGGTGAGCAAAACGCGTTCATCGAGAATATCTTCGTAGGTATGCGCGAGCGCATTGCGGAATCCGGCGATCATACCGGCGGGAATGCCGTGTTCTACGAGCAGTTCAACGGGGATGTCCTTGATCGAGGAATCAAGGGCGATGAACGCGCGCTCAATAGCATAGCGCGTCATTACGTCGGTCCTGAGCGCCTCGAGGTCGCGGCCGCCCGCCCATATTTGAATGAGCCGGATGTTTTCACGCGCCGTACTGATGGCAAGTACAATTTTCCCGCGGGGATCAAAAGACATCGACAAGCTGGCTTTCCGCGACAGCGCGCAGGCGTTTGCCGGGTTGAAGCGCGTCCCGCCGCACGACCACATCCACGCGGCGGCCCAAAATCCGGGTCAGCTCAAACTGGATCCCGCCGATGTCGAATGCGCTGAACAGCGGCTTGCGGCCCCCTGGCCCCTCGTCGAGATCGATCATCATATCGACGTCGCTTTCAGGACCCGCCGCGTTGCGCGCCGCCGAGCCGAACAAATAGGCGTGCAACACCCCCAGCGCTTTGAGCTGGGCGCGGTGCTGGTGCAGGCGGCTGATGATTTCGGTCCGGTCCATATCCGGATTATAGCCTAAGAGCTGAATATTCTAAGAGGCGTTCGCCATTCGGGGAAACGGGCGCTCCCCGAGGGTTGCAGGGCGCTTTCCTTTAAAATGACCCCTCGTTACCGCCCGCATAGCAATTTGATTGCAAATTGATCGGCCGCATTTAACCGGCCTTTTAGGGAATTCGCCTAGCGTCACCTTCTCGGGTTCGGGTTTTGTGAGGCGTATCCAGATGGCGGCAGTTGAAAGAGCAATGGTCGGGACGGCGATCGGCCGGGGCGAAAAGACCCAGTCCGACCCGGGGGCGTTGCGGGCGTCGTATCTCCAGCTGTTGCATCTGGTCGAGCGGCTGCACCGCCAGCTTCTCGACGTGATCAAGGACGAACTGGAACGGCTCGCCCAGACCGACATCAATTCGGTTCAGGCGCTTCTTCTCTATAACATTGGCGATGCGGAACTGACGCCGGGCGAGTTGCGCTCGCGCGGGCATTACCTCGGCTCTAACGTCTCCTACAATCTGAAGCAGCTGGTTGATAAAGGGTATATCCGCGACCAGCGGTCGGACGTTGACCGCCGCTCAAAGCGGGTGTCGCTGACGGCGTCGGGCCTTGGCGTCAGAGACAAACTCGCCGAATTGTTCGAGCGCCAGCTCGGCTCGGTCGAGCAGGTCGGCGGCGTCGATATCGCCCTGATGGACCAAACCAACAAGTCGCTGCAGCGGCTGGAACGCTTCTGGGCAGACCAGGTCCGTTATCGCCTGTAGGTCCTGAAGTTAAGAATCATTCTTAAGAATCAACGCGAAATGCGGCGATCCGTCCCGCAATTCGCGATGAATTGACTAGCCAATACGGGGCCACGACCCTTATTTAGGCAAGGGATCAATTGGCGCATCGGCAGTGACATTCAATTATCAACAAGCCTTCGCAGACGCCCTGAGCGCCGTCCGGGCTGAAGGGCGTTACCGCGTTTTCGCGGACATTGAACGAATCCGCGGCCGGTTTCCGCGCGCGATCTATCATGGCGGCCCGTCGCCGAAGGAAATCACCGTTTGGTGTTCGAACGACTATCTCGGCATGGGCCAGCACCCCGAAGTCGTTGAGGCGATGAAGGCCGCGGCGGACAAGGTCGGCGCCGGCGCCGGCGGCACCCGCAATATCGCCGGGACGACGCATTATCACGTGCTTCTCGAGCGCGAACTTGCGTCCTTGCACGGGAAGGCGGCCGCGCTTCTTTTTACGTCGGGTTATGTCGCCAATGAAGCGACCCTGGCGACTCTGTCGAAAATCCTGCCGCAATGCGTGATCCTGTCGGATGAACTCAATCATGCGTCAATGATCGAGGGGATGAGGGGCGGGCGGTCCGCCAAGCTCGTCTGGCGGCACAACGATACGCACCATCTTGAATCGCTGCTGAAAGATATCCCGGCTGACCGGCCGAAGATCATCGCCTTTGAGTCCGTCTATTCGATGGACGGCGACATCTCGCCCATCGGCGAAATCTGCGACCTCGCCAACAAATACGGCGCCTTCACCTATCTTGATGAAGTGCATGCTGTCGGTCTTTACGGGCAGGAAGGCGGCGGCGTCGCTCAACGCGACGGCGTCGAGCATCGGATCGATCTGATCGAAGGAACGCTTGGCAAGGCGTTCGGCGTCATGGGCGGCTATATCGCATCCAGCGCGGAAACGATCGACGCGATCAGGTCCTATGCATCCGGTTTCATTTTCACGACCGCGCTGTCGCCGGTCCTGGTCGCGGGCGCGCTTCAAAGCGTGAAAATCCTGCGCGCCTCAGCCGATTTGCGTTTGCATCATCAGGAGCGGGCGGCAACGCTGAAATTGCGCCTCGAGCAATCGGGCTTTCCGGTCATGCCGTCCGCCAGCCACATCGTGCCGCTCTGGGTTGGGGATCCTGTTCAATGCAAAGCGGTGACGGATTATCTCCTGCAACGTCATTCGATTTATGTGCAGCCGATCAATTATCCGACTGTTCCGAAAGGAACGGAACGACTGCGCCTGACGCCGACGCCGCTTCATTCTGATGCGGATATGGATGTCCTGCTGGACGCGCTGAACGAGGTCTGGGAAGCGCTGCAGCTTCGCCGCGCGGCGTAAGCTGCAACCTCGCGTCGCGCCTTGTCATGGCGAATCTCGGCATGGAGTCTTTTGCGCATCCTTCGAGACGCCGCGCGCAGAACGCGGCTCCTCAATGATGAGGGGTTCCGTTTAAACGCCGACGCTTAGGCGGCCGTCTTTCTCGGGCGGCCACGGCCCTTAACGCTTTTCTTGGCCGCGTTGCGGCGCGGAGCAGCGCGGCCGCCGGAACGGCCGAGGCCGATTTCTTTGGCGAATTCCGAGCGGCGCTTTGCATAATTCGGCGCGACCATCGGATAATCCGCCGGCAGATTCCATTTGCGGCGATAGTCCTCCGGCGACATCCCGTATTGGGTGCGCAAATACCGCTTCAGCATTTTCAGTTTCTTGCCGTCTTCAAGGCAGATGACGAAATCGGCCGTGATCGATTTCTTGATCGGCACCGCCGGCTGCTGGTTTCCGGCGCTCGCTGTTCCGCCCGAGGCGAGGGCGCGAACGGCGTCGTGCACTTCCTGCAGCAAGCCCGGCAGCTTGTCGGCGCTGATCGGATTGTTGCTGACGAAGGCTGACACAATGTCCGTTGCGAGATGCAAGGTTTCGCCCTGATTGAGGTTATAGTCACTGTCCGCCATTTCAGTTTCTTTCCTTGTTGACGCGGCGCGGCTTTCTTCCGAAAGAAGAGCGCGGCCGACATAATGAATTCCCAGTCGCCCAAAACCGCCAGGAACGCGCCGGAGATAGACCGCAGTCATCGGTGAATCAAGATGTTAAAAGCGGCGCCGTTTCATTGAAACGATACTTGCCAGTCCATGCGCGGCGCCGTCGAGGAAGCGTCTTCGGGCGGTTGTGCTCAACAATCTTACGCCAGCACGGTGGCGCTCCGCATTGCCGCAAGGCGCGGCGGCGGCTATAGGAGGCGCTGCCGGGCCAACGCCGAAAGGGATCTCAATGCGTCGCGCTGAAGCCTTGAAAAACAACGATTTTTTCCACTCCGGACTGGCGGAACGCGATCCCGAATTGTGGGCGACGATCGACCGCGAACTCAACCGGCAGCAACATCAGATCGAACTCATCGCCTCGGAAAATATCGTGTCGCGTGCGGTGCTCGAAGCTCAAGGGACGGCGCTCACCAACAAATACGCCGAAGGCTATCCCGGCAGGCGCTATTACGGCGGATGCGAATTCGTCGATCAGACGGAAGAACTGGCGATTGAAAGAGCAAAGAAACTGTTTGGCTGTTCCGAAGCGATCGTACAACCGCATTCCGGCAGTCAGGCCAATCAATGCGTGTTCATGGCGCTGATGCAGCCGGGCGACTGTTTTCTCGGCATGGACCTCGCGGCGGGCGGGCACCTGACGCATGGCGGCAAAGCGAATCAGTCGGGGAAATGGTTCAAGGCGGTGCATTATGGCGTTCGTCCCGACGATTGCCTTATCGATTTCGATCAGGTTCAGCGCCAGGCCGAAGACCATCGCCCGAAAGTGATCATCGCCGGCGGCAGCGCCTATTCGCGATTCATCGATTTCCGGAGGTTCAAACAGATCGCCGACAGCGTCGGCGCCAAATTGATGGTCGACATGGCGCATTTCGCCGGGCTGGTGGCGGCCGGAATCTACCCGACGCCGATCGGGGTCGCCGACGTGGTCACCACGACGACGCACAAGACCTTGCGGGGGCCGCGCGGCGGTATGGTGCTGACCAATGACGAAGAGATCGCGAAGAAAGTACGCTCGGCGCTGTTTCCAGGCATCCAGGGCGGACCGCTGATGCATGTGATCGCCGCCAAGGCAGTCGCCTTCGCTGAGGCGCTGCGGCCTGAATTCAAGGATTATGCGCGTCAGGTCGTCGTCAACGCCAAGGCGCTTGCGTCAACACTGGTCGAAGCAGGCTACGCGGTCGTCTCGGGCGGAACCGACACCCATCTCGCGCTGATCGATCTGCGGCCGAAAGGCGTCAAGGGCAACGCGGCTGAAAAGCGTCTCGAAGCCGCCGGCATGACCTGCAATAAAAACGGCGTTCCATTCGACCCTGAAAAACCGACGATCACATCCGGCGTCAGGGTCGGATCGCCGGCCTGCACGACGCGCGGATTCGGCGCGGCCGAATTCCGCGAAGTCGGCCAGCTGATGGCCGAAGTGATGGATACGCTTGCGTCCGGCGGCGATGAGGCGGCGTGCGAAACCAGAGTGTCGGCGAAGGTAAAATCGCTGACCGCGCGCTTTCCGATCTACGGCTGACCAGTACAGGTAGAATTCATGCGCTGCCCTTTTTGCGGATGTGAAGATACGCAGGTCAAAGACTCGCGGTCCGCGGAAGACGGCTCCTCGATCCGCCGCCGCCGCCAGTGCACCGCCTGCAGCGGCCGCTTCACGACCTTCGAGCGGGTGCAGCTTCGTGAGCTGGTCGTCGTCAAGAGTTCAGGCCGCCGCGAACTGTTCGATCGTGAAAAACTGATGCGGTCGGTCCAGATTTCGATGCGCAAGAGAAACGTCGAAGAAGAACGCGTCGAGCAGATGGTGACCGGCGTCATCCGCAGGCTTGAAGCGATGGGCGAGACGGAAATCGCGTCAAAGGCGATCGGCGAACTTGTCATGGAAGGGCTCGCCGGGATCGACGATGTCGCTTATGTCCGCTACGCCTCGGTCTACCGGAATTTTCGCGAGGCGCGCGATTTTGGCGAATTCATCGGCGATCTTGAAGACCAGCAAGGAGCGGACCGCGCCTGAGCGCTGTCCGGATGCGTTTTGACCCCTGGAGCGATGCAAGGCCGGACCAATGCGCGGCTGGCCGCCGTGCAGGCGCTTTACCAGATGGAAGCGGGCGGCGCCGGCGTTGAAAGCGTCATTCTGGAATTCAGGACGCACCGGCTCGGCGGCGACATGGACGGAAAATCGCTGCATGAAGCCGATGACGACTTTTTTGCCGATCTTTTGCGCGGGGTTGTCAAAACCCAAAACAGGATCGACCCGCTCATCGAACAAAATCTCGCGCAAAAATGGACGCTGGCGCGGCTCGATGCGACGGTTCGCGCGATTCTCCGGACGGCCGCTTACGAGCTGTTCCACCGCCGGGACGTGCCGCCGCGCGCGATCATCGACGAATATATTGAGATCGGACATGCTTTCTTTGGCGGCGAAGAGCGCAAATTCATCAACGCGATTCTCGATGCGCTCTGGAGCGAACGTCGCGAAGAGGACGCCGCGGGGCGGGAGTGACGGGCGAATTCGAAATCATCGCCAAATATTTCGCGCCGCTCGCCGCCGGCCATGAAGGCGCGTTCGGACTTCTCGACGATGCGGCAAGAGTTTCGGCCGCCGATGCAATCATCACCAAGGACCTTCTCGTCGAGGGCGTCCATTTCCGCGGCCGCGATCCGATGGCGGCGGTGGCAAAAAAGGCGTTAAGGGTCAATCTCTCGGACCTTGCAGCGAAAGGGGCGCGGCCCGTCGGTTATTTCCTCGGCGTCGTCTGGCCGCTTGGCGTCAATGAAGAGACAATCGCCGAGTTCGCGGAAGGTCTTCGCGAGGATCAGGATCTGTTCCGGATCGTGTTGATGGGCGGCGATACGACGGCGCATCTTGCGAAGGGGGCGCCGCTGACGATTTCAATGACGATGATCGGCATTGAGGCGTCGTCCGGCATGGTCCCGAGGGCTGGCGCACGCATTGGCGACGACGTCTATGTGTCGGGAACAATCGGAGACGCGGGGCTTGGCCTTGCGGCGCTTCAAGGCGAGATCAAGCCCGCCGCGGCGCGCAAGGCGTTTCTCGTTGACCGCTATCAACTCCCCGCGCCGCGTGTTGCGCTCGGCGGCGCGCTTGGCGGGCTTGCATCCGCTGCAATCGACATTTCGGACGGCCTCATCGCCGATGCAGGACACGTCGCGAGACAATCATCCGTCTCGATCGACATCGCGGCCGACAAAATTCCGCTTTCCGACGCGGCGCGCGCCTGGCTCGAAACGCAAGCGGACGGCGATGAGGCAATCGCCGAACTCGCGACTTTTGGCGACGATTACGAAATCCTGTTTACTGTTCCGGCATCGCGCCGCCGTTCGATTGAAATGGCGTCGCAACTGACGAAGACGCCGGTGACAAGGATCGGGACGGTCAGCAGGGGCAGCGAAGTCCGGCTGATCGGCGCTTCCGGCAACAAAATTTCCGTCAAAGCCGGCGGATTCGACCATTTCAGATAACAAATTGGCTGGCATGTCCCGCCGATCCTGATCTGCCGACAGGACGGAACTGAATTCCGCCGCGTGCGTTCCAATATTTGCGTTTTCGCGCGCCGCGCTGGTGCGCGCGGCTGGCCGCGAGCAACTGCAAATCGCTCGTTGCCTCGAAACTGAAGAGGAAATCGCATGAGCGGCGTTGGCTTGATCGGCGCGATCATCATAGGCATTGCCGCCGGATGGATCGCGGAACAGGTTATGAAGCGCGAGCATGGCTTGTTCACCAACCTTATCGTCGGCGTCGTCGGCGCGCTGATCGGCGGCTTCCTGGCCGGCATCGTGGGCATCGGATTTGGCGGCTGGATCGGCAGCCTGCTCGTCTCGACTGGCGGCGCGATCCTTCTCTTGTGGGCGTATAGCCTGATCAAAAAACGGACCTGACGACGCCGGTTCAATCTGCTTCTGGAGGTCGAATGGCCCGCTCCAAATCCACAAAGACCACAACCCGGCTGGGGGACGGCGGGGAATTGCATCAAACGGCGACGACGTCCGAAGCGCGCCTCACAACCAATCACGGCGTCTCGGTCAGCGACAATCAGAATTCGTTAAAGGGCGGACCACGCGGTCCGTCCTTGCTCGAAGATTTCGTGCTGCGCGAAAAAATCCAGCACTTCGACCATGAGCGCATCCCGGAGCGCATCGTTCATGCGCGCGGCTCGGGCGCGCATGGTTTCTTCGAACTGACGGAAAGTCTCGCCGAATTCACCACGGCCAGCATTCTGACCAAAGTCGGCGCGAAAACCGAGGTGTTCGCGCGGTTCTCGACGGTCGCCGGCGGGGCAGGCTCGGTCGATACCCCGCGCGATGTTCGAGGATTCGCCGTTAAATTTTATACGGTCGAAGGCAACTGGGATCTCGTGGGCAACAACATCCCGGTGTTCTTCATCCAGGATGCGATCAAGTTTCCGGATCTGATTCATGCGGTGAAGATGGAGGCCGATCGCGGCTATCCGCAAGCCGCGAGCGCCCATGACACGTTCTGGGACTTCATCGGCCTGATGCCGGAGAGCACCCACATGATCATGTGGGCGATGTCTGATCGCGCCATTCCACGCTCGCTGCGGATGATGGAGGGATTTGGCGTCAATACGTTCAGACTGCTGGACGATGAAGGCGAAGCCACATTCGTCAAATTCCACTGGCGACCGAAACTTGGAACCCAGTCGATCTGCTGGGACGAAGCGGTGAAGATCGCGGGGGCCGACCCCGACTATCATCGCCGCGATCTTTTCGAAGCAATCGACAATGGCGACTTTCCTGAATGGCAATTCGGCGTTCAGCTCCTGACGCAAGAAGAAGCTGATGCGCTGCCGTTTGACATTCTCGATGCAACGAAACTTGTCCCCGAAGAACTGCATCCGATCCGGTTTGTCGGACGGATGGTGCTTGACCGGAACCCCGATAATTTCTTCGCCGAGACCGAACAGGTCGCCTTCCTCCCGACCAACATGCCGCCGGGCATCGACGTATCGGAAGACCCGCTCCTGCAGGGGCGCCTGTTCTCCTATCAGGACACGCAGCTTTCCCGGCTCGGAACGGTGAATTTCCATCAGCTGCCGGTCAATCGCCCAAAAGGCTGTCCGTTTCAGAATTTCCAGCGCGACGGCCACATGCAGACGGAAATGTTCCAAGGGCGCGCCAATTACGAACCGAACAGTCTCGCTGAAGCCGGCGAGAATGGCGGGCCGCGCGAAGACCCGAAGGCCGGCTTTCGCTCGTTCGCGCTGCCGCTGGAACAGTCGAAGGCGCGCGTCCGCGCCGAAACTTTCGCCGATCATTATAGTCACGCGCGGCTTTTCTTCCGGTCGCAGACGGAAATCGAACAGGCGCATCTTGCAAGCGCACTTGTTTTTGAACTTTCCAAGGTGACGCTCGACCACGTCCGCGAGCGGATCCTCGCCAATCTCCAGAATGTCGATCAAGGTCTCGCTGAGCGGGTCGCGAACGGACTGAATGTCGCTCTTCCGGAGAAATCGGCGGCCGCCATGGAGCCACAGGACATGGAACTCTCACCCATGCTCCGGATTGTCGGAAAGTATGAACCGACGCTCGAAGGTCGCACGATCGGCGTTCTGGTAACGGACAGCGCCGACGGCGAGATCCTCGCCACGGTGAGGGAAGCCGTCGAAGCCGCGGGCGCGGCCGTGAAGATCATTGCGCCGAAGATCGGCGGCGTGGTTTTGAAAGGCGGCAAGAAGCTGAAAGCCGACGGCCAGCTGGCCGGGACGCCCTCAGTCCTCTTCGACGCGGTCGCGTTGATCGTCTCCGACGACGGTTGTGCGCAAATGCTGAACGAAGGGGCGGCGATTGATTTCGCCAAAGACGCCTTCGGGCATTTGAAGGCAATCGGCTTCACGCAGGAAGCAATGCCGCTCCTTGAAAAGGCCGGCGTTGCGCCGGACGGCGCCGTGATCGATGTGAGCGAAGCGATCGATGCCTTTGTTGAAGCCGCCTGCACACGCGAATGGGCGCGGGAGCCGACCGTGAGAACGCTCGCTTAGGCTTCATGGGGAAAATTTGGTCGGAGCGACAGGATTTGAACCTGCGACCCCTTGACCCCCAGTCAAGTGCGCTACCAGGCTGCGCCACGCTCCGACCTCTTGGCGGGAGCAAATCCCCGCAAAGCGTGCGGGTTTATAGGGGTAGGGGCGCCGCACCGCAACGCATGTTTTCAAGCGTCAGCTACGGTCGCTGAATTCGATCGCCTCGATCGCGACAATAGCGTCGTCCAGAGCCGCCTGCGCACGTTCAAGCCGGTGGAGCACGCCGATGAGTCGTTCTCGTGCAGGCGCTGCCATGGCGATCTGGTCGCCATCGGACATTGTGGCCGAGGCGGCGGCCACGGGAACCTCGGCCTCTCCCGCGTCGTCCTGAACCACAGGCGCAATGTTCAGCTTCTGACCGGCGGCGGCGAGACGGCCGAGTTCGGCCACGTATTTGACCCCGTGGTCACGGAAGATCTTCTGCACGCCGCGCGTCGAATAGCGAG
>JBGTLL010000098.1:0-5271 GCA_041744115.1 Parvularculaceae bacterium | reverse complement strand
GCGCCGCCGCCGGCGGCACGGTGCAGGCGCAACTGACGCTGATCCGGCGGACGGCGCCATGAAACCCCTGACCTTGCTGTTTTCGCCGGCCAACCGCACGCTGTGGATTGCAGGCGCCGCGTCCTTCTTCGCCAGCGCGCTCGCCAACGCGCCCGCCAGCCTTGGCGCGGCGATAGCGACACGCAACGCGCCCCTTCTCGAAATCAGCGGCGCCAAAGGCACAATCTGGCGCGGCCAGATCAAGGATGTCGTCTATAACCGCATCCTGATCGGCGATGTCGCCTGGCGGCTCGATCCGCTGGGATTATTGACCGGACGCCTTGTGGCGGATGCAACCAGCGAGGGCGGCGCGCTCAATGCGAAGGGTCGCGTATCGATCTCGCCGACAACGATTGAGATCCGGAATGCGACCGCGCTCTTCAATCTTTCCGCCATTCGTCAGTACACGTTTTTCGGCGCCCGCTATCAGGGGTCGGCGCGCCTCGCCGCGAAGTCGCTGGCATTGTCGAAGACCGGCTGCCGCGCCGAAGGCGCCAGCGTTTCGACGGATGCGCTCGACACCCTGGCCAAACAATGGTCCGGCGCGGCGCTGCCGCTCGCGGGGGACGTCGGATGCGACGGCGGCAAGCTCAATCTGACGCTCGCCGGGAAGGGCGAGGACGGCGCTGTCCGGATCGAGGTGTCAGTCGCCCCCGATCTCGCCTATACGATGACCTTCATGGCTGAGCCGCGGCGCGACGAAGTGAGCCGGACGCTTCGCCTCTTCGGCTTTGAGGGCGATGGCGATCGTCTTTCCTGGCGGGCGGTCGGCCAGTTGAAAGGACTGAGTTCATGACGGTTCGCTCGCTGCTGTTCGCCACAATCGCCGCCACGGCTGGTTGCGCGTCGTCGGGGAGCGATGACATTTCACGCACGGTCGTCGCCGAACCGGGCGGGGGCGGCGAGTTCGTTGTTGGCGCTCTGGCGGACTCGGCGCTGCCCAAAGGCGATTGCGGCATGGTGCTGTGGACGCTTGAGGCGGAGCGGCCGGCGCCGATTTTCCGGTTGATCGCCAACAAGGGCGGCGAGATCATGCTGGATGGCCGGTTGGTCAAACTGGCGCTGGGCGAATCGAGCGGCGCGGCCGGCTTTGGGGTTTTTGAATCGCAGGCGCTATCGGCGGAGGGGATCGAGGCGACGGTAAAGGTCCGTTTCGGGCTGGGCTTTGACGGCGGCAGCTATCTCGAGCGCGGCCTGTTGAGCATCGAATCGGCCGCCGGCTGGCGCAGCGTCATTCCCGCCGCCGGGATCGCCGGCTGCCGGACCAAATAACCCTCATCCTTGCCAATGGCGAAAGACCAGCGCCGCCAGTGCGACGACGACGCCGCCGCTGGCCATCGCATAACCGCGCCGGTTCGGCGTCAGGCTCGCATGCGGCCCGAGGTGAAAGACCATGATGTAAATGAGGCCGCCCGCCGTGAGGCCAAGGAGCGGACCGAGCGGCAATGCCTGAACATTCTCGATGTAGCCGCTGGCGAACACGGCGCCGGCGACCGTCGTCAGCGACGCCGCGACAAACGCCCAGACGGCCGACCGCGCGCTGTTGAGGCCGGCGTCGCGGGCAAGGAAATAGGCGATGACCCCTTCCGGAAATTCGTGGAGCAGGAGGCCGGCGGTCGCAAGCGACCCGGTAAACATTTCGGCGTGGTAGGTCGCTTCGTATATCAGTCCGTCTACGAATGAATGAAATCCAAGCGCCATGATCGACGCATAGCCGATCGCGAGGCCGTGGCCGCGGTTGTGCGACAGGAGCTTCAGTCCGAAGCCGAGGGCCGACATGCCAAGAAATCCGCCGACGATCGACTTCCAGGCGTCCTTCGAATAACTCAGGGATTCCGGCGTCAGGTGAAAAAGAACCGCGACGAGGAGAACGCCGATCGCGAACGCGGAAAAATACGCGCTGTTGCGCTTGCCCCAGTCGCCCAGCGCCGCCATCGACAGGAGGCCGACGGTACTGACGCCGGCGGCGACAAGGCTCGCCAGCACTCCAGGCGCTATTTCGCCAGGTTCGAACACGCTTTGCGTCACCCCTTCTCACGGACGCAGGGGACGGCGCCGCCCCTGTCCGTCCGCCGGGGCGATCAGACACGAAGCGCCCGTCCCTCCGCTAGCAGGCTGTCTTACTTTATCAATCCATATGTTATCACGTCACCTCTGTCCGCTAAGAGAACGCCGGCTAGTTGCCCCGAATCCACATCAAATTTTTATGACGCGGAAAAATCGCCTTGCGGCGCCCTTCGCCGCCGGCCTATGTAGTTTTGGGCGGTTGTCTTTGAAATTGCACATGTTCCAGCAGACAGGCAGGGAATGACCGACTGCGGACACGACCATTCGATAAGCCGGCATACGGATGGAGGGCGGCTGATGGCCGCTCTCGCGGTTATTGTCGTCTTCATGGTCGTCGAAGTCGTCGGCGGTCTGCTTTCGGGCTCGCTCGCGCTCCTTGCCGACGCCGTCCACATGATGACCGATGCGCTGGCGCTGGCGCTTGCCGCGAGCGCGCATTGGATGTCGGTAAAGCCCGCCGACCGCCGCCTGCATTTCGGTTATCGCCGCATGCAGGTTCTCGCCGCCTTCGTCAACGGTATCGCGCTGCTCGTGCTGATGGCGTGGATTGTTTTCGAAGCAGTGCGGCGCGCGATCTCGCCGATCGAAGTCGCATGGGCGCCGATGCTGGTGATTGCGGCGATGGGACTTGCGGCAAACGGCGTCGCGTTCCGACTACTGCATCGCGCCGGCGACAACAACATCAACATCAGGGGCGCCATGCTCCATGTCGCCAGCGACCTGCTGGGATCGGTCGCCGCCGTCGTCGCGGCGATCGTCATCTGGCTGACCGGCTGGATGCGCATCGATCCCATTCTGTCGCTTTTTGTTGCCGTCCTCATCGGCCGATCGGCGGTGAAACTGCTGCGCGAGACGGGGCATATACTGCTTGAGGGCGCGCCGGAAAATATCGACGTCGAATCGATGGTCTGCGACCTTGCGACCGCAAGTCCCGCAATAGAAAATATACATAGCGTGAAAATCTGGCAGCTGACGCCGGATCAGCTGCGCCTCACTTTGCACGCGCGCATTCGCGATGGCGCCGGCGCCGGCGATGCGCTGCAACTTCTCAAACAGCGACTCGAAGAACGCTACGGCATTCAGGAATCGACCATTCAGATCGAACATGGAAACTACTGTCCTGACCACGGCGAGCGCGGTGAAGAACGGGCGGCGGCGCGTCATGACAGCCATGGCCATGCGCATGCCGCGGTCAACCACCGCGCCGGCGGCGGCGTCAGAACCGGCGCCGGCGCGTCAGCCGTCTCCGCGATTCAGGCAATATTCAAATAGCGGGATCGACACGGCCCCCGCCGCGCGCTTCCTGGCGCCAGCTCGTGCGCTGGCCTGCCGCCGAGGCCGGCGTCGAGCCTGACGAGATCTCTCCGGCGAGCCGCGCGGTCGCTCCGACGAGCGCGATGACGATGAGATAGCCGTCCCACATTTCAAGCGACGTCGATGCGCCGCCGATGCAGAAAACGACAAGCGAAATCTGCGCGTAATAGCCGAACTGCGCCTGCCAGGGGCGCGCGCCCTCCGCCTTGCCGATGCGCTGCAAGCTGATGGTCTTGAAAAAAGCCGTCGCCAGGAGCGACAGATAAATGAACAGCCCGACAAAACCCGATCCGCCGAGCATTTCAAAATAGATGCTGTGCGCCGCTTTCGCGCTCGGCGCGCGTACGGCGTCGATTTTTTCGGCAAGCTCGATCTGATAGGGGTTGCGGAGGCCGGCGCCGGTCAGCGGATGCTCAAGCGCAAACTTCGTGTTGATGACCCAGGCGTCGACGCGGCCCATGAAGGAGGAATCCTCGGTCGCTTCCGTGATCGTCGCCATCCGCTCGGTCCATTTCGACGGCATGAAGGCGGTGACGGGAACGACAACGAGCAAACCGGCGGCAAGGATCGCGAATTTGCGCCGCGAGCGGAACCAGAAGAATGCGGCAAAGACGATGAGCGATATAAAGGCGCCGCGCGACTGGGTTCCGAAAACGGAGAAAATCGACATCAGAAAAAGCGCCGTGAGACCATGCCGAATCCATCCGTTGCTGGCGACGCCGCGCAGATAAAGCATCATCGGCAGGATCGTGGCGATCGCGATTCCCATGTGATTGTTGTCTTCAAGGATCGTCAGCGGCACGCCCTGCACGCGATATTCGCCAAGGGTCATTAGCGTGAAGACCGCGCCTTTGGCGGCGAAGAATCCGATCGACAGGACGAGCACCCAGACCAGCGCATGAACGCGCAGCTTTGCGTATGCCATCTGCGCGCACAGTATGGCGAACAGCAGCGTCTTGATGAAACGGTCGAAGTAGATCGCAGAGTTGTCGGGGTCGAGGGAATTCGCCTGCGAAACAAACTGCCACGACGCAAGCGCGATCAGCCATAAGGTGATCGCGTCGAGACGAAACTTCACGGCCTCGCCATGCAGCATGATTGCGGCGATCGTCACCGCGGCGATGATCAGGTTCAGCTGAAGCCCGAAGACGCCGAACGCCATCTGATGCGGCGTCATCAGCGAGAACCACGCCCACAGGATCATCCCGACAAACGGGTAGCGCAGGGTCGCGACGAGCCCTGCAAAAATCACCGCCAGAAGAAGTGCGTCACGCATGAACGAATTTCGCCTACGCTTCCTGGCCGCCTTAACCTTGAGCGCAACTGGGGAAGGCGCAACCCTTTGACAGTCTTCAAGAAACGAGCCGCCTTTATCGGCCCTGAAGACATGGCGTCTCCGACAGGACTTGAACCTGTGGCCCCCAGATTAGGAATCTGGTGCTCTATCCGCCTGAGCTACGGAGACTTTGACTGAACTCTTCCTTAGCCCGGTCATCGGGAATTGCAATTGAAGGACCGCGCCGCTTTGACCCGCCTGGGAAAATCGCCGGGCTCTGGCCCCATTCATCCGCGCGCCGCCAAAGATTAGTCCGCGCCCAATGAGCCGACGACGCCTCCGGGCCGTTGCAATCCTTCCGCCAAACCGGTTTCTTTTCGGCGTGAATTCGCCTTAAGGTGGGGCCAGAACAGACCCCTTGTTGGAGTGACGGGCAGGCGCGGGCGCGCGACTTGGTCACAGGGGCGGAACCGGGCGTGGGGAAATTTGAAATGACCAGAAACATGGCGATCCTGCTTGCGGGATTGGTGCTAATTGCGTTCGCCGGCGGTCTGCTGCTCGGCCGCGGGATCGAG
>JBGTLL010000097.1:0-3809 GCA_041744115.1 Parvularculaceae bacterium | reverse complement strand
CGGCGTCGAACGCGGCCCCGGCGCTTTGCGGCGACGCGCTGGCCACCGCCTTCATGCGTCGGGCCTCTTTGTCGTCAACGACGCCCGCGATGACCGCCCAATCGACAAACCCCTCGTAGCCGCCGAGCCGGTCGACCGGCGCGCCGCCCGACCAGTCCGAGGCGGTGTTGATGAAATCGAGCGCCGGATCGCCGCCGATCATGTCTTTCGCTGACCAGTCGTAGGGAGAAAATCTCATCCTTAAACCAGTAAAAATGACTTTACGGGTTACGATATAGGAGCTACATCGTAACCGTCAATAACGCCTTAGCCGGTTCAATAAAAGCAGCCAACCAGAAAGCCAATTCCCATGTCTGACCGCATCAAAGACCTCCTCAGCCTTCTCTTCCTCGCCGCGACGCTGGCGACAGCGCCGTTTGCCCTCGCCGAGATCGAGGCGGCTGGCGTCCAGATCGAACTTGCGCGCCCGCCGCTGATCGCCTGACCGGTATTAACGCCTTAGCTGCGCCGCTGGAGAGCGGCGCAGCAGTCGGTTTCGGCATCGGCGACGCCATTGGGGCGTGCTTCCGTCCCAAGGCGGGGTTGCGAAACTGGGCTTGCGTAATCGTGAACCCCCGCGGGTTGCATGTCGCCGGCGCCGATGCATTCTTGGCGGTCGCTTTCTGGCGGTCTAAATCATGGTTTCTGACATGCGCCGTTCCAGCATCTTGCTTTCCGTCCTGATGGCGACCTCGGCGGCGGCGTGCGGCGGCGCAAGCGCGCATGAGGGCGACACGCAAGCCGGCGCGCCGGCTGCCCGCGACTTCCTCCTGACGGAAAGCGCGCTTGATTTTGACGAGACGCTGGCGCGTCTGAAGACGGCTGTCGTGGCAGGCGGCTTCAAAATCATCGCCGTTGTCGATCACGCCGCGGCGGCGCAGGGCGCGGGTCTCCCGCTGAGGCCGACGACGCTCGTGATCTTCGGCAATCCAGCGGGCGGCACGCCCTTGATGCAGGCAAACCAGCAGGCCGGTTTTGATCTCCCGCTAAAAGCGCTCGTTTATGAGACCGAAGCCGGGGTTGTGGTCATCGCAAGGGCGAATATCCGCGCCGTCCTCGCGCGGCGCGCAATTCCTGGCGAGGCGGAGCGCGCCGCCAAGATCGAGGATGCGCTCTCCAGCATCGCCGCCGCCGCCGGCGCGCCCGCCACGTAGACCCGGCGCGGACGGCCAAAAAACCCCCAGCCTTTCGGCGCGCCGGGTTGCGGGCGCTTTGGGCGGCGCCTATATCCCGCTCGAACCGGGCGGGGACCAAGTTCCAGCCCGCTTACCAAAAGGAAATTCGGGGCAGATTATTGCGGGTGCTTGCCGAAAGCGGCGGGAGCTACCCGTATGCTTTCATGAAGGCCCGGCGCGACGCTGCCGCCTGCGACCAGGAGAAAGAATATGGCGAAAGTTATCGGCATCGACCTCGGCACGACCAATTCGTGCGTCGCGGTCATGGAAGGCAAGCAGCCGAAAGTCATCGAGAACGCCGAAGGGGCGCGGACGACCCCGTCGGTCGTCGCCTTCACCCAAGATGGCGAGCGGATCGTCGGGCAGCCGGCCAAGCGCCAAGCGGTGACGAACCCCGAAAACACCTTCTTCGCGATCAAGCGCCTGATCGGCCGCAATTTTGAAGACCCGATGGTGAAAAAAGACATCGGCATGGTCCCCTACAAGATCATGAAAGGCGGCAATGGCGACGCTTGGGTCGAAAGCCGCGGCGAAAAATATGCGCCGTCGCAAATCTCGGCCTTCATCCTGCAGAAAATGAAGGAGACCGCCGAAGCCTATCTCGGCGAGCAGGTGACACAGGCGGTGATCACGGTTCCCGCCTATTTCAACGACGCACAGCGCCAGGCGACGAAAGACGCCGGCAAGATCGCCGGTCTTGAAGTCTTGCGCATCATCAACGAGCCGACGGCGGCCGCGCTCGCCTATGGCCTGGAGAAAAAAGACGGCAAGAAAATCGCCGTCTACGACCTCGGCGGCGGCACCTTCGACATCTCGATTCTCGAAATCGGCGACGGCGTGTTTGAGGTTCTTGCGACCAATGGCGACACTTTCCTTGGCGGCGAAGATTTCGACATGCGCATCGTCGATTACCTCGCCGACGAATTCAAAAAAGATCAGGGCATCGATCTCCGGAAAGACAAGCTCGCTTTGCAGCGGCTGAAGGAAGAGGCGGAAAAAGCCAAGAAAGAACTGTCGACGACGACACAGTACGAAGTGAACCTGCCATTCATCACCGCCGATCAGTCCGGCCCGAAACACCTCAACATCAAACTGTCGCGCGCCAAGCTTGAAAGCCTCGTCGAGGACCTGATCAAGCGCACGGTCGATCCTTGCAAGGCGGCGCTAAAAGACGCAGGGCTCGCGGCCGGCGACATCGAGGAAGTCATTCTCGTCGGCGGCATGACGCGGATGCCGAAAGTGCAGGAGACGGTGAAAGCCTTCTTCGGCAGGGAGCCGCACAAGGGCGTCAATCCGGACGAGGTCGTGGCATTGGGCGCCGCGATCCAGGCCGGCGTTCTGCAAGGGGACGTGAAAGACGTCCTCCTCCTCGACGTGACGCCGTTGTCGCTTGGGATCGAGACTTTGGGCGGCGTCTTCACGCGCCTCATCGAACGCAACACCACGATCCCGACCAAGAAATCGCAGACTTTCTCGACCGCCGAAGACAATCAGTCGGCGGTGACGATCCGCGTCTTCCAGGGCGAGCGCGAAATGGCGGCCGACAACAAGATGCTCGGCCAGTTCGATCTCGTCGGCATTCCGCCAAGCCCGCGCGGCGTGCCGCAGGTTGAAGTCACCTTCGACATCGACGCCAACGGCATTGTTCACGTTTCGGCGAAGGACAAGGCGACGTCGAAAGAACAGTCGATCCGCATCCAGGCGTCGGGCGGCCTTTCCGACGCCGACATCGACAAGATGGTGAAGGACGCGGAAAGCCACGCCGACGAGGACAAGAAGCGCCGCGCCGTTGTCGAAGCAAGAAATCACGGCGAAAGCGCCATCCATCAGACCGACAAGGCGCTGGCGGAATTTGGCGACAAGATTTCCGCGGAAGAAAAGACGGCGATCGACTCCGCGAAGACTGCCTTGCGGGCGACGCTCGACGATGAGAGTTCCGAGGCGGAGAAAATCGCCGCCGACACCCAGACGATGCTGACCGCGTCGATGAAACTCGGCGAGGCGATGTACCGGGCGCAAGCGGCGGCGCAGGGCGGCGCCGACAGCGCCGGCGCAGGCGAAAGCGACGACAAGGTCGTTGACGCCGACTTCGAAGAAGTCGACGGCGACAAAAAAGAGTAGGATGCGATGGGCGGCGTCACCGGGCGCCGCGCCAAACTCCGGTCATCCCGCGAAAGCGGGGATCCAAGGTGTGGATTGTCGCTTTCGCGGGAATGAGCGGGTCAGGGGCGCGTAAGATTGCATGGCGCAAGATTTCTATTCGGTTCTCGGCGTTGCAAAGGGCGCGGACGACGCGGCGATCAAGGCCGCCTTTCGCCGGGCGGCGATGCAGCATCACCCTGACCGCAATTACGGCGACGTCGCCTCCGAAGTGAAATTCAAGGAACTGAACGAGGCCTACGAGGTCCTCTCGGATCCCCAAAAGCGCGCGGCCTATGACCGCTTCGGCCATGCCGCGTTCAAGAATGGCGGCGGCGCCAGCGGCGGATTTGGCGGCTTTGACGCGTCCGCTTTTTCCGATGTGTTCGAAGACCTGTTCAGCGACATCATGGGCGCGCGCGGCGGCCAGCGCGGGCGCGGTCCCGGGCGCGGCGC
>JBGTLL010000096.1:0-8259 GCA_041744115.1 Parvularculaceae bacterium | reverse complement strand
GCCGGCGCCTGGCAGCTTGACGGCACGCTCGCCGGTTCAGGGCAGGCGACCGCCGCGGCGCAGACGACCCCCGTCGTCGTCAACAATCAGAAGATGGGAAATTCGCCGGGCGCGGTCGCGATCGCCGCGACAAGTTTCTGGCGCGCCGTGCCGCCGGATGACGACACGGCCCTGTCCGCCGCGGCGCCGCCTTACGATTACATCCAGGTCACAACATCCGGCGTCGTCCAGAACACGCTGCTGATGCGCGCGCTTGGCGCGCCCGCGACGACGACGGTGACCGCGCAGGCGGTGGCGCGCAAGGGCCAGGCGCTGTGCAGCACAACGCCGCTTTGGATGTGTCTGCCGGACCCGACGAATTTCGCGATTGCCAACTGGTTGGGAAGGCAAGTGATTTCCAAGGCCGGTCCGAGCGGCAGCGGCACAAATTGGGGACCGGGAAACTGGGGATTGTTGGACGCGCCCAACGGCCAGGGCGTCAATTCGCTTGTGCCCTATATCGCGAGTGAAAACGGTCTGCCGATCTGCGTGGGCGCCGGGAACGTCAACACGGCGCCCGGCAACAAAGTGCCCGTCTACGCCGCCTTCAATGTCCGCTTTGACATGTACGAAAAGCAGGCCGCCGGCTATCGCAATCAGGTCGGGTATCCGCCGGCGGAAAATGTCGTCAAGGGGATGGTTCCTCAGAACAACGATTGCACGAAGAAATATAACAACACTGTTCTGCAGACACGGATGCCGCGAGACACTTTCACTGGAAATTTCGGGGACGGACAGTGGGACTGCGCTACTTATTGGGCGAACAACCATCCTAACGGTCCGGCCGCGCCAACCGGCTGCGGTTCCGCGGGATCAACCACGCTGACACGATATGATGTTTACTATAACGAAGTAACGAACGGAATCGTTCCCAATACGCTTGCGGTCGGGGGCGACAATGGCAATCCCACATGTGTGCAATCTCCAAATGCGCCAAAGCCGACGCCGACGATCCCGTCGCAAAAATATACCGACCGCCGAATTCTGACGGTCGCAGGCGTCGACTGCACGAACAACACGATTAACGGCAACACCCCAAACGTTCCGGTCATGCTCTATCTCGCCATGTTCATGACCGAACCTGTTGATGGAAATCAGGGCGATCTTCTGATGGAATTCGCCGGATCGTCCGAAGCCGGAGGGTCGGGGCCCGTACCTATCCAGCTTCGCGACTGGGTGGAAATCGTCCGGTGAGCGATCGTCCCGTACCCCGCCTCTCCCTCGGGAGAGGCCAGCGAGCAAAGCGAGCGGGTGAGGGGTCGACCCTCTCGGTGAAAGCGCGGACCCCTCACCCGAAAATCCGAAGGCGGATTTTCGACCTCTCCCAAGGGAGAGGTGAAGGTCGATTTTTCCGAACCGACCAGCGCGGCGCCGCGCTGGTCGAGTTCACGCACGTGCTGCCGCTGTTGCTGCTGCTGGCCGCCGGCCTTTCGGAATTCGGGCTGATGCTGCATCAGCAGCAGATCATCACCAAGAGCGTGCGCGATGCCGCGCGCTACGCGGCGCGGTCGCCGATTGTCGCCAGTATTTGTCCGCTGAATGCACAAGCCGAATGGCCGACGATCGTCACGGACTCCCAGAATCTGGCGCTCAGCGGAAATCTTTCCGGCACGCCGCTCCTTATTTCATCCTGGAATAATTTTTCGATGGTGACAGTCAGTTACGCGGATATGAATATTCCGGGCTTGCTGAGCACCTGCGGCGGCAACGGCATTCCGGTCATCACCGTGACCGCGTCCGCGCCCTATGCCGGTGTCGGGTTTCTCGGATTTCTCGGTCTCGCCTCGTTCAATCTGACCGCGGCGCACTCCGAAATGTGGACGGGGCTATGAATCACCGCATTCCAAAATCGTTTTTGCGAGACGACCGGGCGGCGACGATGGTTGAATTTTCGCTGATTGCGCCGCTGTTGTTCCTGATTACGTTCGGGATCTTCGAGTTCGGCTTTGTGTTCTATCAATATCAGTCGCTCGACATGGCGACGGCGATGGCCGCGCGCATGGCGGCGACGCGCGGCCCCTTGATCACCGGCATTCCCGATTGCGGCGTCGGAACGGCGGTGCCGATCGGCGCCTATTGCGTAACCGATCCAGTGTCGAAAACCTGGGCCCCCTTGACGTGCACGGGAACCGCGACAGCGCCGACCCCTGCGACCGCCGGCGCCACGTGCAATACGGTGCTGATGGCCAGAATTTTGCAAGAGACGCAGCTGGTCTATCCAGCCTTGCAGGCTGCGAATATATCGATCGCCTATGGCCCGTCCGGGCTCGGATTCTCCGGCGCCGGCAAGCCGGTTCCTGTCGTCACCGTTACCATCAACGGCGTCAACGCCAATTTCATCCTGCTTGGCGCCCTCGGTCTAGCCAATATTGCCATGCCCCCGTTTACGACAACCCTTACAGCAGAAGATCTGAGCGGCACATGATCGGCGTACCTTCATCCATGCGGAGCCTCGTTGCGGTCTTGCGGTCGCCCGATATCGCGGCCGAGATCGAGGCTTATTGCGCGGCGTCGCCGGAGATCGCGGCTGACATCAAGATCATCGACGCCTCGGTCGCGAGCGCGCCCTCGATCGTCAATGGCGGCGCCGACATTGTCGTCATCGAAGCCGGAAAGACAGCGCATGCCGATCTTGAGGCGCTGGAACAGCTTTGCGCCTATGTGACGCGCGGCGGCTCTTTCATCGTCATCATGGAAGATCCGTCGGCGGATATTGTGCGGCGCCTCTTCCGGGCGGGCGTCACCGATGTGCTGCCGACGCCGGTGATGCCGGTCGAACTCATCGCCGCGCTGAATACGGCGCGCGGGCGGCAGGGGGAAGCAAGGCCCGTAACCGACGCGCCGCCGACCGGCAAGATCATCACCATCCTTAAAACCGCGGGCGGGGTCGGCGCGACAACCGTCGCCGCAAACCTTGCCGGCGCCTTCGCCGCCTTGCAGACCGGGCGCGTCGCGCTGGTCGATCTCGACGTCCAGTTCGGCCAGCTGACGACCGCCCTCGACGCCAAGCCGCGGATGACCGTGCTCGACGCCTTGCGCTCCGCCGCGCGGCTCGACCCGACGCTGCTTGCCGCGACCATGCATGCGCATGAGAGCGGCGTCAGGATCCTCGGCGCGCCCAACGAGATCACGCCGCTGGAGGCGATCACGGACAAGTTCATCGAACGCCTGTTCGCCAATCTGCGCGTTGTCGCGGCGGTATCGATCATCGAAGTGCCGGCGGCGTGGGCGCAATGGATCGGCGATGTGCTCGACCGCTCCGATCTTGTCGTTCCGGTCTTTGAATCGTCGGTCAGGAGCGCCGCCGGCGCCGCGCGGATCGCGCAAAGTTTCGTCGATTTCGGGCTGACACGGCTGACCGCCTATCCGCTCGTCAACAAATACGAGAAGACGATCGAGAACAATGAACGGGTAAAGAAAATCGCCGACATCTTCCGCGCCAAACCCGGCGGCGCGGTGCGGCTCGACGCCAAGGCCGCCGGCGAAGCCGCCGACCGCGGCCTCCTCTTTTCAGAGGCGGCGCCGAAATCGCCGGCGACGAGGGATTTCGAGACCAACGCCCGCAACATGGCGGCCCTGCTCGGCCTTGCCCTTGCAAGACCGGACGCATCGGCGCCGCCGCTCGAACGCCTTCTTGGCGGACGGCTCGGCCTGAAGGGACGCACCCCATGAATTTTCGCTTTGCCGACCTCCGCAGCAAGCGCGCCGGCGAAAACGCGCCCGCCGGATCGCCGCCGTCCCGAAAAGAGCCAAGCGTCGTCGAGCCGGTGCATTTTCCGTCAACGCTGACGCCGAATGAGCGCCATGATTCCTCATCGCATGATTATCTCGATCTCAAGGTTCGTCTGCACCAGCGCCTGATCGAGGAAATCAATCTCAGCGTTCTCGACCGCGTCGACCGGGCGGATCTGAAGCTCGAAATCGGCGGCGCGATCGGGCGCCTGCTCGCCGATGAAGACAAGCCGCTGAACACGCAAGAACGCGAGACGATCATCGACGAGCTTGTCGATGAGCTGATGGGGTTCGGGCCCCTCGAGCCGCTGCTCGCCGACGACACCATCTCCGACATTCTCGTCAACACGCCGCACATGGTTTACGTCGAGCGCCGCGGCGTCATCGAAGAGACCAACGTCAAATTCAAGGACGACGCCCATCTCCTTCGCATCATCGACCGGATCGTCGTGCAGGTCGGCCGCCGTGTCGATGAAGGAACGCCGCTGGTTGACGCGCGCCTTCCAGACGGCAGCCGCGTCAACGCCGTCATTCCGCCGATCGCACTTGATGGCGCCTTGCTGTCGATCCGCAAATTTTCGCGCATTCCGTTTGACCTCGACAAACTCGTCGAAGTCGGGTCGATGACCAGATCCTGCGCGGATGTGCTGCGCGGCGTCGTGCGCTGCCGGCTCAATCTGCTGATCTCCGGCGGCACCGGCACCGGCAAGACGACGCTCCTTAATGCGGTCTCACGCTATATCGGCAACAAGGAGCGCATCGTTACGATCGAGGACGCGGCGGAACTCCAGCTGCAGCAGCGCCATGTCTGCCGGATGGAAACGCGTCCCTCGAACATCGAAGGCCGGGGCGAAATCACCCAGCGCGAACTCGTGAAGAACGCATTGAGGATGCGCCCCGACCGCATCATCGTCGGTGAGGTCAGGGGCGGCGAAGCCTTCGACATGATGCAGGCGATGAACACCGGCCATGACGGCTCGATCACGACCGTTCACGCCAATACGCCGCGCGACGCTCTTTCGCGCCTTGAGCAAATGGTGTCGATGGCCAATCTCGACATTCCGACGCGGGCGATCAGGAACCAGATCGCCAGCGCGCTCGACGTTGTCGTTCAGATCAAGCGCTTTGCCGACGGCGTCCGGCGTGTCGTCTCGGTCCAGGAAATCACCGGCATGGAGGGCGAGGTTGTCACCATGCAGGAAATCTTCCGCTTCAAGCAGGAACATATCGACAATGAGGGCCGCGTCATCGGCCGCTTCGAGGCGACCGGCGTCCGGCCGCATTTTTATGAGACTTTCCTCGCCAACGGCGTCGATGCGCCGGAACTCTTTGCGACGACCTCGCACGGAGGGCGCGCGTGAACCTCACCGCCGTCCAGATCGTCCAGGCAATCGCCTTCATCGCGGTCATCCTCGCGGTTGAGGGCCTTTACCTTTTTATCCGCAGCACGGACCGCCGCGAAAAAGCGGCCAACCGGCGCATGCAGGTCGCCGCGGCGCGCAATGAGCGCGTTCTCAATCCGGAACTCTTCCGTAAACAGATCGAAGGCGGCGTCCTTTCCGCAATCATCAGCCGCCCCTTTCCCGGCTTCAACCAGCTGATCCGCCGCGCCGCCGTCACCATCACGCCGGCGGCATGCGTCGGCATCATGAGCGCGATTGCATTTTTCGTCGGCTTTGCGGCGCTGGCGATATTCAGGACGCCGACGCTGACCGCGGCGATTCTCGCCGGCGTCATGGGCTTTGGCATTCCCTATATGTACCTCAAGATAAAGGCCGGCCGGCGCAGCAATAAATTCGCCGATCAGCTGCCGATGTCGATCGACATCATGGTGCGCGGCCTGCAGGCCGGCCATCCGGTTCCCGTCGCCATCGAAATGGTGGCGCGCGAGGTTGAAGATCCGATCGGCTCCGAATTCGGCCACGCGCTCGATGAAATGAATTACGGTCAGGACCGGGGCGTCGCGCTGCGCAGCATTGCGACGCGCTTTTCCAATCCTGAGTTCCGGTTTCTCGTGTCCTCGATCGAGATGCAGAAAGAGACTGGCGGCAATCTCGCGGAGATCCTCACCAACCTTTCCCGCGTCATCCGCGAGCGCGCGACCATGCGCAAGAAGATCGTCGCGATGTCGGCGGAAGGACGCATGTCGTGCTTTGTCGTCGGCGGTCTCCCGTTCCTGCTGGTGCTGGCGATCATGGCGCTCAATCCGGCCTTCTTCACCGATGTCGCGCCGGACCCGATGTTCTGGCCGATGATCGGCGGCGGCTTTGTGCTCTGGTTCCTCGGCATCACCTGGATCTGGCGCATGGTGAATTTCAAGTTCTGACATTTACAGGTCAGATCGGGCGGGAGGCCCGGCGCAATGACGGAACTCTTGATCCTCGCCGCGGTTTTCGCGGCGGTCGTGCTGATCGTCTTCGCCGTGTTCGGCCTGACCCGAACCGATCCGGCTTTGCGGCGCATGGCCGGCGCCGGCCAGCCTGAAGGCGCGCCGGGGTCGATCTTCTACGAGAAAAAGCAATCGAGGCTGCTTGATCTCCTCGAGCCGGTGCAAAGGCAGCTCGCGCAAAGCGACGCAAAACAGGTCGGCGTCGTCAAGGGACGCCTCATCCAGGCTGGCTACTACCATCCGTCGAGCGTTGAAATTTACTATACGTCGCGATTTCTGCTGGCGATCGGGCTTGCCGCCGCCGCGTCGCTCGCAATCCTCTTCCTGTTGCCGCCGATCGGCGCCAACAACGCGCTCATTCTGGTTCTCGGCGGCGCAACTCTCGGCTATTATCTGCCGGCGCTCATTCTCCATGTCCGCATCAAAGACCGGCAGACGGCGTTTCGAAACGGGATGCCGGACGCGATGGACATGATCCTTGTCGGCGTCGAAGCGGGTCTTTCGCTGCCGGCGGCGATCAAGCATCTGTGCGAGGAATTCGCCGACGCGCATCCGATCATCGCCGAGCAGTTCCGCATCGTCACCCTCGAATTTCAGGCGGGGAAAAGCCGCCCCGACGCACTCGCCTCGCTCGCAAAACGCATGGACGTCCAGGAGGCCCGTATATTTTCGACCATGATCGCGCAGGCCGAAACGCTTGGCACGAGCCTCGCAACGACCTTGCGCGTGCTGGCGGATGAGATGCGGCGGGACCGGATGCTGAAAGCGGAACAAAGGGCGGCCGAATTGCCGGTGAAGATGGCTATCCCCCTGGTGTTGCTGATCTTCCCGGCGCTCTTTTCCGTCATCATGACGCCGCTGATGATCCGCATTTTCCGTACGCTCACCAGCATTACCTGACGACGAATGGGACAAAGATGATCGCCGCTTCAGACTTTTTCTTCAGCGCCGCAACGGTGCGAGGCCTTGCCGCCGCATTCGTGTGCGCCGGGGCGACCGGCTGCGCGTCGCTGAAAACCATGACCGAGGATTTCGAGCGGCGCTGGGACGACCCCAAGGCAATCCTCGCGGAAATGGATGAAACGGCGCCGCAAAGCCGCGCCGCGGAATCGTCCGCCGAAGAGATGCAGGCGTTTAACGCTGGCGACTGCGCCCGGAAATTCGGCCTGCTTGAGACAGCGAAATCCGGAGATGAGACAGTCACGGCGCGGCGGCTGTCGGCGGGCGAATGTCTGCTTGATGCGGGCCGCGATGAAGATGCGGCGCGGCTCTTTGGCGTCATTACGGACGAAGCGCCGAACGCGGTCGCGTTTCAGGGCAAAGGCGTCGCGCTCGTCCGGCTTGGCCAATATGATGACGCTGCTACCGTTCTCCAGTCCGCGATCGATCTCGATCAGACACTCTGGCGCGCGTGGAACGCGTTCGGCGTCGCCTCTGATTACCAAGGCAAATCCGAAGACGCGTGGTCGGCCTTCCGCAAGGCGGCGGACCTTAACCCGGCCGACGGCGCGGCGCTCAACAATCTCGGGGTGTCGCTATTGAAGTCGGGCCGGCGCCCGGAAGCGATCGAGGCGTTGAAAGCCGCGCTCGCGCGGGGCGGCGCGAAGGAAGCGGCGGAAGCCAATCTCCGTCTTGCCTATGCGCTTGACGGCGACTACGCGAGCTCAGTGAAGGCGCTGCCCGATGGACGCAGGCCGGTCGCACTGAACAATGCCGGCGTCGCCGCCGTCTCGCGCGGCGATCCGGCGGAAGCGCGCCGGCTGTTCATGAAAGCGCTCGACGAGAGCCCGCATTTTTATGCGAAGGCTTACAACAATCTTTCGCTGCTCCTCGAATGAGGAAAGGCCAGCGCCAGTGATCGAGAACGTCCATGACTGGCGATGGATTCTGTTTGCGCTGCTCGCGGCGGCGGCGATCAGCGATGTCAGGTCGCTGCGCATTCCGAACATCATTCCCCTTTCCGTCGTCAGCGCGCTGATCGTGGCGCTGATTGCGACGGCCGCGCCCGCCGACGCCTATCTGGCGGCGGCGACGTCCGGCCTTATCGGCCTCGGCGTCGGCTACGCGCTTTTCTCGCTGCGGCTGATGGGCGGCGGCGA
>JBGTLL010000095.1:0-4109 GCA_041744115.1 Parvularculaceae bacterium | reverse complement strand
CAGGCGTGGATCGACGCCAACCGCCGACGGCTGTCGGCGCCGGTTGTCGCCCATCTCGGCGCGGTCGTCGATTTCGCGGCCGGATCGATCGGGCGGGCGCCGTCCTGGGTTCGCCGGATCGGCTTTGAATGGGCGTGGCGGATCAGGGAGGAGCCGGCGCTTTGGCGGCGGTACTGGCGCGATGGCGGCGCGCTTATGGGGATTATCGCGGGACGGCTGTTGCCGGCGATGCTGACGGGCGGCGCGCGTGAAGGGAGACCCGCGACCTGCATCGTGAGGCGGTCTGCAAATGGCGTTTCGATCAGCCTCGACGGAGATTTTCTGGGCGGCGACTTTGCCGATTTGCGGCGCGCCTTTCGCGCGGCGGCCGCGGCAGGAAGGGATGTCACTCTCGATCTCGGCGCCGCTGGGCGCATCGACGCGTCATGCCTCGGCCTCATTTTGATGCTCGAAAAAAATCTTCGCAGCGAGAGCGCCGCGATCTCGGTGGCGAACGCGTCGCGCGCGCACCAACGCCTGTTTGCGGCGCATGCATTCGCTTACCCGCAGATCACCCTCGCGCTGCAGGCGGCGCCGTCGCCCGAACGCGGAATTGCAGCGGCGATCTAATCAGCATAGAGCGGCAGTCGCTGGCGTGGTTTTTCAAAGGAACGGAATTCAGTTATGCGCAATCTTGGCGTGAGGATCGGCAAAGAAAACGCTTTGACGGGACGGAAATGGCGCGCATTCGCCGCGTTCGCCGCGCTTGCGATGGCGGCCTGCGCCTCGCCTGAAGTCCGCCTCGAGCGCTACATGAAGAGCGGCGCTGACTATCTCGAGGAGGGCAAGCTCGGCCAAGCCAACGTCCAGTTCCTCAACGCGCTGAAGATTGACGAAAGCAATGTCCCGGCGCTCGAGGGTCTGGCGACGATTGCCGAGAAAAAAGCCGACTACCAGCAGATGTTCGGCATCCTGCAGCGCATCAACCGGATCGATCCGGCGAACGTGAAGGCGAGGCTCGATCTCGCCAAGCTCCATCTCCTCGCCAACGACGCCAAGAGCGCGCTTGACCTGCTCGACCATGTCATCGAAGGCGCGCCCGAAAACGCCGAAGCGATCGCGGTGAAGGCCGCCGTCATGTTCCGGCTCCAGAATACGGCGGAAGCGATCGACCTCGCCAGGAGGGCGCTCGAGATCGATCCGAAATCGCAGGAAGCCGTCGCCGTCCTCGCCAGCGAGCGGGTCAACGCCAGGGACCACGATGCGGCGCTCAAAATCCTCGACGACGCGATCGCCCGCAACTCGAAGGCGCCGGTTCTTCACCTGCTCCGGGTGCAGGTTCTCGCCGATATGGGGCGTACAGACGATATCAACGCGGCCTATCTCGGCCTGATCAGGGAATATCCCGACGACGAAAACTACCGCCGGCTCTACGCGACATCGCTGATCGCCCAGAACAAACTGGAGGAGGCGCGCGGCCAGCTCGCCGAAGTCGCGCGCATTCTGCCGCGCCAGCGCGAAGCCAAGCTCGACGTCGTCAGGATCGACTACCGGATTGGCGGCAAGGCGAAAGCGGAAGCGACCTTGCGCGCATTTGTCGCCGAAACCGAAGACAACACCGACCTCAATTTCGCGCTTGGGGCGTTCCTTCGGGAACAGAAAGACTATCAGGGCGCCGACGAGGTCTACCATTCGATTCTCAGAAAAAAAGGGGCCGAGCTCGACAATATCCTGCGCGCCAAAAATGAAATGGCGGCGCTCGAAATGCTGAAAGGAAATCGGCCCGACGCGGAAAAGCTGATTTCCGAGGTGCTCGCCGCCGACAGCAAGAATCCGGACGCGCTGGTCAAGCGCGCCGGCCTCAGGATTGACGACGGGGATATCGACGACGCGATCGGCGATTTGCGGATTGTCGTCGCCGAGCATCCGGAATCGGTGCCGGGAAAACTGCTGCTCGCAGCGGCGTTCGAACAGAAAGGCGACATGAGCCTTGCGGAAAGCGAGCTGGCGCAAGCGGTCGAGGCCGGCAATCGGGCCGCGCATCCGTCGTATCTTTTCGCGAAATTCCTGTTGCGGCAGGGAAACCCCGAACGGGCCGAGAAGGTCCTCGCCGAATCGATCGCCGGCGATCCGGCGAGCGAAGAAAATTTGAAGCTCCTCGCCGCGATCCGGCTCGACAGCCAGGACTGGCGCGGCGCGGAGGAAGCGGCGACCGCGCTTCGCGCGGTCGACAAGACAGACGCCGACATTGGCCGGATTCTCGGCGCGGCCTATTCGGGACTGAAGGATTACACCGGCGCAATCGACGTTCTCACCAAGGAACATGCCCGGGCGCCGCTGGCCGCGCGCCCCCTTGCGACGCTCATCCAGGCCTATATCGACGCCGACCGCATCGAGGAGGCGGAGACCTTCCTCGCCGGCGCGATCGAGAAGAACCCAGCCCAGTATGACGCACGCGTGCTGCTGGCGCAGGTCCAGCGCGCCTCGAAGAAAAGCGACGAAGCGGCGGCGACCTTGCGCGCCGCGATCGACCGGGAGCCGCTCCGCCCGGAAGCCTATGAAGCGATGTACGGCATCCACGTTCTCGGCGGGCAAAAGGAAGAAGCGGGCGCGCTGATCGAACAGGCCGTCGAGGCGATCCCGGACAATGACGGTCTGCAGATTCTGAAAGCGGATCATCTGATCGCGACCAGCCGTCCCGATGAGGCGATCGCGATCTACGAAACGATACTGGCGCGGCGGCCGGGCGACCTAATCGTCGCCAACAATCTCGCGAGCCTCCTGCTTGAGCGGGAGGACAGGGAAAGCCTCGCGCGCGCGCTCGATGCGGCGCAACCGTTGAAGGGGACGGAGAATCCTTATTTTCTCGACACCTATGGCTGGGCCATGTTCCGAAACGGACGAGTGGAAGAGGGCGTTGAGGCGCTCGAAAAGGCGGCGGCGAAGGCGCCGACGCTTGTCGATGCGCGCTATCATTTTGGCGTCGCGCTTTTTGAATCCGGCGACACCGAACGTGGCGCGGCTGAACTTCAGGCGGTCATCGATGCGCCGGGCGCCGCCGCCGAACGTGTCGCCGATGCGCGCCAGCTTCTGGCGCGCGAACAGAATTAAGCGCTGCGCCGATCCGGCGCGGACGAGAAGAGCGACATGTACGAAGCATTCTACGGCCTGACGGAAAAACCGTTCTCGATCCAGCCGGACCCGTCTTTTCTCTATTGGGGACGCGGGCACCGGCTTGCCTATGCGATGCTTGAATATGGCGTTGTCAACCAGGCGGGGATTTCGGTCATCACGGGCGAAGTCGGCTGCGGAAAAACGACGCTCATTCACCGGCTGCTGGATCAGCTGTCCGACACCCACACCGTCGCGCTGCTGTCGAATATTCAGGCGGGCCGCGGCGAGCTGTTGAGCTGGGTGCTGATGGGGTTCGGCGAGCCTTATTCCGGCAAGACCCATGTCGAAATGTTCGCGCAGCTGCAGTCGTTCTTCATCCGCGAATACGCGAAAGGCAAGCGCGTCGTCCTCATCATCGACGAAGCGCAGAATCTCTCCGTCGATATGCTGGAAGAGATCCGTATGCTGTCGAACATCAATGCGGGAAAGGACCAGCTTCTCCAGCTCATTCTCGTCGGCCAGCCGCAGCTCAAGGACCTCTTGAGCCGCCCCGACATGCTGCAGCTCGCGCAGCGCATCGGGTCGGATTTCCATCTGACGCCGCTGTCGCGCGAGGAAGTGCATGCATACGTCGAAACGCGCCTGACGATCGCCGGCGCGCGCCGCTCGATTTTCACCGCAAAGGCGATGGACCTCATCGCGGAACAGTCGCGCGGCGTGCCGCGCGTCATCAATATCATCGCCGACACCGCGCTCGTTTACTCGTTTTCCGCGCAGGACGAGGCCGTCGATGACGAAATCGTCCGCACCGTCATCCGCGACAAGATCGATTATGGCGTCTTTGGCCTCGCCAGCAGCCCGGATCTGAAGCTCGCCGAATCGCGCGAGCCGCGCGGATCGGGCGGCTTCCTGCGCGAAGCGCCAAAAAGTCAGCCTGCGGGTGAAATAGCGGCGGCGGACGGGGCTGAGGACGCGTGGCGCGCGCCGCCGCGGCGAGCGGCGGAGAGCCGCGAACA
>JBGTLL010000094.1:0-2834 GCA_041744115.1 Parvularculaceae bacterium | reverse complement strand
GCTCCCCGGGATGAGGCGGCGATCGACGCCGAACGCGAACGACGCGCGCGCGGCGCGCAGGCGTGGTTTTTCAAGGCGGCGCCGGTCGCCGGCACCATCGGCGAGCGCTATTTGCGCCATCGCGGCATTCCGCTTGAGCGGCTCGGCTTCCGGCCCGGCGCCATCCGCTTTTCGCCGTCGCTGAAATACCAGGACGCGGTCTTTCCGGGATTGCTGACGGCGATGACCGACGGCGCGGGGCAGGTGCGCGCCGTCCACCGGACGTTTCTGGATCCGGCGACGGCGGCAAAAGCCAACGTCGCCGCGCCGAAAAAAATGTGGGGCGACGTCAAGGGAACTTCGATCCGGCTGTCGAAAGGCGAGAACAAAGTGACGCCTGAAGAGGCGGCGAGGCAAGGCCTTTGGGGCGAGACGCTCGCCGCCGGCGAGGGCATCGAAGACATGCTCACCTGGTCGCTCCTCTATCCCGAACACCGTTCCGCCGCCTACGGATCGTTGTCGAATTTGCGCGGGCTGCCGGTCTATCCGTCGATCGGGCGCGTCATCCTCGTCCGCGACAATGACGCGAAGGCGGAAACCCGGGCCGCCTTCGAACGCGCGGCGGCGGATTTTCGCGCGGCGCATCCCTCTGTCGAGCACCTGATCGCCGAACCCGTCGGCGTCAAGGACATCAACGAATTATGGACGCGGCCCGCGGCATGACCAAGGATGACGACAGCAAGGTCGCCGATCTCGACAAGGTGCGCCAAGCGAAATCGCGTCTGAAGATGACGCGCGCGAGTGTCGCCGGCGGCGGCCTTGAAAAATTCGAGCGCATGGTTCCGGGCGGCGCGTGGAAGGGAATTGAACCCGGCCAATGGCGAGCCAAAGGCGACCGTTTCGGCCTCCCCGAAGAATGCCCGGTCAAGCCCCTCGGGCGCGACGGCGACGTCTGTTACATTTTGAACGTTTTCGGATCGATCACCGAGCTGACGACGAAGTCGGGGCGCGGCGACGTAAGGGCGCTCTTTGCCGGCGCCAAATATTTCCCCTCCTGGGCGTGGCCGAAGAAAGCCAAACGCGGCGCGGAAGATTTCAATTACAATGTCGATCTCTGCCTTGAAGACCTCGTCGAAGCCGCGACCCGGCGCCAGCGCGAGCTCGGCCTCAATGTCATCGACAGCGTCCGCGGGAGAGGCTGCTGGCCCGCCGCGGAAGGCGGGCTTTACGTTCATTTGGGGAACCGCATTCTCGGCCCCGACGGGAGCGAGATCGAACCTTACGCCAACGACGATCACGTCTATCCGATGCGGCCGCCGATCGACCCGCCGGCGACCGGCCTTCCCGCCGCCGCGGCGGAAGACCCCGGCAACCGCTTGCTCAGTAAGCTGATGACGTGGCGGTGGACGCGGCCCGATCTCGACCCGTTCTTGCTGCTCGGCTGGATCGGCGCGGCGTTTCTCGGCGCGGCCTTGCCCTGGCGGCCGGTCGCCATGGTCACCGGCGATATCGCGACGGGAAAATCCTCGCTCCTCGCGCTGGTCAAGGCGACGCTCCAAAAATGGGCGATCCTGACGACGAATTCGACCGCGCCGGCGATCTATAGGGCGCTCAACTGCGACGCGCTCGCCGTCATCAACGACGAGGCGGAGGGAAAGCGCGACAACCGCCGCGCGATGGCGGTGATCGAACTGGCGCGCGAGGCGGCGTCCGGGTCGATGACGATGCGCGCGGCCGGCGACGGCGCCGACAAATTCACCGTCCGCTCGGCCTTCATGTTCGGCTGCGTGAACATGCCGCCCTTGGAACCCGCCGATTATTCGCGGATGGCGCTGCTGCAGCTCCGTCCGTTCGAGACGGCGGGGCAATCGCCGCTCGATGAGCGCGAGGACGCGGCCAACGGCGCGATGATCCTCCGAAGGCTGATCGATCGCTACGCCGACGTTGTCGAGGCGTTCCGGTTGTTCCGGGCGGCGCTGGTCGAGGTCGGGCATGACGGGCGCGGCGGCGACACCTTCGGCATTCTATTGGCCTGCCAGTTCGTCATCCGCGAGGACGGCTTGCCGACTGCGGCCGATCTTTCCGAATGGAAAGCGGCGGCGGCGCCCGACCGCATGAACGAGCTTGAAGGAAAACGCGCCAATTGGGAGGCCTGCCTCGATCAATTGCTGACCGCGCAGCCGGAAGTCTGGAAGACCTACGCCGCGAAATCGGTCGGTTCGCTGCTGGCGCGCTGGCGCGACAATCACGATCCGACGATGACGGAAGCCGGGATCCGCGAGCGGCTCTCGGAAGTCGGGCTTGGCCTCGTCTTTCGCCAGCGGTCGCGTCTTTTCCAATGCGCGTCGCTGTTCGTGCCGGCGGCGCATCCGCTGACGCGGATTTTGTTCCGGGACACAAAATGGGGCGGCGAAGCGGGCGCGCCCGGCACCTTCGTCACCGCGCTCCGCGGCGCGCCGGAGAAGGTCGTCGCGGGCGAGGCCGCCCAGCAAAGGATAGCCGGCCGGCACTATTCGGGCGTTCTCATCAATCTGTCGGAAGTTCTTGAAAAGGAGGAAAACCATGACGGATCGTAAACATCATCACCCCACGGAGGAACCGTCGCCCCCGGCGGCACCGGCGGCGACGGCGCCGAAGACGGCGCATGTCATGCCCGAGCGCGACTGGTTCGACGTGCAGCTTTCTACGGATCTGTCGCTGATCGCGGTCAATTCGGCGGCGATGACGGCCGAACAGCGATCGGGCCTTGAAGCGGCGGCGCGCGAGAAATGGGAAAAGCAGCGTGCGGCGCATCTTGCGGAAAGCGAGCGCGCGGCGGCGGCCAAAGACGCCGCGCGGCGCGCCAGTGACAAGGC
>JBGTLL010000093.1:0-6750 GCA_041744115.1 Parvularculaceae bacterium | reverse complement strand
GACATCGGCGCGGCCGACAGCCGCCAGAGTCACGGCGACGGCGCCGAGACTGTGGCCCGTGAGCGTCCAGCGCGCGCTGTTTATCTTGCCCAGCGCTGACAGCAATGCGCTGACATCGGCCCCGAAAATGTCGAGACCGCGGTGATCTGCACGGCCTGTCGGCAGGGATGTCCGCCCATGCCCGCGAAGATCGACGGCGAAGATGTCGCAGCGATCGCCAATCGTGTCGAGCATCTGGCGGTAAGCGGACGCGCAAAAGCCGTTCGCATGGGCAAAGAGCAGCGGCGGCGCGCCTTCGCGCCCGTAACGCAGCATCGCGATCTCACCGTCGGCAAGCGATATCCCGATACGCCGTTCCTGGCGCAAACGAGCTGAAGCAACCATCGATCAACCTAGTCGAACGAGGCGGACGTCGCCAGCCGATAGATCGTAGCGAGGTGCAGCGCGTCTTCCGCGGCGCGGTGGCGGCGCGGCGCGAGGCGGTCGGCCTTGCGGATCAGCGCGCTCTTTTCCGCAGGCGCAAGCGGCGGCATCAGCCGGCCGAATTCGCTCAGCCGGAACTGCGCCTTGCGGCCAGCCGCCTCAAAGAGCCGCATCATCCAGAATCCGTCCCAGTCGGGGGCGTCGGAATAGACATCGCACGCCGCAAGGCTTGCGCTCATCCGGTCGCAGGCAAGCGCCGCGTTGACGCCAAGATCGCTCAGCATTTTCGGCGTGATGCCATGAAGGCGCTCGGCTTGCGGATCCCAGTCTTCCATCGACCATTCCGGGGACGGACTGATGAGGATGGATTCGCTGACGCCGCCCTCGAACGCCCACCCGACCTCAATCGGCCAGGATCTTGAGCCAAGGCCTGACGCTTCAAAGTCGATGAAAGCGAGCCGCGCATCCGGAAGGCGATCCGGTTCCAGAAAACGTCCCCCTTTTGCCGTTATGGCCGGGAGCGGAAGACGCCGGTTGCGGGATCGCGCTCGAAATCGATGACGGAACCGTCGCCGCTTGCGACGCCGCGCAGCCCATCGATTGCAACGCGCAGTTCGCCGGCTTTCCGACGCGCGAAGCGAAACAGCGTCACCGCCGCGCTGGCGACCAGCAGTCCGGCAACGATGCCTGTTGTCGTGTTCATCGCAGTTCCTTCCGCGTCGTTTGCGCTCCCGATCGCCAGATGCAATCAAGTGAGCGAACAACGCCACCTTACCGTTGGTATGCGCGGTAACGCAATCGCCGCTCAAAGGTTCTGAAATCGGTCCGCCGCAACCCGCGGGGGTCCCGCCTGCCGGCGCTGGTGCTGAAATTTTATCCTCTTCAGAACGTGTCGAATCAGCCGCAAGGGCGCGCCTTGACCGGGCGTCGACCGCAGCCCAATCTCTGGCGAGGGTCGCACCTTAAAGGCTCGGAGCGCAGTGGATCTCGCTATTTCATCCTCAGCCAAAGCATTGCCGAACAGAGCGGCAAGCGACGACGCCCGAGACTTCGGGATGGCGGTCGCCTGCCTGCGTGACCTCTGTGACGCGGACCTTACTTGCGTCAACGAGACGATCATTGGCGCCATGCATTCGCAGATTCCGATGATCGGTGAGATCGCGGGACACCTCATCAATGCCGGCGGCAAGCGATTGCGCCCGCTCCTTACCCTTGGCGCCGCCCGGCTCCATCACTACTCCGGCTCGGATCACGTAAAGCTTGCCGCGGCGGTTGAGCTTATTCACGGCGCGACGCTCCTGCATGACGACGTCGTCGATGCGTCGTCGCTGAGACGCGGCGCGCGCACCGCCAATATGATCTGGGGCAACAAGGAAAGCGTCCTCGTCGGCGATTACCTCTTTTCGCAGGCGTTCGAACTGATGGTATCGTCCGGAAATCTCCGGGTGCTTGAGATCCTGTCGCGCGCAGCCGGCGTCATCGCCGAGGGCGAAGTCTTGCAACTCTCGACCCAGAAAAACCTCGAGGCGACGTTCGAGATGTATCTTGCTGTCGTCGAATCAAAGACCGCGGCGCTTTTTGCCGCAGCGACGCAAGCCGGGGCCATCATCGCCGGGGCGGACGCGCGCGGCGAGGAAGCCATGCGCTCTTTCGGGCGCAATCTCGGCATCGCCTACCAGCTGGTCGATGACGCGCTCGATTATTCGGGGCGCGAGCAGGCGCTCGGCAAGCGCGTCGGCGACGACTTTCGCGAGGGTAAGATGACGCTTCCGGTCGTCTATGCGCTCGACCGTTCTCCGGCTGATCGCGATTTCTGGCGCCGGACGATTGCGGAAGGCCGTCAGCAGGCGGAGGATTTCGAAAACGCGCGCAGGCTGATCGTTGCGACCCATGCGCTCGACGACACCCTCGCCTGCGCGCGCCGCTATGCCGCGCGGGCGCTGGAAAATCTGGAGAACGCGCCTCAAAACGCTCATTCCGCGGCATTCGCCGAGCTTGCAAGGATGTCAGCGGCGCGGTTTTTCTGAAAGAACGGATTTGACGGGTTGCTACTCCGCCGCTGCGGCAAAGGGCGGCGCGCGTTCGACGGGCGGCGCCGCGACGCGACTTTCGGCATCGGCGAACAGACCCGCGGCGGCGGCGCGGGCGTAGATGATCGCCGCGAGCGGCGCAAAGAGCGCAAGCAAAAGCGCGACCGCGAGGTATTGCAGGCGCGGATCAACAGCATTGGTCGCGATCGCAACCGCCGTCGAGAGGACGATCAAAGTGAGATAAAGAGTCGTCACCGATTGATGCGAACGGCCCATCCGGACCATCAATTGATAGAGATGCTCCTTGTGCGCTTCGAAAATGTTGCGTTTTCGCCGGATGCGGTGCGTCAAGGTGAAGAAGACGTCGAACAGGAACGGCATGAAGGCGATCGGCGTAAATAGCGGCGTCACCGGCCCGCCGGAATCTTTGGCGATCAAGACCGCAAGGGCGGCGATGATGAAGCCGACGAACTGGCTGCCGCCGTCGCCCATGAACAAACGCCCGCCCGGAAAATTCAGCGGCAGGAATCCGAAGATGGCGCACGCGAGAAATACCGCCGGCGGCGCCCAGACGCCGCCCTCTCCGCCCGCCGCGGCGACGGCGATCGCCGAGAGCACGAAAACCGCCGCAGCGCCGGCAATTCCATTGATGCCGTCCATGAAATTGAACGCATTCATGAACGCGACAATCCAGAACACGGTGAGCGGAAACGCCGCCATGCCGAGGCTGATCTCGCCGACAACCGGCGCCGGCAGTCGTTCAACGGCGCCGAAGACCGCGACGAAACCGATCGCAATGACGATCTGCGCGGCGAGTTTGAATCGCGCGCCGAGCGGCCGGATGTCGTCCGCGGCGCCGAAGGCGAAGGCCGCGAGCGCGCAGCCGATCAGCGGACCGTAAAGATTTTGAATGTCGTTCAGCGCAAAAAACGCGGTGTAAAGGAGCATCGCGGCGAAAAACCCGCCGAAGATCGAAGCGCCGCCGGATCGCGAGGTCGGCTTCGTGTGGCTGGAGCGGCCATTCGGCCGATCGGGAAAAATCTTCCTTTTAGCGACAAATCTCGCGATTGCATGCGCGAGCGCGCCTGAGATCAGCGCGGCCGACACGATCATGACCGCCGTCGCCGTCGACATTCAGCACACCACTTCCGCTGATCGCGGATTGACCCCATGAATGCAGGCGCTCATCGACCACCACCCCCGTCCGGCCATGTCCCGCGCCGCGCGCCCTGCGGCGCCGGCGGAGGAGAACAAACCGAACACCGTCGCCCCGCTTCCCGACATCCGCGCCGCAAGGGCGCCGGGCCGCCGTCGAAGACGATCAATGCCGTCTTGGATCACAGAACGACGTCCAATGGCAATCGGTTCGAGATCGTTGCGTGAATTTTCGAACAAGCCTGTGACATCCCGATATCGCCGGCCGGAAATACGCGGGCGGAGTGGCGGCCGCGGCGACGGGTTCCCTGCGTCAAAATCCCGAAACACGGCGCCGGTCGGCATGGCGAAATTCGGATTGGCGAGACAGGCCCAAAGCGGAGGGAAAAGCGGACCTGGCGCCAGGATTTCGCCGGCGCCGCTGACATGGACCGGTCGCCTTGCAAGACAGGCCGGCACGTCCGCTCCGAGAGAAAACGCAAGGGTCCGCATTAAAGGCGCAGGAACCTGCGTCCGCCATAAGCGCGCCAGAGCTCTCAGCGCCGCCGCCGCGTCCGCCGACCCGCCGCCAATGCCGGAAGCGATCGGCAGCCGCTTGTCGAGAACAACACGCGCGCCCGCGCGGACCCCTGCCGCCGCCTTCAAAAGCTGCGCCGCACGGAAGACCAAATTGTTCTCCACAGGTTCGTTCGCCAACGCTGGCGCAAACGGACCGACAATTTCCAGCGAGAGGTCGGCAGCCGGCGCCGCGGTGACAATGTCGCCAGCGTCCGTGAACAGGAAAACGCTGTCAAGCTCGTGCAGGCGGTCGCGGCGCCGCGCGCCGACGTGAAGATAGAGATTGATCTTCGCCGCCGCGATTTCAGTGATCATGAATTGCCGTCGGACTCGGGCTTTTCTGGTTCGAGGCCGGATCGAAGTTTTTTTTCCGTCGCCGCTCGAGCTCGTTCCTTCGGTTCGAGTTCGAGCGACCTTTGCCATTGAAAGCGCGCTTCGACCTTGCGGCCGAGCCGCCAGTAAACATCGCCGAGATGATCCGTAACCGTCGGATCGGCAGGTTCGAGCGAAGCCGCCTGTTCAAGATGCGGCAGCGCCGCTTCATAATCACCGCGCTGATAGTGCGCCCATCCGAGACTGTCGATGATGGCGCCCGATTGCGGCCTCAGCGCCACCGCTTTCTCAATCAGGGCGAATGCTTCATCGAGATTGCGGCCGCGCTCGGCCCAGCTGTAGCCAAGATAGTTGAGCGCGACCGCCTCTTCCGGCGCGAGGTCCACGGCGCGTTTGAGGTCCGTTTCCGCTTCATCGAAACGGTCAAGCTCGATCAGGGATGCCGCGCGGGTGACGAAATAGCGCCAGGCGTCTTCAGGCGGCGCGTCGCCTAGGCGGGCAATCGCCTCCGCTGAAGTTTTGACCGCTTCTTCATGCGCATCTTCGCTCGCATAAAGACCGGCCAGCGTCAGCCGCGCTTCGTTGGCGTCCTCGTCGCGGCGAAAGGCGGATTTCAGGACATTGATCGCTTCGTCGTTCCGATCCTCTTTCGAAAAGCTGTCCGCGATTTCGATCTGCGCCTGTTCGAAATGCGGCGAGGCGGGGCCAATTTGCGAAAACGCGGCCCGCGCCGCGTCGTAGTTTCCATAGACGTTGTAGATCGAGCCGACGAGACGCTGCGCGTCGGCAAGGTCTGGATCGAGATAAACGGAAAGCTGCGCGAGGGCGAGCGGCAGATTGAACGGCGGGTCGGCTACCCGGAAGCCAGCCTCGGCCGCGCGCTGCATTTCGCCCGCCGATTGCTGCAGCACGTTGCCGGCGAAAAGGTAAAGCGCAAGCGCCGCGCCTTCGGCCGCCGAAACATCCGTATACGCCTTTGTCGGCGCGCTGGCGTCGATCCGCGCGAGCGCGGCGCGCGCGGCGGCAAGGCCATCGAAGGTGAAATTCAACTGCTGCCGATAGTGGATGGCGAGGAGGGCGTAGCGGATTTCGCGTCCGCTCCAGCCGCGCTCGAGCAGGTCGCGCAGGGTGAAAAAGTTGCCGGCGCTTTTCGCCATCTTTTGGCCATCGACGATGAGGTGCGCGCAGTGGAGCCAATGGCGCACGAAGGTCTGGCCGGTGCAGCTTTCGGATTGCGCGATCTCGGCTTCGTGGTGGGGGAAAATGTTGTCCACCGCTCCGCAGTGGATGTCGAGTTGCGGGCCGAGCAGTCCGGTGGCCATGGCGCTGCACTCGATGTGCCAGCCGGGGCGGCCACGGCCCCACGGGCTCTCCCACGCCACGTCGCCGTCGGCCTCGCTCCACGCTTTCCAGAGCGCGAAATCGCCGATGCTCTCTTTCTCATACTCGTCGTTGTTGATGCGGCCCGTGGGGCGGAGTTCGGCGAGGTCGAGGTGGGCGAGCTGGCCGTAGGTGGGGAATTTACCAATGCGAAAATAAACGGAGCCATCGTCGGCCTGGTAGGCGATGTCGCGCTCGATAAGCGTGGCGATCATCTCGATCATGCGCGCGATGTGGTCGGTCGCGTTTGGAAAATGCGCGGCGGGCTCGATGCGGAGGGTTTCGAGGTCGGCGAAAAAGGCGTCCTTGAACGGCTGGGTGAACTCGCCCAAGGGAACGCCGGACTCGCGGCAGCCGCGAATGGTTTTGTCATCCACATCGGTCAGGTTCATCACGCGCTCGACTTGGTAGCCGCGGCATTCGAGCCAGCGCTGGAGCAGATCCTCGAAAATATAGGCGCGGAAATTTCCGATGTGGGCGTGGTTATAAACCGTCGGGCCGCAGGTGTACATCTTCACCGCGCGCCCCGCCGGATCGAGCGGGCGGAACTCCTCCAACTGCCGCGTGCGGGTGTCGAAAAATCGCAGGGCCATCGGGCTCAGACCACGAGGCGCTCGCCCAGCGTCGAGCGCGTCTCTTCCTGTTCGACGCCAGCCACGGCCATCGCGGCGATGCCTTCGCCCCGCCCGAGGAAGCCGAGGGTTTCATTCGTCGTCGCCTTGATCGTGACGCGGTCGAGGCCGATGCGCAGGGCGAGGGCAAGGGCGTTGCGCATCGCGGCGAGATGCGGCGCGAGCTTGGGCGCTTCGGCGATCACGGTGGCGTCGATGTTTTGAATCGTGCCGCGGCGGGCGGAGACCATCTCGGAGAC
>JBGTLL010000092.1:0-2636 GCA_041744115.1 Parvularculaceae bacterium | reverse complement strand
CCGACCGCATCCGCGTCGCGGCGGCGGCGCTGCGCCACGGGCTTGCGATCGAACAGGTGCGCGCGATCACCCATTACGATCCGTGGTTTCTCGAACAGATCGACGGCATTATCGCCGCTGAACGCGACGTTGAAGCCAACGGCGTTCCCGCCAGCCCGGAAGGATTGCGCGGGCTGAAGGCGATGGGCTTTTCCGACAAGCGCCTTGCACAGCTTGCGGGCGGAACCGAAGCGGAAGTGCGGACGCTGCGGCATTCGCTCGGCGTCAGGCCCGTCTACAAGCGCATCGACACCTGCGCCGCCGAATTCGCGGCGAAGACGCCCTACATGTACTCAACCTACGAAGGCGCATTCGACGGCGCGCCCGCCTGCGAAGCGCTGCCGTCCGACCGCCGCAAGGTGATCATTCTCGGCGGCGGGCCGAACCGCATCGGGCAAGGGATCGAGTTCGATTATTGCTGCTGCCACGCCGCTTTCGCGCTCGAAGATCTCGGCATCGAGAGCATCATGGTCAACTGCAACCCCGAAACCGTGTCGACCGATTACGATACTTCGGACCGGCTCTATTTCGAGCCGCTGACGGCCGAGGACGTCCTTGAAATCGTCGCCAAGGAACAAACGCGCGGCGAGCTTCTCGGCGTCATCGTGCAATATGGCGGGCAGACGCCGCTGAAACTTGCCGCGACGCTCGACGCGGAAGGCGTCCCCATTCTCGGCACGCCCTATGACGCGATCGATCTCGCCGAGGACCGCGAGCGCTTCCAGAAGCTCGTGACAAAGCTCGGGCTGCGCCAGCCGGCGAACAGAATTGCGATATCGCGCGAGGCGGCGGTCGCGGTCGCGGCGGAGGTCGGCTATCCGCTGGTGACGCGGCCGTCCTACGTTCTTGGCGGGCGCGCCATGGAAATCGTCCACGACGCGGAGGGTCTCGGCCATTACCTCGCGACCGCGCAGATCGAAATCGGCGAGGATGAGCCGCTGCTTCTCGATCATTATCTCGACAATGCGACCGAGGTCGATGTCGATGCGATCGCGGACGGCACGGACGTCTTTATCGCCGGCGTCATGGAACATATCGAGGAAGCCGGCGTCCATTCCGGCGACAGCGCCTGTTCGCTGCCGCCCTACACGCTGCCCGATCCGATCATCAAAGATCTTGAAGAGCAGACAAAAAAACTGGCGCTCGCGCTCGGCGTCGTCGGCCTCGTCAATGTTCAGTATGCGATCAAGGGCGACGACATTTATATTCTCGAAGTCAATCCGCGCGCCTCGCGCACGGTTCCTTTTGTGGCAAAGACCATGGGAATGCCGATCGCCGGGATCGGCGCCAAGGTGATGGCGGGGGTCAAGGTCGCCGACCTTGACCTTCGCCGCCCCGGGATCCGGCACACTGCGGTCAAGGAAGTCGTCTTTCCGTTTGCGCGGTTTCCGGGCGTCGATACGGTGCTTGGACCTGAAATGCGTTCGACCGGCGAAGCGATGGGGATCGACGCCGATTTCGACCGTGCGCGCGCAAAGAGCCTGCTTGGCGTCGGCGCGCGCGTTCCGATGACCGGCTGCGTCTTCATTTCACTGAAAGATGGCGACAAGCCGCTGATGGTTGGCGCCGCGCGCCGCCTTCTCGAAATGGGCTTCAGGATTATCGCGACCGGCGGCACCGCCGACTATCTCAAAAGTCAGGGGCTCGAGGTCGCGCGCGTCAACAAGGTGCTCGAAGGCCGCCCGCATATCGTCGATGCGCTCAAGAATGGCGATGTTCAGATGGTGTTCAACACGACCGAAGGCGCGCAGTCGGTGAAGGATTCCCGCTCGATCCGGACGACCGCGCTGTCGCACAAAATTCCCTGCATCACGACCGCGACCGGCGCCCGCTCGACCGTCCGGGCGATCGAGGCGATGCGCGCCGGCGCCCTCGATGTCGCGCCGTTGCAGTCTTATTTCTGAGTTTCAGGACGCCGGCCGCGCTGGCGAGCGGTGCATTCGATGTTAAGAAACAAGCGTCTACAGTCGCGCCGGGTCCCGGTATGCACAGGAAAAATGTATGAAAACGCCTTTCCGTCCGCGAGCTTCCATGCTCTGCGTCGGCGTCTTTCTGCTGTCGGCCGGATGCGGCGACAACAGGGAGACAGCGAACGCCGCCAACATCCTTGCTTGCCGGACGATGGACCCCCGCGAAATGTCGCAATCCGATTATGTTTGCGCGCTCGCCGCCGAAATGAAATCGATCGCCGACGCTTTGGCGACCATCGAAGACAGAGCGAGCGCCGACCTCGCGCTCCCGACCCTGAAGAAGAGCAAGGCGCGGATTGCGGTCGTCGTGAAAGAACGCGACCGGCTGAACAGCCAGGCTGACAGAGCCCCGAAAGCGGCGATGGCGTCGGCAAATATGCCGAAATTCGCGGCCGCCAACCGGGCGTTCGTCAAGGAGTCGACGCGGATCATACGCGAGCATCCCGAACTTTGGCGTGATATTGGCCCCGCACTCGATGGCATCGATATCGACTGACGAAAACCAATTCGCCAATCGGGCGCTGAGTCGCATATTCGGAAGCCAAGCCTCAACCGGCGCCATCCCGCTACTTCTGAAGAAGGGGGAGACGGAAGGAACACGTCTCCCTCTCCCCCTTCTTGGGGGAG
>JBGTLL010000091.1:0-9747 GCA_041744115.1 Parvularculaceae bacterium | reverse complement strand
CGGACCCATGCCGGCCGCAGAGCCCGGGCTTTTGAGGAAGGGTCACAACTCTTCCGATTACGGTCGGGCCCGCCGGAACCGTAAAGCGCCGGACCCCCCGGCAGGCGGTCGTCTTCGCAAGGCGATACGCGCGCTTGCCGGGGAAGCGCGGGACGCGGCGCGTCCTTCGTTTTTACTACCAATGGACGGTCCGCGTTCCGCGCTGCCTCTCCATTTATTTTGAACTCTCGGGGAATTCGTTCCTGCGGAGACGGCGGAGCATTGGGTGATGGAAGCGACACGTGAAAAGCCGGAACCGGGAACCGGAAAAAGAGGGCCTCTCCGGTTCCCGGTTCCCGAATCTTCACGCCACTTCCACCTGATACGCCGCTTCCGGCAAATCCTCGCCGAAGGCGCGCTGGTAGAATTCGGCGACCGTCGGGCGCTCCAGTTCGTCGCATTTGTTCAGGAACGTCACGCGAAACGCGTAGCCGATGTCCTGGAAGATTTCGGCGTTCTGCGCCCAGGTGATGACGGTCCGCGGGCTCATCACCGTCGCGAGGTCGCCATTGATGAAGGCGTTCCGCGTCATGTCGGCGACGCGGACCATCGCGCCAATCGCCTGCCGGCCCTCTTTGGAATTGTAAAGCGGCGCCTTGGCGATGACGATTTCAACCTCTTCGTCATGCGCGAGATAATTCAAGGTGGAGACGATCGACCAGCGGTCGAGCTGGCCCTGATTGAGCTGCTGCGTGCCGTGGTAGAGGCCGGTGGTGTCGCCGAGTCCGATTGTGTTGGTCGTCGAGAACAGGCGGAAATAGGGATTGGGGTGCAGCACTTTGTTCTGGTCAAGAAGGGTCAGGCGCCCTTCCGATTCAAGCACGCGCTGGATGACGAACATCACGTCGGGCCGGCCGGCGTCGTATTCGTCAAAGCAGAGCGCGACCGGGCGCTGGAACGCCCACGGCAGAATGCCTTCCTTGAAGGCCGTCACCTGCACGCCGTTTTCAACGACGATCGCGTCCTTGCCGATAAGATCGATGCGGCTGATATGGCTGTCGAGATTGACGCGGACGCACGGCCAGTTCAGTCGCGCCGCGACCTGCTCAATATGGGTCGATTTGCCGGTGCCATGATAGCCCTGCACCATGACGCGGCGGTTATAGACAAAGCCGGCGAGGATCGCGCGCGTCGTTTGCGGGTCGAACCGGTAGGCGGGATCGACCGCCGGCACATATTCGTTGGGTTTGGAAAATGCCGGCGCCGGGACAGAAAAATCGACGCCGAACATTTTTTTCGCATCGACCTTGGCGTCGGGCTTTTCCTGAAATTTTTCGTCGAGCGAGAGCATGGCGCTTTTCAAGAAGGGCTGAAAACGAGGCGGACCCTTGCCCGAAAGGGAGGCGATTTCAAGGGCGCCGCGCAGGGCGGCAAGGCCGCTCCGCCGTCAGCAAAATCCCGCCTTTTTCAGGATGTGATGCGCTCTAACCGTCTCTTGAAGCTGAGTCTCGGCGCTGCGGTCGCCGCCATTGGCGTCCGGGTGGAACCGGCGAACAAGCTCGGCGTAGCGGTGGCGGATGTCCGTCGCTTGGGAGGTGACAGCGAGTTCGAGGGTCGCGAACGCTTTTTCCTGAAGTTTGGACACCGGCCGGCCATTTCGCATCATCGGCGCGCGCGCGCGCGCCGCCGCCTTTACCGCTTCGGTGAAAATGCCATAGGCGTCCTTGAGTTCGGCGGGACCGCTTGCGCCGGCCGTCGTGCGGGCGCGCTCGTTCTTGCTCATTTTCCAGGTCGGCCGGTCGCCATAGATATTCGCAAGGCGCGCCGCCGCCGCCTCGGCGTCGGTGAGACCGTCAAAGAAATTCCAGTGCGCGTTGTGGGCCCGCGCATGGTCGCTGCAGAGCCAGATTTTGGTCTGGGCGTCGCGCGGCGACTTCGCGACCCGGACGACGGCCTTGCGCTGGCAGTCTTCGAGGTCGCAGTTCCTGGTGTGGCTGCGCGCCCAAACCGGCGGTTTTTCGCGATCTTCCTGCGGCGGCTTGACGCGGATGTCATAGCCGTGGCGCGGGCGGTAGGAATAGCTCATGGGCCGATTATGGTGCGCGCCTCCTTACGATACAATCTTGACACCGATGAAAGCCGGCTAAAGCCGATCGAAATATGGTGATTGACAGGAAAGTTAACATGGGAGTCTCCGACATTATTCGGGGAAAGCTTGCCTCGGCCTTTGCCCCTGAGGCGCTGGAGGTAAAAGACGAATCCCATCTCCATGCGGGGCACGCCGGGGCGCGGCCGGGCGGCGAATCGCATTTTCGCGTCCTGATTGTTTCGTCGCGGTTCGAGGGCCTCTCCCGGGTCGCCCGCCAAAGGGCCGTCAATGAGGCTCTTCGCGAGGAACTCGTCGGGCAAATCCACGCCCTCGCCATGAAAACGCTAACGCCCGAAGAATATCGGCGCGACGCGAGTTAGCCGCGCACGGCGATGAGACTTTTCGTCAGTCCAAGGACATTCTCGCGCGCGATGCTGGCGTCCGGAAACAACGCGCGCATCTGGCCTTCGTCGATGAGGCGCGCCGACTGCACGCGCAGCATGGCGGCGTCGATCGTTGCTTTGGCGTCGGCAAAGCCAAGCGCGAATCGCCTGACGAGGCGGTACCGCAATTGTTCTGGCAGCCAGTGAATGAACAGACACCGAAAATGCGGCTCATAGGGAAACCAGAAATTCGGCGTCTGCACGTAATAGCGCGGCGCGAGGCGCCGGACATTCGCCGCCATCGCCGCCATCTTCGACCAGTCGCCAACATGTTCGATAACCGAATTGGAATGGATAAAATCGAAGCTCATGTCAGCGAGCGAAGAAAGATCGGTCGCGTCAGCATTCAGATAGCGGAATTTTCCCGCCGATTTTTCGGCTTCCTTCGGATTGATGAGCGTGATTTCGACCGCGCGCGAAGCGACAAAGTCACTCGCGATGTCCCAGTAATACTTCGTGCCGCCGAAGTCGGCGATCCGGCACTGACCCTTTTCCGCAATGATGCGGTCGATGATTGCCGCCACAAGCGCAAAGCGCTTTTCGCGGAAACGTCGCGACAAGGACCGGCGGTCGCCATAGGCGCGCGCCACCATGTCGTTGGCGTCAAGGGCAGGCGGGGCGAACTGAACGGCTGGCGCCATGCCGCTTCATTAGGAGAGGTAGATTAACGCCTGATTTACCGGGCGGGCGTGATTTGCTTAGGGAACGAGCGATGATAAGTTGTCGCATCGGTCAGGGCATGGAGGTTTCGATGCGCAGATGGGTTTTGACGGCTTCATTGATCGCGCTTTCGGCGTGCGCGACGGCGGTCGGGACGGCCTATGCGCCTGCCGACGGCAAAGGCCACGGCTTTACGGAAACGCGCATTGAAGCCGATCGCTACCGCGTGAGCTTTGCCGGCGACGGCGCAACGTCGCCCGAGATCGTCGAAGACTATGCGCTGCTGCGCGCCGCCGAGCTTGCTGTCGAAAACGGCTATGACTGGTTCCGCATTGTCGGCCGCTCGATGGATCAGCAGGAAAAAGGCGGCGTCGGCGTCGGCGCCGGTCTTGGCTCCGGTTCCTCCGGCAGGCGTTCCGGCGTCAGCGTCGGCGTCGGCGGCAATCTGGGGACCGTTGGCGGACGGAAGTTCTACACCGCACGCCTTGAAGTGCTGATGGGCAGGGGCGAAAGACCCGGGTCCGACGACGGCGCGGAGATCTATGACGCGCGATCCGTCATCGATACGATCAGGGCGCGCCTGGGGGCGCCGGAAGAACCATAATGCCGGAAGCAAATCTAGCAGCCGCGTTCAATGAGAACAACGCGCCTTTCGCCAAAATGATTGGCGTCGTGATGACGCTTGTCACCAGGGATCGCCTTGAAGCCGAACTGGTCGTGACGCCGGATCACTGCACGATCCCGGCGACCATGCATGGCGGCGCCATGATGGCGTTCGCCGACAATATGGGCGGCTGCGGCGCTTTTCTCAACATGCCGGAAGGGATGATGACGGCGACCGTTGAAAGCAAGACCAATTTCCTTCGGCCTATTCCGGTTGGACAGAAAGCACTGGCGGTGACGACGCCAGTCCATATCGGCAGGACCTTGCAGATGTGGAAGACGGAAATCAGCCGCGAAGACGGCAAGCTCGCCGCGATCGTCACGCAAACGCAGATGATCATGAAAGCGAAGGAATGAGCATCGAGGCGAAAGCGCGGCGATATGCTCAGTCGTTTTTGCGCCGGCCGACCGACGCGGTGATCGCGCTCTACGCGGGCGAATCGGCCGCGCTGGCGGGAAGACCGGAAGTCGCGGCGGCGCTCTGGTCGCTCGGCGACGATATCGATCCAAAAATGTTGCGGTTGGAGGACGATACCCGCGCCCCCGACGAGGCGCGGAAAATATCCTCGATAGCGGCCGGCGCAATAAAGAAGCATTTCACGCGACTTCACGCGGAATCGATCGATGCATTTGCGAGGCGATCCGGCGCGGACACGCCGCGCGTGCGAGAGGCGATCTGGCCGATGACGCATGATGGAACGTTTGAATACCGGCGCCCGATGCAGCGCCCGGAGATATTTTACATGCCGGACCTTCCCGGTTCGCCCGTGGAGCCCACCGAAAGGTTTCCGTGGGTGAATTCGCTTCAACAGGCGTCGCACGGCATTCGGGCCGAATATGAATCAGCGGTCAGGCGCAACGTCGAAATGACGCCCTATGTGGCCGCCGGCGCCCACGAGGAGAAATGGCGGGAGCTGCGTGGAGGCCAGGACTGGTCCGCGATACATTTGTTCAAGGGCGCCGCGCGGACGCGGCTCGCGGTGGATTTTCCGAGAACTCTCGAAGCGCTCTCGACTATCGATCTGGTTTCGATCAACGGCGTTCCCATCGAAGTTTTCTTTTCACGATTGCGGCCGGGCGCGCACATACCGCCGCATCACGGCCTCACCAACACCCGCGTGACGGCGCATTTGCCAATCGACGCGCCAGACCATTGCGAAATTCGGGTCGCGGAAGTGATCCACCGCTGGCGCGATGGAGAGATCGTTGCGTTCGACGACAGCTTCGAACACGAAGCGTGGAACCGATCGGACCGGGATCGTGTGGTCCTGATTTTCGAGGCGCCGCACCCCGATCTTTCCGCGGCGGAACGCAAAGCGATCGAGCGCGCGTACGGCGATCGGCAAAATTGGCTGAAAGGCCGGCGCCGGATCGTCGAGCGATTTGCGGGAGGCGGATAAAATGTCGTCCGGGGAAAGCAATGTATAAGGTCAGGTTGTCGGAAAGCCATTTTCCGGCGCAGGCGGAGTCGCTCCTGAACCCGATCACCATCGGCGACATGCTTCGCCAGCGCGCGACGGCGACGCCCGACCGTCCCGCCATGAAGGAATTGACGTATGACGGGGCGATCGGGCGCGTCTGGACTTATCGCGAACTGCTGCAAGATTCAGAGCGGCTGGCCCGCGCACTGGCAAGCCGCCATGAGCCCGGCGCGCGCATCGCCGTCTACGCGAACAATATCCCGGAATGGGTATTGCTCGAACTTGCCTGCGGGCTTGCAGGAGTCGTGCTGGTTACTGTCAACCCGTCCTACCAGCCGCGCGAACTGAACTATGTCCTCGGGCAGTCGCGGGCCGAGGCGATTTATTTTGTCGAGTCGTTTCGCGGCAATCCGATGGCGTCGATCGTCGATGAGGCCTGTAAGGATAATGACGCAATCCTCCATCGTATTCTGCTGACGGATCATGCCGCGCTTTACAACGGAGAAAGCACAGGCGTTCTTCCCGCCGTCAAGCCAGGCGACCCGACCCAAATTCAGTATACGTCCGGAACGACGGGATTCCCGAAGGGCGCGCTCTTGCATCACCATGGTCTTATCCAGAACGGAACCGACGTCATGACGCGCGCCGGCGTCGGCGAAGGCGATCTTTTCATCCACAATATGCCGATGTTTCATACGACGGGGTGCGCCATTCTCACTTTGGGCGGCCTTGGCGTCGGCGCGACGTTCATGCTGGCGCCGATGTTCGACCCGGCGATGATCGTTCGCGTCATCGAGCGTGACCGCCCGCTGTTTTTCCTCGGCGTGCCGACCATGATTGTTGCAATTCTTGACGAGGTCGCAAAAAGCGGGCGCGACGTGTCATCGGTCGAGCGTATCATGTCGGGCGGCGCGATGGTTGCGCCAGAGCTCTGCAGAAAGGCGAAGGCGGTGTTCGGCGCGCCGATCCAGATCGTTTATGGCCAGACGGAATCCTCGCCGGTTATCACACAGGCCTGGTACGACGACACGATTGAGGACCTGACGGAGACGATCGGTCAGCCGCTGCCGCATGTTGAAGTGTCGATCCTGAAGCCGGGCGCCAACGAAGTCGCGCCGATCGGAGAGCAGGGCGAGATCTGTTGCCGCGGCTATCTCGTGATGACCGGATACAACGACAATCCCGAGGCGACGAAAGCGGCGATCGATGGCGAAGGCTGGCTTCACACGGGCGACCTCGGCCGGATGGACGCGCGCGGCTATGTCAGGATCACCGGGCGCGTCAAGGAGATGATCATCCGCGGCGGCGAGAACCTGTTTCCCGCCGAAATCGAGAATGCGTTGCTCGAACTTGACGGCGTCGCCGAAGTCGCCGTCGTCGGCATACCGGACGAGAAATGGGGCGAAGAAGTTGCCTGCTTCCTGCGAATGAAAAGCGATCAGCGCCCGGATGCGGCGTCGCTAAAAGCCTTTATCCGAAAGCGGCTGTCGCCGCAGAAAACGCCCACCTACTGGGTCTATGTCGATGAATGGCCGCTCACCGGCTCGGGCAAGATCCAGAAATTCAGGCTCGTTGAAGAATTTGTCAAAGGCGCGTTTACGCCGTTGACGCCTTGAAATCGCGTTAACGGTTTCGAGCCGACGAACCGCGTAGGGTGAGGCGGATTGCAACCTGGGATCACGACATGAATTGGATGATGATCGCGATGGCGCTCTCGTTGGCGGCGGCTTGCTCTCAGAGCCCTCCACAGTCAGTGGATGATTGGGTGGGACCGACCGCGGCCGAAAGCGAGAAATTCGTCAACGGCTGCGCGAAAGCCGAGGCGCGCAAGATCGATTGTGCTTGCGCCGAGCGCATCGCCGCCGGGCGTCTTGATCGCCACGGTTACGATTATCTGCTGGCGACGTTCAGCGGCGACAGGATGGCGCGCAGCAAGAGCCGCGCGCAATCGTCGATGTCGGTCGGCGATCTTGCAAGGACGTTGCAGGACATCAAGGCGTCCTGTCCGCGGCGGTGAGGTCTCTCGCTTCGGCGAGGCGGAGGAAAGATTCAATCTCGAGTTCCTCAGCCCGCGCCGTCGCCGGTATCCCGAAGCTGGAGAGAACCAGCTCCAATCTGTCTTTGAAGATCGGACGCAGAGACGAACGCAGCATTTTTCGCCGCTGTCCGAACGCGGCCTGGGTCACCGTTTCAAGCGCGCGGATGTTCGCGAGACGGCGATCGGCCGGGCCGAATATCACGACGCTCGAATCAACCTTCGGAGGCGGGGTAAAGGCGCGCGCCGGGAGGTCGAAAGCGCGGGAGGGCTGGCTCGCCGCCTGCGCGATGACGGAGAGGCGTCCGTAAGTCCTGGTTCCCGGCTTCGCCAGAATGCGGTCCGCGACTTCCTTTTGAAACATCAGCGCCATCGCGCTCCACAGCGGCGCATGGGCTTCGTGATTGAGGCGCAGCCATTTGATCAGCAGTTCGGTCGCAATGTTGTAGGGAAGATTGGCGACGATCTTGACCGGTCGGCCATTGATTGCGCCTTCATCGAAGCGGAGCGCATCGGCGTTGATCAGCGTGAGTTTTCCCGGATACGCGGCGGCGAGATCTTCGAGCGCGGCGATGCATCGCGGGTCTCGCTCGATTGCTGTAATTTGCGCGCCCGCTTCAAGAAGTGCGCGCGTCAGGCCGCCGGGACCGGGGCCGATTTCAAGAACGCGGTCTCCGGGCGCGATCGATGCGGCGCGCGCGATCTTGCGGGTGATGTTGAGATCGAGAAGGAAATGCTGGCCAAGCGCCTTTTTCGCCCCGAGGTCGTGGCGCGCGATGACCTCGCGCAGCGGCGGCAAGTCGCCGGTCATTGTGCTGTCTGGCGCCGCGCCGCCATCGACGCGGCAAGCTTCAGCGCCGCAATAAGACTGCTGGCGTCGGCGACGTCCTTGCCGGCGATATCGAGCGCCGTTCCGTGATCGGGCGACGTGCGAACGATCGGCAGGCCGAGTGTCACATTGACCGCATCGTGAAAGGCAAGGGTTTTCGCCGGGATCAGCGCCTGATCGTGCAGCATGCAAAGCGCGGCATCGTAATTCGCGCGCGCCGCCGCATGGAACATTGTGTCGGCGGGATGCGGGCCGGAAACGGTCGCGCCGTATTTTTCCCGGAGCCTGGCGACCGCGGGCGCAATGCTGTCGCGCTCCTCGGTTCCGATGGCCCCGCCTTCGCCGGCATGCGGGTTGAGGCCGGAAATCGCGAGCCGGGGCTGGCGAATTCCGAAATCATGCTTCAGCGCTTCAATGACGATGAGCGCCTTGGCGACGATCATGTCCGTTGAAAGGATATTGGCCGCTTCGCGAACCGGAACGTGGATGGTCAAGGGGACGGTTCTGAGATCCGGACCCGCGATCATCATTACCGCGCCTTGCCTTCGGCCTTGCGGCATGGGCGCGGAGGCTGTCAGCATTTCGAGAAACTCAGTATGCCCTGGAAATTCGAAGCCCGCAGCGATCAGGCTCGATTTCTGGATGGGGCAGGTGACAACGCCCGCCGCCTCGCCGGAAAGCGCCAAAGCGACGGCGCGTTCGATCGACGCAACGACGGCGGCGGCGGACGCGACATCGGCGCGTCCGGGCGTCGCCTGGACGTCGGCGCCAAGATCGAGGATCGGCAGGCGCGCGCCAAACACATTCGCCGCCTCGCGCGGCGAAGAGATGAGCGCAATGCGCGCATCCATATTCGCAAAGAGTTTCGGATCCGCAATCAGGAAAAACGGCGGACCGCTCGACCGGAGGTCCGCATGCGCCTTGACCGCAATTTCCGGCCCGATCCCACCCGGCTCGCCCATCGTGAGCGCAAGCGGCGGTCCGGAGAGAAGCGTCATTGCGGGAGTCGCTAGCCGTTCGCTGCGGCAGGCGGGCGTGCTTGCTGCGCTGCATCGGGTGTCACCAGCCGGATATCGACCGTCGACTTCCTCTCGACGTCGCGGAGGTATTGTTGCGCGATGCGCTGGATCTGCCGGTTATAGAGCCGATCCTCGATGGCGTCGCGGGATGGAATGCCGAGGCCTTCATCGACTTCGCACCCGTAAAGGATGTGCAGCGTGTCATCCGCTTCGATGATTTCGCTGAGTTCACCCCGATCGAGATTTTCGACCGCCGATCTGAAACGGTCATCGGCCGCCGCCAGTGTCACGTTCTCAATGAGGGCGACGCCTATATCTGCGCCAAGGTCCTGACGAAGCGAGGGGCCGGCGCCGCAGGCTTCGGCGGTCTTGAGCTTTTCCAGCGCAGTCCTTGCGGCGGCGCGGCCCATGGAAACCGGGGCGCCGGCATAGGCAAGCGTCCACGTTTTTTCACCCTGTTTGACAGCTTCCCGCTTGTCGCGGACGGCCATGATCATGAAGGCGCCTTCCGATTGGATCGGGTTGGTGACGGCGCCCGGCGGCAGCTCGCGCACCGCCGCGTCGAGTTCGGCCGGAAGCTCGCCGGGGCGCACCCAGCCCATGTCGCCT
>JBGTLL010000090.1:0-24837 GCA_041744115.1 Parvularculaceae bacterium | reverse complement strand
TCCGTGACGCGCGCGCCCTCGCCGATGTTGCGTCCTGTCAACAGCACCGGATCAAGCGCCGCGCCGCCAAAAGCCTGCGCCAGATGCGGCGCCTCGAAGCCGACAACGGTCGCGCCGCAAAGACCCGCGCGATCGTCGGACAGTCGTTGCGCGAAGGCGCCGAGCGATCGTCTTGAGATAACGGCGTCAGGATTGAGGAGGAGGAAACGGTCAACGCCAGGCAAGGCCGCAAGCGCGCGGAGGCCGATGTTGCAGCCGAAAGCAAAGCCGCCATTTCTTGGCGAGCGCACCAGCCGGATGGAGCCCGGCGCACAGGCTCCGATCGAAGCGAACGCCGGCTCATCGCCTTCGAGCGGCGACGGCGGCGGCGCGCAGTCATGAACGGTTTTCCCGGCAAGAATGTGGTCGATCCGATCCGCCGACCCATCCGGCGACGCGTTGTCAACAATGATCGCCGTCGCGCCGCCGGCGCCGAGAAAGCTCAGCGCCGCGTCGATTGCAAGACGCGCGCAATTATAATTGACGATGACGGCGCCGAAGCGGGCTTCCTGTTTCATGACGGGGCCGCTTCGCCGAGCAGGGTACGCTGCCCTTCCGGCCCAAGCGCGTCAACAAAGGCGACGAGGAATTCACGATGGAAGGCAAATTGCGGCTCTTCGGCGTTGATCGTCGAGACGCGAAGCAGCGCGCCGTCGAGCGGGTTTGAACCGCCGCGACTTAGACGCCGCCAGCCATTGCCGCCCGCCTTCGTGGTGAAGGCGGAGCCTTCGCGCAGCCAGTAGGTGACGCCTTCGCGGCGCGACGGACTTTCCGCGTCGAGATCGACGAGCGCCACCGACCGGCCCCGCGCCTCGAATTCGCTTTCCGCCCGCGAGCGGATCGCAAACCCTTGCGCGACGTAGCACGTCTCCGGGCGATGGAGGCGAACGGAATCGCCGAGCGGGGGTCCGTAGGCTGCAACCAGCGTCACGACGCGTCCGAGATCGTCCTGATACGCGCGATAGGCGACCGCTTCGCCAGGCTGCAGCTCGCGTTCAGCCGGCAGCACCGCCTCCGACAGATCGATGCGCCGCCACGGCCCGAACTTTTCCGGCATCAGCGATTCAAGGTCCGGCGCGGCGGGCGGAGGCGCAGGAACGGGCTTCAGCAGCGCCGTCGAAACGCCCGTCAACGCCAGCAGCCCTGCGATAAACAGCATTCGAAAATGATGCGCGTTCATGTCAGCGCGCCCGCCTGGCGAACGAAAAGCAGCGCGGCAAGACCATCGACCGCGAAGACGAGCGCAAGGGCGGCTGAAAACATCAACAGCCCGGCGCCGTCATGGAGGAATCCCTGCCCCGCGTCATAGCCGATGAAATACGTGATGAGAACCAGCGCCGCGACGCGCGTGATGTTGGCGACGATCGCTATCGGAACTAGCGACGCAAGAACTGCCGCATTGATGCGCCAGTCGCGGTGTTTGACGGCGTAGAGATAAACGGCGCCGATCGCGGTCAGCGCAATCAGGGAATTCAACCCGGAGCAGGCGTCGGCGACAAGGAGCTGATACGGCCCGGCCGAGATTACCGCGCCGGCATGCGCAACCGGAAGCCCGAGGCTATATAGGGTGTTGCTGACAATCTGCGTGACCAGCGATTTGAGCGGCGCTGTCAGCGCGTCAAGCACCCAGCCCGGCCAGATAATGAGATACAGCGTCAGCGCCAGCGGAAACCAGAGCCGGCGCGCGCCTTGCCATCCGAACAAGGCGATGACAACGCCCGCCGCAACAAATGTTTGCGATGAGGATACGAAAACCACCGTCTCGCTGATGCGGCCGGTACCGGCGAGCATGAGGCCGCCAGCGAGCAAGGCGAATCCGGCTGCTTGCTCCGACCTCTTTCGGACGAGATCGAATTTTTCGGTGGAAAGACGGACGCCGGCGGCGCCGGCGGCGATCGCCATGATGATGAGCGCGTGGGCGTTTTCATCGCGGCGCCAGGGACCGTTGGCGAAATCGACATAAATCGGCAGATAAAGAGCCAGCGCTCCGGCGAACAGCGCCGTGATCGCCAACGGTCCCGAAACGTCGAGGCGTCCGTTGATCGCTATCGACCGCATCGCCAATCCTTACCCGGCAAGCACGGCGCCGAACATGTCGGCTTCAACCTGACGTATGGCGGCATGGAGCGCGTTGCTCTCCGCTTTACGATCGAGGTGGCGGCGCATCACGACAAACACATTGCCCGCCGCCGCCCACACAAATTGCGCGTCCGCGACGGGTCCGAAAGGCGCCGTCATGATGATGACGACATCGAAGGCGCACCTTAGATACTCAAACGTCAATCGCAGCGTTTCGCCGGCGAGGAGTTCGTGACTGGTCGCCGATGCGGCGCCGGCGGTCAGGACGCTGAGATTGGCGATGACCGTCGGCCGGACCGCCTTGCGGATGTCGCACTCTCCGGCGAGCGTCTCCTTGAGGCCCGGGGCCGGCGGCACCGCAAACCGTGACGCAAGGCGGCTGGACCGCAGATCCGCATCGACAATCAGGACGCGTTTGCCAAGTTGCGCAAAGGAGGCGGCCATGTTCAGCGCGACGTGGTCGGCTTCACGGCAGGAATCGCTCGACGCGATCGCGAAGAGGTTGAGCTTTTCACTCTCTTTCGAAGTCAGAAGCCTTGTGCGCATCGCGCGAAACTGTTCGGCTTCCCTGGACCCGGACTTGCGCACGATGGCGAGGTCGGCAGGAAGACGGCCGTCGCCTTCGCCTTCCCGCAGAAAACCGTTCTGCACGCCGACCGCCGTTTCAAAGTCCTCTTTCGTCAGCAGGCCGAGCTTTTTTGCCGTCCGGGCGAATGGCGCGTTGGTCTGCCGCTGGATCTCGGCGATCCGCCCGAGCGCTTCCTCATTGAGTTTGCCAAGGCGCAGCAACGTTGCACTGAGGCGCCGATCGCGTTCGGCGCGCGCCTCTGCCTCCGCCGCGGAGGCCGGCCGCGACGCCACATTGTTTCGACTTTCTGCCCGGCGGCGGCGTGCGGCGATCATGCGGCAAGCCTCCACTTATGGGAAGGGCGCCGCCGGCGCGGCAGCGCAGTATCGATCTCGCAAACAAGGCCGGTGCGAAAGCTGCGGCGGACGCTGTCCGCGTTCCGAATGCGCCCTTCGAGAAGCTCAACGACGATTGCAATCGAGACGCCGATCGTCGATCCGGCGAAAACGCCGAGGATCGCGATCACCCAGATCGGCGGCGTCGCCGGATCGGCCGGCGGCGTTGCTCGCGACAACAGGAAAACATCGATCGTGTCGACGCGCGCTTGCAGCGATTCCTGCAACGACCGGGTTGTCACAAGGTTGAACGTTTCCTTGCTCGTCTGAACTTTGTCTTCGAGGAGGTCATATTTCTCCCGCGTTTTCTGCATGCCGGTCACCGCCGATTTCATTTCGGCGGCCTTCAATTCCAGCGCCGCGACGCGCCGCGCCGCGTAGTCCGCGCGGTCGCGAACCGTGCTCAGAATGGTCGCTTCGAGCGCCGCTTTTTCATTCGCCGTCTCGATGTAGTCAGGATGATTTTCGTCGTAACGCTCGGCGATCCGTCCGAGGAGGCCCGTCACCTCGGCGAGCCGCCCCTGCGTCTGCCGGCCCGGCATACTGTCCACCGGCAGCGGGAAACTGACGAGCGCCGCGCGCGGGGTTGCTTCCGCCTGGCGCTGGAGCGATTGCGCCTCTGAATTGTCCGCCCGCGCTTCCGCAAGGCGCGCGATCACGGCCGCAAGGTCGATCTCGGCTGCTTCCGCGCGCTCAAGGCCCATCGGCAGGATTCCCGAAACTTCCCGGTATTCGGCAAGGTCGTTTTGAGCGTCGGAGACGCCTTGGGCGAGCGCCTGCGTTTCGTCCGAAAAATTTTCCGCCTTGCGCGCAAAGCGGCGCTGCTTCTGGTCGAGAACCGTGGACATGTAGGCGGAAGCAAAGGCGTTGGCGACGCGCGCCGACTGCGCGGGGTCGTCCGCGCGAAAGCCGAGATCGATCGTGCTGCCGATATCATTTACGGTGACTTCAAGATCGCGCAGCAGCTGATCGGCAGCCCACAGCCGGGCGTCATTGCCGGCGATCAGTTCGCCGCCCGTTTCCTTGCGCCAGCGATCTTCGTAATCGGAAAGAACGAGCGCGCCTTCCTCCGTCAGCCTGGCGATGACTTCAAGAGCGACAGTCCGGCTCGACGCGATTGCCGCCTGCTGGCCGAGATATTCAGCAACGCGCAGGCGCGGCTCAACCAGCCCGGTCAGCGAATTGCGCTGGATCGAATCGACCTGAACTTTCGCCAATGAGAGATATTTCGTCGGCAGGACAAGCGCGAGCGTCATGCCGACGGCGAGGCCGACCAGCGCGGCCCATAGAACGATCAGTCGCCGGACCTTCAAAACCTCCAGAAGATCGAGAACGCCCATTCACTTTGCTTCCTGCGCAGCCGCGATCTTCGGCGCGGCGGTCGGACGGTAATAGGCGATCGCGGCGTCCTTCCTCAGGCGCGCGAGAAGGTTTTCCGCGCGCTCGGCGGCAGCGGCGTCCTGCAGCATTCGCCGCGCCAGCGGCGGCCATTCTGACGCGGACGTCGGCTCGGCGCGAACCTCCGTGATTTTCATGATCTGCGTATCGGCGACGCCTTTGAGAACGATATTGTCGCGCTCGCCGTATTTCGAAAGCTGCTCGCGGATCGGCGCCGGGAATGCGGCGCCGGACTGCGCGCCCTCGGCGATCGAATAGCGGGCTCCGGCCTTGTCGAGAATATCGGACAATCGCTTGAAATCAGCTTCACGGTCGAACAGCGGGGTCAACGATTTTTCGTCGAAGTTCTTTGACTCAAGCGTCAGCACGGAGAACTGGTAGGTCTTGCGCGATGCAAAGAGCGGGGGATTCTGGCGAATGAAATCGTCGACTTCCTGGCGCGTGGGCTCCACCGGCTGACTTGCAAGCGCCAGATAATAATCGGCAAGCGCCTGGTCCTGCGCCGCGTACATCCTCGCCATCGCTTCCGGTTTACGGTGGAGATCGGCGCCGCGCGCCGCCTTCGCCAGCAGCGTTCTGTTGATCAGGCTTTCAAGGGCGGCGCGCTCCGCATTCGGATCAGCGGGCGAAAGGCCGATCCGGCCCATCTCGATCCGGAGGTCGCTGAGCGTGATTTCACGGCCGCCGGCTTTGGCGACGATTTGCGTTTTGCCGCCCGCCGCCGTTTTCCGTTCGGCGTGGGCCGCCGGGGCGCCGAGCGAGGCGGCAAAGCCGCCCGCGAAAATTGCAACAAGAAATCCGATACGCATCGACAGGCCCTTCTTCACTCGGCGCGCATGACGGCCGCCATCCGCCGCGCGCGCCACCACCGGATTCTCGCGAGCACTCCCGCCGCCGCCGCCCGGTCCCGCGCCGATTTCAGTTCGGCGCTGGTCAGGACCCTGATCAGATGCGGCGCGGTCGACAGCGCCGTCGCGACAGCGATTGCGATCCATGCGGCGTTGCGCTTGAAACCTTTTCCTTCAAATCCCGCCCAGCGCTCGGCGATGATCCGGTCCCATTTGCGGACCAGTTCGCTCCAGTTCCGGCGCGCCGGGTGCCATACGATTGATTTATCGTTAAATGCTAAACGAAACCCTAGCGCCAACCCGCGCCGGCACCAGTCTATGTCCTCGGATAAACCATTTGTGAACGGGCCGATTTCAGTCGCGGCGGCTCTTCGTGCGAAGAGATTTGCCGTCGCCGAGAAATTTTTCTTTTTCACATAGTCGCGCTGGCGGAAAGCAAAAACCCGCTCGAACGCCTCGACCGGCGATGGCTGCGCTTCGTTGTCGGCGGTGACGATGATGCGACCGCCCGAAAGGTCGGCATCCCCGAGCGCTTCAAGACCGCGCTGGAGCCAATCGCCCGCCGCAACGCAATCGGCGTCGATGAACGCAATCGCCTCGCCGGCGGCGCATGCAAGCGCTGCATTGCGCGCGGGCGCCGCGCCCCTTTCAGCCGCATGGACAAACCTGACCATCGGAAAGCGGCGCTGCGTTACCGCGACGCCGCCCGGTGTTCCGTTGTCGGCGACAATGATCTCGTAGCGCGCACGCGGCAAGGTCTGGCGTTCGAGACTGCCCAGACATTTTTCGAGCAGCGCTGTCTGATTGAAATGCGGGATGACGACGCTCACCGCGCGGGAAGGCGGGTTCTCAGCGGGCGACGTCATGGCCGCGCAACCGGCTGCGGCGCCGCGGGGACCGGCCTTGCGCGGCGGACGCGTTCCGGTTTCGGATCAAGCGCTCTTGCATAGGCCCGAAGCAGAACCGGCGCCGAATGGGCCCAGCTGAACTGGCCGATGATCCGTTGGCGTCCGATCGCGCCCATGTCGCGGCGGAGCATCGGATCGCCGAGCAGCATGTCGATCTTCATCGCGAAGTCCGCGATATTGTCGGGTCGCGCATAAAGCGATGCGCCGCCGGCCGACCGCCGGCCTTCGGTCAGATCGAACTGGATGATCGGCTTGCCGAGCGCCATGTATTCGAGGATCTTGTTCATCGTCGACTTGTCGTTCATGGCGCAGCAGCGATCGGCGTTGACGCAGATGTCGGCGGCGTTGAGCACGTCCAGAAAAAGCGCATCCGACACGCGGCCGTAGAATGTGAAATAGTCATCGACGCCCTTGGCGGCGGCGAGCGCTTTGACCGCGGCAAGCTCCGGCCCGTCGCCGATGATGGCGAAATGCGCGTCGGTCCGGCCGAGGTGGCGGACAAGATGCGAGACGGCGCCGACCAGAAGGTCGAGGCCTTCCTGCTTGCCGATGACGCCGACATAGCCGATGAGATGCCGCCTGCCGCATTTCAGCGCCGCGTGCGCCGGGCCGATGACCATGCGGTCAAGGCGGGGGCCCGACCGGACGACGAACACCCGATCGGGCCGCATGCGCCCGCGTTCTATCGCGATCTCGCGATAGGAATCATTGGTCGCGATTGCAACGTCCGCAAGGGCGAATGTCGCGCGCTCAAGCAGGAGCAGCGCGCGGTGGAAGAACCCCGTCCGCCCGAACTTCGCTTCGAAAAGCTCCGGACAAAGATCGTGGTGGTCGAAGATGAAGCGCGTTCCGTACAGCAGCTTGAACAGGCCAGCGACCAGGAAGATGAGGTCGGGGGGATTGCAGGCGTGGATGACGTCAAACCCGCGCTCGCGCTTGATTCGGAAGGCAAGCCGCAACTGGCTCACGAGCGCGCCCGCATACTCGCGCAGATAGCCGGCGGCGGAATTTCCCGCTTCGCGCAGCCGGTGCCGATAGATGTGGACGCCGTCGATTTCCTCATACGCCGCGGAATAGCCCTTCAGCATCGGCGAAATGATGCTGACCTCAAACCCGGCTTCCGTGAGCGTCGTCGCCTCCGCCCAGACGCGGCGGTCGAACGGCACCGGCAGGTTCTCGACAATGATGAGAACGCGGCGTTTTCGTTCAGCGGTCATTGCGCCGGCGCTCCCGCGCGGCGTTGATGGTTGACGGCAATTAACGAAATTACAGCGCCGGCAAGCCGGGTCGATCGGTCAGCGCGCCGCAGGAGGGGTCTCGTCACTTTTTAATCCCGAGTTAATCGAGCCCCCTCACTATCTGGACGCGGATTAAACCATCGGATGATTTCCGTTCTCTGAACGGTGCGCGAAGAAATGCGGCGGCCCAAGCGAATAAAGAGGAATTCACATTTGGCGCGAGCGGGCGCAGCGCTGACGGCGTTCTTGCTCGTTGGCGCCATGACGCCGACGGCTGCGCTGGCGCGGACAGCAACGTTCGACGCCTCGACGCCGTACGCACCGGGACCGATGCTGGCGTTGTCGACCGCCGGCGACGGCGCTGGCGCTCTGGTCACGCTCGGCGAATGGATCTCGCTCCTCTTTACCCAGCCGTTCGGCGTTTCAAGATCGGACACCGTCTCGATCTTTACGCTCGCCCCGCCGGTCGGCGATGCGCGGCTGACGATCAGTTTCGGGCGCTACAATAACGGCTCGCCGATCTTCGTTGATACAAAGTCCGTCAACGCCGGCAACACGCTGACCGTCAACAATCTCTTTCAGCAGGGATGCTCGGCGCTCGGCGGCTGCGATTTCATTTTCATCACGACAACGCGCCAGCGCCGGGGGGCGACCGGCGCGACGGTCGATTATGTGAGCGTCAACGGCGAGACGACGGAAGTGACGGCGCCGACGCCGGAGCCGTCCACATGGGCGATGATGATCCTTGGCTTTGCCGCCGTCGCCTGGCGGCTGAAGGCCTATCGCGGCTCTTCGCTTTCCTCCGCGAAGGGCGCGCTCGCGATGTGCAGCAGATAGAACGAGCCGGCGATCAGCAGCATCGCCGCGCCGACGCCGCCGCCATTGTTGCCAAGCCAGTTCGAGACCGCGCAGACCAGCGATATCAGGAGATACGGCGCGAGCGGCGGATTCTCGCTCCTCACGCGATAAAAGAACATCCCCGCCGTCGCGATGAACAGCGTGATCGCCATCAGATCGTAAAGCGTTTCCACCTCCGGACTGTTGACGCGCAATCCTTAACGGCATGCTAGAGGCGCATCGCCAATTTTATTCTCCCCCGCGATCGGCGTCGCGAATCGCGCGGAACTCATTGCCCTCCCGCCAGTTCGGCCAGTCGTCCGAATTGGCGAGCCTTTCGCCGACGTCGTGAAGGATGTTCATCGATTGCGCCATGCCGGTCAGATCCCAGTCCGGCGAATATTCGTCCGAGGGCTGATGATAGCGCTTCGCCGTGTAGTCGTCGCCGGCGGCGCGTCCCGCCGCTTCGCCGCCCGAGACAAGATCGATCCCGGCGTCGGCGTAGAGCATGGGGACGCCCTTCTTGGCGAAGTTGATGTGATCGGAGCGGTAGAAATAGCCCTTTTCCGGCTCGGCGTCGGGGCGCAGGTAGCGGTCGTTCGTCTCGGCGATTTCCTTCAGCGTATCTTCAAGGTCGGAGGCGCCAAAGCCGATGACGATGATGTCTTTCGCCGGCGGCGACGGCGGCACGCCGTCGATGTTGACGCCGCCGACGATGTTCTTCAGCGGCACGGGCGGATTTTCCGCCATATAGGCGGACCCGAGGAGCCCCGATTCCTCCGCCGTCACCGCGGCGACGAGAATTGACCGTCGCGGCCGCTCGCCGGCCGCGAATTTTTCCGCGATTTCGAGAATCGAGGCGACGCCGGTCGCATTGTCGACCGCTCCGTTATAGATCTTGTCGTCGCCTTCCGCTCCCGGATTGACGCCGAGATGATCCCAATGCGCCATGTAGAGCACATATTCGTCGGGCGCCTCGCTGCCCTTCAGAACGCCGATGACATTGGCGTCGCTCGACCGGCGGATCGACTGCACGATTTTCGCCGACGCCTTGAGGCCCTGCATCGGAACCGGTTTGAAGCCGGCTGTTTTCGCCGCTTCCATCAATTGCGCCAGATCGAGGCCCGCCGCCGACAACAGCGACTGCGCGACGTCTTTGGTGATCCAGCCTTCAAGCGCGACGCGGCTCATCCCGTCGTCGGCGCGCTTCAGATCGATCTGCGGGCCGGTCCACGATCCTTCGACGACATTCCAGCCGTAACTCGCCGGCGCGGTGTCATGAATGATCAGCGCCGCGGCCGCGCCCTGCCTCGCGGCTTCTTCGAATTTGTAGGTCCAGCGGCCGTAATAAGTCATCGCATTGCCGGTGAAGAGCGAGGGATCCTGGGTTGCGTAGCCCGGATCGTTGACGAGAATGACGACCGTCTTTCCCTTCACGTCGAGGCCTTCGTAATCGTTCCATTGATATTCCGGGGCGACGGCGCCGTAGCCGACGAAGACCATGTCGCTGGCGGCGAACGCGACTTCTGGCTTGACGCGCTTTGTCGCAAAGACCGCCTCCGTCTTGTAGGCGATCTCGCGCGTCTCGCCGTTCACGTCGATCCTCAGAAACGAAGTTTCGGGATCGACCGTCGTTTCCACCATTTCCGCTTCCTGGAAATAGCTGCCGTTGACCGGCTCGAGGCCGATGCGCTGGTATTCGGCGGCAATATAGTTCCTCGTCTTTTCGCCGCCGGGGGTTGTCGGCGCGCGTCCCTCGAATTCGTCGGAGGCGAGAATTTCAATGTGGCGCGCGAGGCCTTCCGGCGTAATCTCTCCCTCGAGCGCAGCCGCCGTTTCGCCGCCTTCACCGGGCCGGGCCGCTTCGGACTGGGCCGCACTGAGCACCGCCTGATCGACCTTCGGCGCGGCGCCCTCACCGCCGCAGGCCGCGGCAAGACCGGTGACCGCCATTGCGGCAAGATGTGTCCCAAAGCGGCGCATGGCGATTCTCCTGTTTGGCGAAGTTGCGGTCTCGCATGGAGCCGCCTTGGCGATCAACCCGTCAATGACACAAGGGAGTATGCGAAATTCACCCTTGAAGGGTCGCGTCGGCGCGGAATTTGGATTATGAGCCGCCGCACCAAAGCGGCGGACAACCCGCCTTTTGCATATTGAGCGCGTAACCAGCGTCAAGGCGTCTCGGGAGGACCCTTCATTATGACCGCGACCCTGGCGGCCACGACCGCCATTTCGGCTTTTGAAGACGCAGCGCCGAAATCGCTGCGAAATCTGACCGCCGCCGCCTATTACCAGCTTGCGGTCGAGCGCGGCGAAGGCGAGATCGCGGCGGAGGGGCCGCTGGTCGTCAGGACCGGCGAGCACACCGGCCGCTCGGCGCAGGACAAATTCACCGTCCGCCGGCCCGAAATCGAGCACAAGATCTGGTGGGACAATTCGAAGGCGATCAGCCCGGAGAATTTCGACGCCCTTTATCGCGACATGCTCGACTACGCGTCCGCCAGGGAACTCTGCGCACAGGACCTTCGCGGCGGCGCCGACAAGGACCATTCGATCAATGTCCGCGTTTTCACCGAGCTTGCCTGGCATTCCCTTTTCATCCAGCACCTGCTGGTCCGCCCGCCGATGGCCGAGCGCGGGTTCGAGATCGGCAAGGCGCAAGATTTCACGATCGTCGATCTCCCCGGGTTTGAAGCGGACCCCAAGCGTCATGGCTGCCGGACCAGGACCGTTATCGCGGTCGATTTTGTGCGGCGCATGGTGCTGATCGGCGGCACCTCCTACGCCGGCGAAATGAAGAAGTCGGTGTTCACGATTTTGAACTTTCTGCTCCCAGAAGCCGGGGTGATGCCGATGCACTGCTCGGTCAATGTCGGCGCGGGCGACGACGCCGCCGTCTTTTTCGGCCTTTCCGGCACCGGCAAGACGACCCTGTCGGCCGATCCCAACCGCATTCTCATCGGCGATGATGAGCATGGCTGGTCGGAGAACGGCCTCTTCAATTTCGAGGGCGGTTGCTACGCGAAAATGATCCGTCTGTCGCCCGAGGCCGAGCCCGAGATCCATGCGACGACGAAGCGTTTTGGCACCGTTCTCGAAAATGTCGTCATGGACCGCAAGACGCGCGCGCTCGATCTCGACGATGCGTCGCTCGCGGAGAATTCGCGCGGCGCCTATCCGATCCATTATATTCCGAACGCCTCGGAGACCGGCCGGACGACGCATCCGAAGAACATCATCATGCTGACGGCCGACGCCTTTGGCGTCCTGCCCCCGATCGCGCGGCTTTCGGCCGGGCAGGCGATGTATCACTTCCTGTCGGGGTTCACGGCGAAGGTCGCCGGCACTGAAAAGGGCCTTGGCAAGGAGCCGCAGCCGACTTTCTCGACCTGTTTTGGCGCGCCCTTCATGCCGCGCCATCCGTCCGAATACGGAAACCTGCTCGGCGAGCTGATCGGGCGCCACCAAGTGACGTGCTGGCTGGTCAATACAGGCTGGACGGGCGGCCCTCATGGCGAAGGCGAAAGGATGCCGATCAAGGTGACGCGCGCGCTTCTCTCCGCGGCGCTCGACGGGTCGCTTAACGCCGCGCCGATGCGCAAGGACGAGACGTTCGGCTTTGACGTTCCGACGAAAGTTCCGGGCGTCGATGACCGCATCTTGAACCCGAAGGACACCTGGCGCGACGCTTCCGCCTATGACGCGCAGGCGAAAAAGCTCGCGGGCATGTTCGTCGAGAACTTCAGGAAGTTCGAGGCTTATGTCTCGGACGGCGTGAAACAGGCGGCGCCCAAAGCCTAGCGCCGCCCTTCCTTCACTCAGTCCGGCGAGCGCTCCAGCGGCCGGTCGGCGGCGGCGTCGGTTCTCGGCTCGTCCGCCGGCGGCGGCGGATCGGTCACGCCCGGATCCCTCGTCAGCGGGGGCGTATCTGGACGCACCGCATCGCCGCGCGGCCTCTTCGGCGGCTTCAGCACGTCGCCCGGGTCGGCGACCAGCGTCGGCAGATCGTCGGCGAGCGTTCCCCGAATCAGCACCCAGACCTTGCCGTGGTCGATACACCCTTCCCAGGTTCCAGCGACCGTCCGCGTTCCGTCGCTCGTCGATACCGAAACGTTGCACTGCGTTCCGGAATAAGAGCCGCAGGAGGCGACCGAGTAGAAGTCCTTGTTGGCGATCGAAACGGTGTCGCCGCCGTCGTCCTGCCGGCAGGCGCAGGAGCAACTGTTCATTTTCACCGGCTTTTTCGGCCGGGCGTCCGCTGGGCCGGCGGCGGTCAGCATTGCGAGGGCGATGACGAAACTCGCGACCAACGCGATCCGGACAGCTTTCCGGGCTGGATACGGCATATGTCTCCCCTTGTTCCGGCGCGACCGCGAGCGTGCGAGGGCCGCGCGCTCCGGGGCCGGGCCGCGGCGAGCTTAGCCCTCCAAAACCGGCTGCGCAATCCGCGCGATCTGCTGTTCCGGGCGCAGCGCGATGTCCGGATTTTGCGGACATTCCGACGCCTTCGGCCCTGCAGGAATCCTTGCTCCATGCGGGTTGCAACCGATTTGTACGGAGTTTCCGCATTTCTGTTTGCGCCGCAGGGCGGACGCAATCCGCCAAGGTCTTCGCGGCGAAAGCGCCGAGGGATTTCCTCCGCCCTGCGATCCCTTCTTTCATGCGCGTCCTCCTTTCTTTCGTCCGTGTACACTGCAGGGCGGGCATCGCTTCGCTCGGCCCGCCTGCGCTGATCAACACCCGACTCTAGACCCTGCCAAAAGGAGGGGGATAAGTTGGGGGATAAGTGGTAGGATAAGTGGTAGGATAACTTGGAACACAGCGCGAACATTAACCATCCGTCCCCAGACGAATCAACGGGTTAAAATTTCCGCATGCGAAACGACTTTTCATGACTCGGACGTAGCGGAATCGTCCAATTTTTACAGCCGCCGACAGGTATTCCGTGTACGGATCATCAACCGGCGGGGGAATCGGCAAGAGGCCCCCATCGGCGCTTCGCGCCACTTCACCCGCGTAGAAGCGGGGGAAGAAACGAAAGGGCGTCTCACGCCGCCTTGCGCCCGACGACGCTGAGCGCAACGGCTTGCGCCGTCCTGATGCCGTCGATGGCGGCGGAGAGGATGCCGCCCGCATAGCCGGCGCCTTCGCCGGCGGGGTACAATCCCTTGGTGGAAAGGCTTTGCCGGTCTTCGCCGCGGGTCATGCGGACGGGGCAAGAGGTGCGGGTTTCAACCCCGGTCATGACCGCGTCGTCCCTATCGAAGCCCGCGATCTGGCGGCCGAAGACCGGGAGCGCTTCGCGGATCGCCTCGATCGCATAATCCGGGAGGCACAGCGAAAGGTCGGTCGGAACGACGCCCGGCGCGTAGGATGGCAGCACCGACCGAAGCGACGTGCTCGGACGACCTTGCAGGAAATCCCCGACCAGCTGCACCGGCGCGCGCCAGTCCTCGCCGCCCGCTTTGTACGCCGCTTCTTCCCAATGCCGCTGAAAGGCGATGCCGGCGAGCGGGTTTTTCTTCGCATCCTCGAAGAAATCCGCCGGGGTCACGCCGACGACGATTCCGGCATTGGCGTTGCGTTCCTTCCGCGAATACTGGCTCATGCCGTTGGTGACGAGGCGCCCCGGTTCGGACGCCGCGGCGACGACCGTGCCGCCCGGACACATGCAAAAAGAATAGACCGTGCGGCCGTTTTTCGCGCGATGGCTGAGCTTGTAATCCGCCGCGCCGAGGATTTTGTCGCCGGCGAATTTGCCATGGCGCGCGCGGTCGATCACCGACTGGGGATGCTCGATCCTGACGCCGATCGAGAAGGGTTTTGGCTCGAAGAAGACGCCGCGCGCGACGAGCATTTCGAAGGTGTCGCGGGCGCTGTGGCCGGGGGCCATCACGACATCGGTCGCGTCGATCGTCTCGCCGTTGGCGAGCGCGATGCCGGCGATGGTTCTTTCGCCTTTGCGCGTATCGATCAGAACATCGGTCATTTGCGCCTTGAAGCGGATTTCGCCGCCAAGCGATTCGATCTTGGCGCGCATCGCCTCGACCATCGAAACAAGACGGAAAGTGCCGATATGCGGCCGCGCGGCGCTGAGGATTTCCTCGGGCGCGCCGGCGGCGACGAATTCGGTCAAGACCTTGCGGCCGAGATGGCCGGGATCGCGGATCTGGCTGTAGAGCTTGCCGTCGGAGAACGTCCCGGCGCCGCCCTCGCCGAACTGGACATTCGACGTCGGGTCAAGAATGCGCTGGCGCCAGAACCGGAAGGCGTCCACCGTCCGCTCGCGGACGATCTTGCCGCGTTCGAGGATGATCGGACGAAAGCCCATTTCGGCGAGGATGAGGCCGGCGAAAAGCCCGCAAGGTCCCATGCCGATGACAACCGGACGGCGTGCTCCGGATGCCGTTTTTTGGGGCGCCGTGGCGACTGGCTTGTAGGTCATGTCGGGCGTCCGGCCGATGTGGCGGTCGGAGGCGAGCCGCTCCAGGACCGCCGCTTCGTCCTTCACCTCGGCGTCAATGATGTAGATCGACTGGATCGCCGATTTCCGGCGGCTGTCCTGGGCGCGCTTGTGCACGGCGAACCGGAGAAGTTCCGCCGCGCGGACGCCGAGTCGTTTCAGCAGCGCCGCCTTCAGCGCCGACGCGTCATGATCGAGCGGCAGCCGGATTTCCGACACGCGGATCATCGAAGGGTTTCGTTTCCAAGGTTCATGCGCCGACATAGGCCGCCAGCGGGAAGGCGATCAACTGCCCGCGATTGCTGGCGGAAATGACTGCCATCGACGCGCCCTTCGCGCTATAGGATGAAAATCAACCGGAAGACGCTGATGACCGACAAAATCCCGCAGAATATCATCGACCTTTACGACGCCTTCACCCATGGCGTGATCGCGCGCCGCGCCTTTCTTGATCGCCTTGCAAAGCTTGCCGGCGGCGCCGCGGCGGCGACGGCGCTTCTGCCGCTCCTCGCCAATGATTACGCGCACGCGAGGCCGCTGAGCGGCGAAGATGACCGCCGGCTCGAAATCACGACCGTGAAATTCGACACCGGCGGCGTTGTCGATCTGATTGAGCCGGAAGAAATAATGGCCGACGGCGCGCCGAACGCCGGGATCGTGCCGACGACGCACCTGCCCTTCGTCACCGCCTATCATGCGCGCCCGAAACACCGCTCGATCGCGCCAGCGGTGATTGTCATCCACGAGAACCGCGGGCTCAACCCGCATATAAAGGACGTGGCGCGCCGGATCGCGCTTGAAGGTTTTCACGCCTTCGCCGTCGATATGCTCTCGCCCTATGGCGGGACGCCCGGCGACGAAGACAAAGCCCGCGAGATGATCGGGAAACTGAATGCCGAAAAAACCATCGCCAAACTCGAAAAGGTCGTGAAGCATCTGGCGCTCCTGAAGACGCATCAGCGCAAAGTCGGCGCGATTGGTTTCTGCTGGGGCGGCGGCATGGTGAACCGCCTCGCCGCCGCGTCGGACGCGCTTGCCGCCGGCGTCTCCTATTACGGCATGCAGGCGACGGCGGCTGAGGCCGCGAAAATCCGTGCGCGGATGATGCTGCACTATGCCGGCGATGACGCCCGCATCAACGCCGGCATCGCCGGGTACGAAGCGGCGCTGAAAGCCGCGGGCGCCGATTATCAGCTCTTCCTGTATGAGGGCGTCCAGCACGCGTTCAACAACGACACCAACGCCGCGCGCTACGACCGGACGGCCGCCGACCTCGCCTGGGGCCGCACCATCGGCTTTCTGAAAGAGACGCTGGACATCGAATGAGTGATGGTTTCAACCGTCCTTACGGGGACAAATCGGGGAAATCTGGAAATGGCGATGATTTTTAGCGGGCGATCCTGGCGCTTGCCGATGATGGCGTCCTGCCTTTTGCTCGGCGGCCCTGGAACCGCGGCGCTGGCGGCGTCCGATGATCAAAAGCTCGTCAGCCTGTCGGCGAAGTGGCGGCAGTTCGAACCGCCGGCCGTGAAGGGATGCGCGCCGGATTATTCCGCGGCCGCGATGGCGGAAAAGGCGAAGGCGCTCGCCGGCTTTCAAGAAAAGCTCGCCGCCATCGATACGAAAGGCTGGTCGACGGCGCAGGCCGGCGACGCGAGGCTCGTCGCCGCTGAAATGAACGGGATGGATTTCAATCTGCGCGTCCTGAAGCCGTGGGCGCGCGATCCGAGCTTTTACGCGAGCGTCCGGGCCGAGGAGAGCGACGTGCCCGAATACGAAGGGCCGTCGATCCACCCGATCATCGCTCTTGAGACCTACAAATACCCGTTGTCGAAGGCGGACCAGAAAAAGCTGACCTGTCTCATCGGCGCCGTTCCGGCCGTTCTCGATCAGGCGAAAGTCAATCTGGCGGACTCGAACGCTCGCGACCTGTGGGTCTATGGCGGACGCGCCTTCCGCGAGCAGAGCGCGACCCTTGCGGCCCTCGAGGCGGGGACGCTCGACATGCGCACGCGGGTTGGCCGCGTCCATGGCGACCTCAACGGCGCGGATCAATCGCTGATCACCGCGGTCGCCGCGGCGCGCGCGGCGACCGACAGCTTCGGCCAATGGCTGGCGGAAGAAGCGCCGTCGAAGACCGGCCCCTCCGGCGTCGGCAAGGAAAATTACGACTGGTACGCCAGCAACGTCCATCTTTCGCCCTATGGCTGGGACGAGCAGGTCACCTTGCTGCGCCGCGAGCTGGAACGGGCGCGGGCGTCGCTCGCCCTTGAAGAATTCCGCAATCGCGCTCTGCCGGCGCTTCAGCCGGTCAACGATCCGGACGCCTATATGGTGATGGCGAAAGCCAAGATGCAGGCGCTCACGGATTTCCTGATCGCTGGCGGGCTGGTCGATGACAAGCCCTACTACCGCGACGCCCTGGCGCAGCAGGTCGGGTCCTACACGCCGCCGGAAGAGCGCAACTTTTTCTCCCACGGCGCGGCGCTCGATCCGTCGGGGCTGTTCTCGCACTTCTATCACTGGGTTGAACTGGCCCAGCGCGAACACGAGCCGCATCGCCGCGCGATCCGCGCCAACACGCCGCTTTACGATATGTATGACGGCCGTTCCGAAGGCATGGCGACCGCGATCGAGGAATTGCTGCTGCACGCCGGGCTTTACGATGAAAGCCCTCGCGGTCGCGAAATCGTCTGGATCATGCTCGCCAACCGGGCCGCGCGCGGGCTGGCGGCGCTCTACGTTCAGTCGAACGACATGAATCTGGAAGAGGCCGGACAGTTCCACGCCCGCTGGACGCCGCGCCAATGGTCCGATCCGAAGAGCGACCTCGTTGCGTTCGAACAGCTTCTCTATTTGCGCCAGCCGGGCTACGGCACGAGCTATGTCACCGGCAAGCTCGAACTCGACCGCCTGATCAGCGACCATGCTTTCGAGAGGGAGCAGCAGGGCAAGCCCTTCAGCCTGCCGGACTTCTTCGAGACGCTGAACGCGTCGGGCGTCGTTCCGTTCGCGCTCATTGAGGCGGACATGGTGACGACGCCTTTGCAGGTCGGGGCAGAGGCGGCTGGCGTTAGCGGTGACAACTAAGAACGGCGATCACCGAGTAATCGCAACCGCCTACATCCCGCGGCTTTACGGCCGTTCGAAGGGACATTCGCTAAGGGGCAATCATGCGCGGCTGATGGCGGATTTGTTGCCGAGGCTCGCCATGCCCGATCCCGAACAAGGCCCGGTTGACCTCGCGGCGCTATTTCCGGGCGCCAAGGATTTCCAGCTTGAGGTCGGCTTTGGCGGCGGCGAGCATCTCGCCTTTCAGGCGGCGCAGAACCCCGGCGCGGGCTTCATCGGCGCCGAACCCTTTTTGAACGGCGTCGCCAAGCTCTTGCAGAAGGTCGAGGCGACGGGATTTTCCAACATCCGCATCCATCACGGCGACGCGAGGCCGCTGATCGAAAACCTCCCCGCCGGGGTGTTTTCACGCATATTCGTCCTTCACCCCGATCCGTGGCCGAAAAAGCGCCATCGCAAGCGGCGGATGATTTCGCCGTGGTTTTTCAGGGAATCGGCGCGGCTTTTGAAAGCAGGCGGGAACTTGCGCGTGGCGTCAGACATTCCGGAGTATGTGGACTGGACCTTGATGCACGCCGGGAAAGCTGGCGATTTCGAGTGGACGGCGGAACGGGCGGACGACTGGCGCATTCGCCCCGCCGACTGGCCGCGGACGCGCTATGAAGCAAAGGCTATCAGCGAGGGACGCGCGCCCGCCTATCTGATTTTCCGGAGACGATGATGCCGATGTTGCGTTCCCTGTTGCTGGCTCTGACCGCGATCCTCGCGGCCGGTTGCGTCGCGGCGACGATCGCGTGGACCGATCTTTCGCCCGACGGGCCGAAGGCGGCGCCAGCGCTTGTCGCGGAAAGCGTCACGGAATGGGAGGCGGCGGGCGCGCCGGCCGCAAGGCTCGCGCTCCAATCTTCCGTTTACGGAATGATGCCCGCGCGATCGGCGAGCCGTATCATCGACCAGCGCGTTCTCAACGACGCGGCGTTCAACGGCAAGGGGCGGCTTGAGGAATATCGTATTGGCGCTTCCGCCGCGTTCGGCGGCGTCGAGGTGGAAACAAAATCGCAGGATGGCGCCGACGGCTTCATCATGGATGTCGTCCTGCCGATTGGCGCCCAAGGGCCGGTGCCCGTCATCGTCATGCAGACCTTTTGCCCGCGCTGGTCGACGATGCCCGACCCCGCCGTCGATGGCGCCCCTGAAGTCTTCAGGAAGAGCGGCGGGATCAGTCTCGAATATTACATTTTCGGCCGCCATATCTGCACGCCGCCGGTCGAGGCGATCCTCGACGCCGGCTACGCCATCGCGACGATTTTTCCGTCGGAGTTCGTCCCTGACCGCCGCGAAGAAGGGCTTGCCGAACTGAACCGGCTATCCGCCGGCCACGGCGACGACGGGACACGCTGGGGCGCGATCGCCGCCTGGGGCTGGGCGTTCTCGCGCATGGTCGACGTCCTTGAAGAGGACGGGCGTTTCGACCGCAACGCCATGATCGCCTGGGGCCATTCGCGCTATGCGAAATCGGCGCTGGTCGCCGCCGCCTTCGATCCAAGGATTGACGGCGTCATCGCGCATCAGTCGGGAACCGGCGGCGCCTCGCTCAATCGCGACAAGAAAGGCGAGAGCATCAGGCGCATCACGGAGTCTTATCCGCACTGGTTTGCGCCCGCTTACCGGGCGATCGGCGCCGATGACGCGCCCGCGGATTTCGACCAGCACATGCTGCTGGCGCTGATTGCGCCGCGGCCGATCCTTCTCGGCAATGCGCGGCGCGACGTTTGGTCGGACCCCAACGGCGCTTTTCGCGCGGGCCTCGGCGCGGACCCGATCTACGAGCTTTACGGCGTCCGCGGGCTTGATCAGGCGCGGCTGAAACCCTACGACCCGAGCGCCGACATCGCCTTCTGGATCCGCCCCGGCACGCATGGCGTCGTCAAGGAGGACTGGCCGGCGTTCCTTCGGTTTCTGGATGCGCATTTCGCGGGCGAGGATCTTGGCAGTGGCGGAGAGATCGTTTCGGCCGGACACCGCTGACGGCGCGTGATGGACCGTCTCAAAGCGCGCTCGCCATCGTCGGCCGGGGATACGCGCGTCGCCTGCGCGGTTGGCATCGTCATCATCAATTTCAGAACGCCGGAGCTGGTGAAGAATTGTCTCGCGGCGCTGGGTCCCGAGCTTGAAGAGGCCGATGCGCGCGTTGCGGTCGTCGATAATTTCTCCAACGACGGATCGGCGGACCGGATCGCCGAATTCCTGATGACCGGCGACCTTTGGAAGAGCCGCGTTTTCCTTGTCCGGTCGCCGAATAATTCCGGCTTTTCCGGCGGCAACAATATCGGAACAAGGGCCCTCGACGCCGGGCATTATCTGCTGCTGAATTCAGACACGATCGTGCGCCCCGGTGCGCTCAGAGCGCTCCTCGCCGCGTCGGCGCGCGAAAAGGGCGCCGGCATCGTCGCGCCGCGCCTTGAAGATGAAGACGAGACGCCGCAGGTCAGCGCCTTCCGCTTCATGTCGCCGATGTCGGAATTTTTGTCGGCGGCGCAAACCGGACCGCTCGACCGCGCGTTGCGGGCGTTTGCGGTTCCGATGAAGATTTCGGACCAGCCGGCCGATTGCGACTGGGCGAGTTTTGCCTGCGTTCTGTTGAAGCGCGCGGCGATCGACGATACGGGCGCAATGGACGACGGCTATTTCATGTATTTCGAGGACGCCGATTACTGCCGGGCGCTGAAACGCAAAGGCTGGCGCGTCGTTTACGATCCATCCGCGCGCGTCGTTCATTTGCGGGGCGGATCGTCGCCGGTCAAAGCCGCGATACAGGCGAAGAAACGCCCGCCCGCCTATTATTACGCCGCGCGGACGCGGTATTTCCGGAAGAGCTATGGTCCGCTTGGTCCCTATATCGCGAATGTCATGTGGCTCCTCGGCCGAGGCGTCGCCCGCGCGCGCGCGCTCTTTGGCAGGCCGGCGCCCGCTCTCTGCGACAATCAGGATAAGGATCAATGGATGAACTGGCGTGATCCGTTGGGCGACCGGCGGGCGCCGGGATGAACGCGCATACCGCTTTCGCGACAGCCATGACCCTTCCCGATTTCGTCATCATCGGCGCGATGAAATGCGGAACCTCAACCTTGCATGCGCAACTCGCCGCGCAGCCGCAATTCTTCATGAGCGAGCCGAAAGAGCCGAATTTTTTTTCGGACGATGAGGTCTATGCCAGGGGCGAAGACTGGTATCGCGGATTGTTCCGCGCGGCGCTGTCGGGGGCACTAAAAGGCGAATCCAGCACGCATTATACGAAACTGCCGACTTATCCGCATACGGTTGAACGGCTCGTCGCCCTCTTGCCGGATGCGAAATTCATCTACGTGATGCGCGATCCGATCGAACGCCTCATCTCGCATTACATCCATGAATGGACGCAAGGCGTCATCTCCGTTCCGATCGGGGAGGCGATCGAGAAGCATCCCGAACTCATCGCCTACAGCCGCTACGGCTATCAGCTAGGCCCCTGGATCCGGGGCTTCGGCAAGGACCGCATTCTTACGGTTTTTCTCGAGCGGATGACGGCGGCGCCGGATCAGGAGCTGACCCGTATCGCACGTTTCCTCGGCGCAACGGGCGGCGTGAAATGGCGGGACGATCTTGATGCGCAGAACGTTTCCGCCGAACGCATCCGGAAATTTCCCGGCTATTCACTGGTCATCGGCAACCCGCTGGCGACGGCCTTGCGCCGGACGCTCATGCCGCAGGGATTGCGCGACCGAGTGAAATCCAGATTGCAGACGCGCGAACGGCCGGAATTGTCGGCGGAGATGATCAGCAGGCTGACGGAGATTTTTGATCGCGACCTTCGTCAGCTCTCCGGAACGATTGGCCGGCCGCTTGCCTGCGAGACTTTCAAACATATGGCGTGAGTTCGCCGCAACCCGAATACCGTCATGCTGACGAAAGTCAGCATCCAGGGCGGCGCGTTCCGATCTCGCGGCTCTCTACCCTGACTTTCGTCAGGGTGACGCCGGTTCGATCGCTGCAAGCAACTAGGCGTATCGTCTTCCGCCTACGAGGCCGCCGAGCAGCCCGAAGACGATCGATAGCGCGAGGTAGCCCGCAAGGAACCCGGCGCCGCCATAGGCAAAGCCCGTCGGCGTCGCCGGGACCGCCGGCTGGAACACCGAATAGGCGCTTTCCGCGATGTCCCTCTTGTAGGTGCGTCCAAGCACCAGCGGCCGCATCCAGACCGTTGCGGCGTTCAGTTCCGCCATGTGGGCGACCAGCATTTCATACCGATCGACAGTCGTTTCGTAAGTCGAACAAAGCGCGTCCAGCAAGCCCGTCGCCGCCGCGCATTCGGCCATCGCGGTCGCCCGCGTATAATTGTATTCGGCGATCCTCGTGTCGAATTCCTCGACGATCGGACGAAGTTCGTCGATCCGGCCGGTCAGATTCTGCACATATTGGTCGGTGAAGGCGGGCCCTTGCGATGCGGCGACGGCGAGCGCGGCGCCGGCGATCAGCGCTAACAGACGACCGAACATGACCTTACCCTTCCCCGCGTCCGCCCCCTCGCGGACGCCGATACCCAAGACATAACCGATGAGGGCAACATCGCGCGACGGGAGGCGGAAATCCAGCGCCGCCAGCGCGATCTGGGCATTTTAGGGCGGGGGCGTGACAAACCGGCGACGCCGTCCTATATAGCCGTTCATACGCTATCGATCTTTTCGAAGCGGGCCCCGAAGGCCCGCTTTTTTGTTACCCGGAAGCCCTTTGTCCGTCCTCGAACAGCGCATTGAGAAGCTTGTGGCGCCCGCCATCCGGACGGCGGGATTCGACCTCGTGCGCGTCCGCCTCACCGGCAAGGAGACCGTCACCGTGCAGATCATGGCCGAACGCCCGGACAGAACGATGTCGGCGGAAGATTGCGCGGGGCTGTCGCGAACCCTGTCGCCGATTCTTGAAGAGGCGGACCCGATTGCCGGCGCCTGGCGGCTCGAAATTTCCTCGCCCGGCATCGACCGCCCGCTGGTCCGGCTGAAAGATTATGACGACTGGCAAGGTTATGAAGCGAAGATTGAACTCAGCCGCACGATCGAGGACCGCAAGAAATTCAAAGGCGTCATCGCCGGCGTCGATGGCGACAATATCTGCCTCGACATCGAGGGCGAAGCGGAAACCGCCCTCATCCCCTACGCCTGGATTGCGTCAGCCAAACTGACCTTGAGCGATGCGATCATTCGCGAAAGTCTGAAGGCCGCGAAAGCCGCGAAGAAAGAAAAATCGAAGGAACATCCCCATGAAGAAGCCGGAGACCCGCAATGAACGCCGTTAGCGCCAACAAGCTTGAGCTGATCCAGATCGCCGACGCGGTCGCCCGCGAGAAATCGATCGACCGGGCGCTGGTGATCGACGCGATGGAAGATGCGCTCGCCCGCGCGGCGCGCTCGCGCTACGGCCACGAAACGCTGGTCAAGGCCGAGATCAATCCGGCGACCGGCGAAATGCGGCTGTGGCGGCTTCTTGAAGTCGTCGAGACGATCGAAAACGATTCAACGCAGATCACCCTGAAGGAAGCGCTGCACAAGAACCCGGAAGCCGAAATCGGCGCCTTCATTTCCGAACCGTTGCCGCCGATCGAGTTCGGCCGCGTCGCCGCGATGTCGGCAAAACAGGTCATCACCCAGAAAGTCAGGGACGCCGAACGCGATCGTCAGTACGCCGACTACAAGGACCGGATGGGCGAGATCGTCAACGGCATCATCAAGCGCGTCGAGTACGGGCATGTGATCATCGACCTCGGCAGGGCCGAAGCCGTCGTCCGCCGCGACCAGCAGCTGCCGCGCGAGAATTATCGCAACGGCGACCGCCTCCGGGCCTTCATCATGGATGTCCGCCGCGAAGCGCGAGGCCCGCAGATCTTCCTCTCCCGCTCGCACCCGAAATTCATGGCGAAGCTGTTTGAGCAGGAGGTGCCGGAAGTCTATGACGGCGTCATCGAAATCAAGGCGGTCGCGCGCGATCCGGGGAGCCGGGCCAAGATCGGCGTGATGTCGAACGATTCATCGATCGATCCGGTCGGGGCCTGCATCGGCATGCGCGGCAGCCGGGTCCAGGCCGTCGTCAACGAGCTGGGCGGGGAGAAAATCGACATCGTTCCATGGTCGCCGGACCCGGCGACGTTCGTCGTCAACGCCCTCGCCCCGGCGGAAGTGACGAAGGTCGTCCTCGACGAAGAGCTTGACCGGATCGAGGTTGTCGTTCCCGACGAGCAGCTGTCGCTGGCGATCGGCCGGCGCGGCCAGAATGTCCGCCTCGCCTCGCAACTGACCGGTTTTGAGATCGACATCATGACCGAGGAAGTCGAAAGCGGAAAACGTCAGGAAGAATTCCGTCAGCGCTCGGAGCTTTTCATGGCGGCGCTCGATGTCGATGACATGATGGCCGGACTTCTCGTCTCCGAAGGGTTCGCCACGATCGAGGAACTCGCCTTTGTCGAGCTTGAGGATCTGACCGAAATCGAAGGCATGGACGAGGACACCGCCGCCGAACTCCAGGCGCGCGCCGCCGACTGGCTTGAGGAGCAGAAAAAGAAACTCGACGCCCGCCGCAAGGAGCTCGGCGTCGAAGACGGCCTCGCGGGACTCGAAGGCCTCGATCCGAAAATGATCGTCACGCTCGGCGAGAACGGGATCAAGACGCTCGAAGATTTCGCCGGCTGCGTCACCGACGACCTGACCGGCTGGACCGAGCGCGTCGAGGGCGAGAAGAAGCACTATGACGGCGTTCTCGAAAGCTACAAGCTGAAGCCGGAAGACGCCGAGCGCCTGATCATGCGCGCGCGCGTCGCGGCGGGCTGGGTCACCGAAGAAGATCTTGCAAAAGCGGCGGCGGCAGAGGCCGTGCTTGAGGAGGCGGCGCCTGGCGAACCCGCGTGATCATCGACCCGAAGACGGGGCGTCCGACGAACGGACGCGGACCTGCATCGCCGGCGGCGG
>JBGTLL010000089.1:0-14733 GCA_041744115.1 Parvularculaceae bacterium | reverse complement strand
AACCGCTGCCGGCGCGCGCCGCGGCGTTTCTGGCGCGGCCGCTGAAAAACCCGCTGGTCGCCGCGGCGCTCGCGGGCTTTGTCTTCGCCTCGCTCGGCCTCACGCTTCCCGGGCCCTTGCGCACTTTTTTCGAGCTTCTGGGGCGCGCCGCCGGCCCCCTCGCGCTGTTCTCGCTCGGACTGTTCTTCGCAACGCGGGCGATGCCCCGGCTTGGCGACACGTTCGGCAAGACGCTTGCCATTACGGCCGTCAAGATGCTCCTTTTGCCGGCGCTCGCTTTCGCGCTGCTGACGCTTTTTGGCGTCAGCGATCAGGCCTATCGCGGCGCGCTCGCGCTGTTCACCGTCGTTCCGACCGCCGTCGGCGCGTTCGTGATGGCGAGCCAGTACGGCCGCTATGTGGATGAAACCGCCGCCGCAATCGCTGTGACGACGGCGCTTTCGGTCGTCACGATCAGCGCGGTCCTGATCCTCTTTGCGTGAGCGGGCGCCATACCAGACGTCCTATTCGCAGAGCGCGTCGTCGGCGCTGACTCCCGGTTTCTTCATTTCCTTCGCCGCCGCGCGGATTTTCCCGGCGTAGGATGTGTAGGCTTCGCGCTTCCACGCCGGGAGGTCTGCGCCCCCGAGCGCGGCGATCATCGCCGTTTCCGACCGCCCGATCGCCGCCGCCGCTTTGGCCTCGTTCGGCAAGAACCCCCAGCCGTTCTGATACATCAGCGCGACATGAAAGAGCGAGACGGGATCGCCCTTCGCCGCCGCCTTGCAGATTGTTGCGCGGGTTTCCGCGTTGGTGAGCAGCGATGTCGGCTCATCGCCGCCCGACGCCTGCATGCGCGCGACCGCGTCGCGAGTCGTTGCGCCGTAATCATTGTCCGGCCCGTTGACGAAATCCACATGGCCAAGCGATTCGAGCGCGAACTGCAGCGCCGTCGTCAGCGCCGACGCATCGCCGACAGCGGCGTCCGCAAGGCCGGCTTCCGCGCGGCGAACCGGCAGGGTGAAATTGGCGAGGCGGTCAAGCGCGTTGCGCTCCTCGAACTGGACGATCTTGTTCTCAAGGCCGGCGATGCGTCGCGGGTCTGTCCGCAACAGCCGTTCCTTCTCGATCGCGGCGACGCGCCGGTCGCCGCCCGACAGGCGCTTGGTCTTTTCGGTCGCGATTTTCGGCAGGTCGTAATCGTCGCTGTCGGCGGCGGCGTAAACGCCGGCGATCTCGGATCCGCGCCAGCTTTCCGACGCCGCGCTCCACGCGGCGGCTTCAAATTCCTTCGAGGCGCCGAACGCTTCGCATGAGGAGAGTTCGGCGAGTTTCAAAAGCCCGGTCGGTCCCATGCGGGAGAGCTGGTCGGAAAGCCCGCCGCGCGCCAAAGCAAGTTCAGACGCGCTGACAGTCTTCAGCAGACGCTGATGGCGTTCGGCAAGAAGCGCCGTCTGTTCCTTGCGGTATTCCATGAAATCCTTTTCGCGCCAGTTGAGCTTCTCGTCTTTCGCGAGGCCGCCAAACCGGCGGAAGGAAATGCTGGCGTCGTCCTTGAGTTTTCTCAGGCGCGCGTCGCGGCGGTCATGCGCGTCGTTCGGAATCGCTTCGCAGAGCGCGATTGTCGTCCACCGGATCGCGTAATTCTTTTCCGCCGGCGTCATCGCCTTGGCGTCGGCGCCGCCGGGGAACGCGCACTGCGCGATCGCCATCTGCGCATGCGGATCGCCGCCGAGCGCGGCCCATTCCAGCAGGAGATGATCCTCAAGCGCGTATTGCGAGGCGCAGGCGCGCTCCTCCCCCGCCATCGCCGCGCCCGTCATGACGCCAAACGCAACCAAAGCCCCAAACGCAAGTCGTTTCACAAATAGCCCCTCTCGAATTCCGGTTTTCGGCGCCGAAACGTCCGGCGGAAAAGGACCGGACGCTGGTTCCAGTCTAGGCAATCTTGCCCGGCCCGCCAATGGCGCGGACGGTCAGCAAGACCCGCCTGTTGCCGCGGGGCGACGGTGAGGCCGGCCGCGCGCCGGAACCGGCGCGGCGAGAACGCGCCTCAGCCGGCGTTTTCGCGCGCGGCGCCGAGACGGCGGAGATCGGCCTCGAAGGCGAGCGTCATTTGCGCGCCCTCCCCCTCGGGAAGATAGAGGCTCATACCAGTGTGCGGTATTTGCGAATCTGACGCTGCGGGCAGTCTCACCTCTCCCGCTGGGAGAGGTCGGATTTGCGAAGCAAATCCGGGTGAGGGTCCCGGACGGCGCGGCTTAACGCACCGACGGAACCCTCATCCGGCGCGGAGTTTATCCTCGGGCCGGCCTACGGCCGGAACCGGGGGCGCCACCTTCTCCCAGAGGGAGAAGGAACACCGCTTCGACGCCGCATGAGTTTCGATCAACGCAGGCTCGTATCAGTTGCCGGAAGACGCCGCGATAAAGCGAAACGCAAGGATCGCTCACGGCATCTGGTGCGCCGCTATCCGCTCATCCCGGCGAAAGCCGGGACCCAGTCCTTTTTGCGCTGGGTCCCGGCTTTCGCCGGGATGAGCGGGGGGCCAATCACTCGCGTTGCGATCGACGCTCCGGACGGTCACGTCCTTTCCCGCGCGTTTGCCGGCAGCGCGCGCATCGCTTCGACGATTTTCACCGTTTCGACGCTGACCGTCGTCACCCGCATCAGGAGATCGACGACCTTCTCCTTGTAATCGGCGAAGCGATAAGTGTTGAACTTCGCCGTGATCGTCTTGTCCTTCGGCTTTTTCTCCTTGTGCTGGTCGAGCACCCAGTCGATCGCCGAGCGGTTGCCGAGCCGATAATCCCAGGCCGAAGCCGGAACGCCCGCCAGCGATGTTTCCGTGTCGAGAATGATGAGCCCCTTGTCGCGGTCGGATTTCAGCTTGGGCGCCGGCGCCATTTTCGCTGCGCGCGATTTCATGTCCGGCGTGTCGAGACGTTGCAGCGGAAACAGTTCGGCGGTTTCGTAATTGATGTGAAGGTCGAGGAGGCGCCGGCCCCAGTCGCGCCATTGTCTGAAATTGGCGTAGAACGGGATCCGCGGAAATTCGCGTTTGAGGTTCAGCGCGTATTTCTCGCGATAGACCGGATCGTGCAGGACCGCGTAGACATAGGCGAAGATGTCGTCCTTGGTCACCTTGGCTTTTGCGCCGTAATACTTCGCGAACTGATCGAGCGCCCAGTCGGTGATGTTGTCGAGGCGGCGACCTTCTTTTGTAATTCGAACCCGGGGAACACTTTGTGTTCCCCCATTACCTTGCTTTAAAAGGCAAAGATCAAAAACCTGCTGGATAGCTAGCGTTGAAAGCGCGTTTTTCGACGCAATCCCGAGAAACGCAATCGTAGGATTTGGTCCTTGAGAGAACATCCCTGGCAACTGATACGTCATACCGTTGAAGTGTTGGTCGAAATAGAGCCATTTCGACACGAACGGACGATAGGCGCCCTTCACAATCGCAACGTCGTCAAATGATTTGGCGATCTTCTTGTCGCGATAGCGCGTCAGTTCGCGATCCCATTTGATCGTCTCGCGGTCCTCATATTTTGCATCCTTCCGCGACGCCTCGTAAATCTCGACGAGGTAGCGCGCTTTTTTCGCCAGCGCCTCGCGGTCGAAGTCGTATACCCAGTCATCGCGTTGCGATTTTAGGCCATTCGAAGTTAAGCGGAAAATCGCGGCGTCCTTCGTCGTCCCTCTTTTGCTGCCGTCAGCAATCGGAACAAGCGAATCCCAGTCATTATCCGTCTGATCGAGCCAATCGTGCTTACGGTCGGGCTGGATCGATAAAAAATCGACAGCGGCCGCGGTTCGCGTCGATGCGAGAAAAGACAGCTTGTCGTCCTTGTCCTCCGACTCCGGCCGACGCGCATAGCGAATCAGCGCCCCGCTTTTACCCTTTTTCTTGACCAGAAGGCAGATCGCGACGCCTGTCTGGATGCCGAAGACGTTGTGCCTGGTTCCGGAAATTTTTGGGTTGTCACGCACGTCGCCGCCGAGATCGACGACGACGATTTCCGCGAATTCGCGCGCGACGACTTTGCGAAAGCCGTCATAGGCCGCCTTGGCGAAGGGTTTCCGCCCGACAATGAAGGCGATAACGCCGTCCTCGCCGACGCGGTCCGACGCCCAGCGGATGAACCTGGTGTACATGTCATAGACGCTGTTCTTGTTCTGCGCCGTTCCCTCTTTGACATAGGTGCGCTGAATGCGTTCATCGACGCGCTTGTAAGGGCGGTTGGGGTTTTTCTGGCTGTAGTTTTCCTGCCATGCGTTGTACGGCGGATTGCCGATGATGACGCTGATCTTTTTCTGGTTCTGGCGCTTCACGCGCTCGATATTTTCGTCCGAAAACGCGCCAAACATTTCGTGCTGGTCGCCGGAAAAGATTCCAAGCGCCGCGACATTGTCCAGCGTATCGACGAAGCACAAATTCGGAAATTCGAGATATTCCCCCGTGATCGCCGCATAGGTCGCCTCGATGTTCAGATTGGCGACGTAATAGGGAAGGATCGCCACTTCGTTGGCGTGCAGCTCGTTTTCATATTTGTATTTGAGTTTGGCCGGTGTCCCTCGAAAATACTCAAGCAGCTCGACAATAAACGTGCCGGTGCCGGTCGCGGGATCGAGAATTTCGACATTCTTGTCGATCAATCGCTTGCCGAAATGCTTTTCGCAAAGCCAGTCGGCGCTCTCGATCATGAAGCGCACGATCTCGTTCGGCGTATAGACGACGCCAAGCCTGTCCGCCGCCTTCGGATTGTAGACTTTGTAGAAATTCTCGTAGATCGCCTTCAGAAACCCCTGTTTTTCCGGATGGCTTGAAATTTGCGCGGCCGTCGAACGGATCGCCGCGTAATAAGGCTCCAGCGCCTTCATCGTTTGCTGCTTCACGTCGCCGCGAAAGAATTTCGCTTCCAGCGCATAGAGCGCCTTGGCGACATTGTTCTCGCGGTGAAAATCATCCTTGCCGAAGACGTGCGCGAAAATGTTTTCGGTGAGGATATGCTGGATCAGCATTTCGCGGATGTCGGCTTCGCCGATCGCCGGGTTGATCGTCTCCTTCGCGTGTTTCAGGAAGGCGCGCGCGTCCTTCGCGAAGTCGGCGTTGTTCTTATAGGCCGCATCGATGCGCTCGCGCAGCGCGTCGAGGACGGCCGGCAGATCAACATTAAATTGCGCGATGGCCTTGCGGAAGTCGGCGATCGCTTCCGGTTCGTATGCGAAGAACAGCTTAAGGAGATGACCGAGCCGGTCGGGGTCATCCATCGGGCCGCGGATAACCTCCTTGCCGTTCTGGATCAGGACCGCCTCGATCGAATCTTCGAAAATGATGTTCAGTTTCGGATAGCCGCGCCGCAGTTTCTTTTCGATTTCGCGGTCGAGATCGTCATCCTCGTCCTTCGCTTCCCAATAGCCGAAAGGGACGCGCAAACTCTGAAGGAGGGCGCCGTCGACATAGCTCCGGACTTTGGCGGTGCTGACGACTTCATGCTCGGCGATGAAGATGAGACCGGCGGATTTTCCCCATGCTTTCAGGAGATCCTTGAAGGCTTCACGCACGACCGATTCGCGCTTTGAACCTGAAACCTGTTTCAGGCGCGATATATCGTTGTAATAGCTCTGGATCAGAAGCTGACTCACCCGCTCCCTATGCCCCGCGCCGCGCGGCGGCGTCCACCCGCAACAGAAAAGGATGGATCCCGGCTTTCGCCGGGATGAGCGGGCCGCTCACAAGAAAGGCGGCGGGTATCGCTTCGCTCAACCCGCCCTACATCTGAATGCGTCCGTAGGGCGGGCCCGCGCGCAGCGATACCCGCCGATTACACATCGAGTTCCGCGGTCAGCGCGTTTTCCTGGATGAACTCGCGCCGCGGTTCGACGATTTCGCCCATCAGGCGCGAGAAAATGTCGTCGGCGGCGTCGGCTTCCTTGATCCTGACCTGCAGAAGAACGCGCGCGGCGGGGTCGAGCGTTGTCTCCCAAAGCTGGTCCGGGTTCATTTCGCCAAGGCCCTTGTACCGCTGGATCGAGACGCCTTTTTCGCCGGCGGCTCGCGCCGCCCGAAGGAGGCTGTTCGGCCCGGTCACGGATTCGCGCAGATCCTTCTTCGTCCATTGCGCGGGCCGCGCGAAAATATCGGCAAGATCGTTCATCATCTCCTGCGTCCGGCGCGCGTCGCCGCTCATCAGCATTTCGCGCGAGAGGGCGTGGCGTTCGGCGACGCCGCGGAGCTCGCGTTCGAAGAAATAGCCGCCTTCGCCGTCGATCGACCCTTTCCAGCCGCGCTCGAATTCGTCGGCGATGAGGTCGAGGCGTTCGGCGGTCGCGTCGGCGAGGCGTTGCGCTTCGCCTTTGTCCGCGGGGGCTTCATGCAGCGCGCGCGCAAGCGCCGTCTGCACGATGATGTCCCGGGAGAAGCGCGCCGGGAACTCGTCGATCGTCTCGCGCACTTTTCTGGCCTTGGCCACGATATCGGCGAGATCGGCGCCGAAAATCGTCTCGCCGCCGTCGAGGACAAGCTGCGAGTCCGCGATCCCCTCCCGGTAGAGATAATCTTCGAGCTCGCGGTCATCGAGCACATACTGCTCCGATTTGCCGCGGCTGATCTTGTAGAGCGGCGGCTGCGCGATATAGAGGCAGCCGCGATCGATGATCTCGCGCATCTGGCGGAAAAAAAACGTCAGCAGCAGAGTCCTGATATGCGCGCCATCGACGTCGGCGTCGGTCATGATGACGACTTTGTGGTATCGCAGCTTGTCGGCGTTGAAATCGTCGCGCCCGATCCCGGCGCCGAGCGCGGTGATCAGGGTGCCGATCTCCTGGCTGCCGAGCATCTTGTCAAAGCGCGCGCGCTCGACATTGAGAATCTTGCCGCGCAGCGGCAGCACCGCCTGGTTTTCGCGGTTCCGCGCCTGTTTGGCCGAGCCGCCCGCCGAATCGCCCTCGACGATGAAGAGTTCGGATTTCGCCGGATCGCGTTCCTGGCAGTCGGCGAGCTTGCCGGGGAGCGAGGAGACATCAAGCGCCGATTTCCGCCGCGTCAGCTCGCGCGCTTTCCTTGCGGCTTCGCGCGCCATCGCCGCCTCGACGATTTTCTGGACGACCTTGCGCGCTTCGCCGGGATTTTCTTCAAACCACGCCCCGACCCGCTCGGCGACGACGCCTTCAACGACCGGACGAACTTCCGACGAGACGAGCTTGTCTTTCGTCTGCGAGGAGAATTTCGGATCGGGAACCTTGACCGACAGGATCGCGGTCAGCCCCTCGCGCCCGTCGTCGCCGGTGAGGCCGATCTTTTCCTTTTTCGCGATCCCCGATTCCGCCGCGTAATTGTTGATGATGCGAGTCAGCGCCGCGCGGAAGCCCGCAAGGTGCGCGCCGCCGTCGCGCTGCGGGATGTTGTTGGTGAAGCAGAGAACTTTTTCGTGGTAGCTGTCGTTCCACCACATCGCGACATCGACGGTGATGCCGTCGCGCTCGACCGTGAACGAGATCGGCGCGTCGATCAGCGGCGTCTTCGACTTGTCGAGGTAGCGTGCGAATTCGACGAGCCCGCCGTCATAATGGAGATGCTCTTCCCTCACCTCGACGTGACGGGCGTCTTTCAGCCGGATCGACACGCCGGAATTCAGGAATGCAAGCTCGCGCAAGCGATGTTCGAGCGTCTCAAAATCGTATTTGGTGCCGGTGAAAACCGTGTCCGACGGAAGAAACGTGACTTCGGTCCCTTTCTCCGCGGTGTCGGCGACGACTTTCAGCGGATCGACCGGAACGCCCATGCGAAAGCGCATGTAATGTTCCTTGCCGCCGCGCTTGATCTTCAGATCGAGCCACTCGGAGAGGGCGTTGACGACGGACACGCCGACGCCGTGAAGGCCGCCCGAAACCTTGTAGGAATTCTGGTCGAATTTTCCGCCGGCGTGGAGCTGGGTCATGATGACTTCCGCCGCCGAGACGCCCTCGCCGGTGTGAATGTCGGTCGGAATGCCGCGGCCATTGTCTCTGACGGTGACCGAGCCGTCTTCGTTCAGAACAACCTCGATGTCGTCGCAATAGCCGGCGAGCGCCTCGTCGATCGCGTTATCGACGACTTCATAGACCATGTGATGGAGACCCGATCCGTCGTCGGTGTCGCCAATATACATGCCGGGGCGCTTCCTGACGGCGTCGAGGCCTTTCAGAACCTTGATCGAGTCCGCGCCATAAGCGTCGTCGTCGCCCGCGGCCGCCGGGATCGCTCTCTCCTGTGACTCGTTCTTGGCGGGATTCGCCATTTGTCTTTATCCTGACTATCTAGATTGGAGCGACCACGCCGCCTTCGACGGCGAAGGCTTGCGCGCGCGATCCCCAGGCGGAGAAGAGCGCAGCGTCCGTGCCGGTCATGAAACACTGGAAGCCGAGATCGCCCAGAATGTCGAAAAGCGCGGCTCGGCGATCTTCATCAAGATGCGCGGCAATTTCGTCGAGAAGAAGAATAAGCGGCGCAGTCCCCGGTTTCAAGGAAAGCGCGCGCGCATTCGCCAGCACAAGGCCGATCAGCAGCGCTTTCTGCTCGCCGGTTGAGCAGAGCCGCGCGGCGCGTCCTTTGGCGCGATGGGTGACGAGAAGATCGCTGCGGTGAGGCCCCTCAAGCGCGCGGCCCGCTTCGGCGTCGGTGCGGCGCCGCATCTTCAGCCGGCCGAGGAACTCTTCTTCGACTTCGGCGGCCGGCGCGTAAGCGAGCATCGTCTCAAGCGCGCCTTCAAGCGCAATTTCCGCGGCCGGAAAAATCGCGTTGTCATCTTCGGGCGCGGCGGCGGCGAGCGCGCCGACCATGTCGCGGCGGGCCGCGGCGATGGCGACGCCGTTCTCCGCCATCGCGAGTTCGAGCGCCGAGAGCCAGGCGTCATCGCGGCTTTTGTCATCGAGGAGCCGCTGGCGCTGGCGCATCGCCGTCTCGTAATCGGCGGCCGCGCGCGCATGGGCCGGATCCTGCGCCATCGCCATGCGGTCGAGGAAACGCCGCCTTTCGCCGGCGCCTTCCATGAACAGCCGGTCCTGGGCGGGCGTCAGCCAGATCAGGCGGAGGCAGTCGGCGAAAGCCGACGGTCCGGACGCGGACGATCCATCGATCCGGCAGACGCGCCGATCGCTCTCGCCAGCGTCGCCGCCAACCCCGAGCGCGCGTTCGTCGCCATCGCTTTCGATGCGGGCCGAAACCGCCCAGCCGCCGCGGCCTTCAATCCGCGGCAATTCATCAAGCCGCGCATGGCGGAGGCCCCTGCCCGGTCCGAGCAGCGATATCGCTTCAAGGAGATTGGTCTTGCCGGCGCCATTCGGGCCCGACAGCGCCACCGGCCGTCCGTCGAGTTCAAGATCGAGCCGCTCGTAGGAGCGAAAATCCGTGAGGGACAGCCGGCGAAAGCGCGCATGGGCGGGCGGCGCGGCTTGCGGCCACGGCCCGTCATCATCCATCACGCGGATCGCGGTTTCTCTCAACAAGGGCCCTCGTTTCACACCCTCAACGGCATCAGCACATAGAGCGCGCGCGGATCGTCCTCATCGACAACGATCGAGGGGCTCGCGGGGTCGGCGAGGCGGAACGTCATCGTCGCGCCCTCAATCTGGCCGGCAATGTCGAGGAGGTAGCGCGCATTGAACCCGATCTCGAGCGGCTCGCCGCTGTAATCGACCGACAGCTCTTCAAGCGCGCTCCCCGCCTCCGGATTGTTGACGGTCAAGCGCAGCCGGTCGTCTTCGATCGCCATCTTGATCGACCGCGTGCGGTCGGCGGAAATCGTGGCGACGCGATCGACGGCCTGCGAAAAATCCCTGGTCTCGGCGCGCAGGGCGTGCGCGTTGTTTTTCGGGATGACGCGCTCGTAATCCGGAAATGTTCCGTCAATCAGCTTCGACGTCAAATGGCCGGCGCCGAAGCCGAAGCGGATTTTCGTCTCCGAAACGGCGACATCGACGGTCTCATCCGCGTCCGCCATCAGGCGGCCGATCTCCGCGACCGCTTTCCTCGGCACGATAATGCCCGGCATCTGATCGGCGCCGGACGGCAGCGGCGCATCGAGGCGCGCCAGGCGGTGCCCGTCCGTCGCCGCCGCGCGAAGGAGTTTCTGCGTGCCGTCGGTGAAGGCATGAAGATAAACGCCGTTCAGATAGTAACGCGTTTCTTCCTGCGACATCGCAAAACGCGTCTTGTCAAAGAGCCGCGCAAGGTCCGCGCTCGACATTGAAAACCGGACGCCCAGATCATTGGTCGAGAGTGTCGGAAAATCTTCTTCCGGCAACACCGCCAGCGCAAACTGCGAGCGCCCGGCCGAAACCTGTAGCCTGCCCTCGTCGGGCATCAGCTCAAAACGCACCTGCGCGCCCTCGGGCAGCCTGCGCACAATTTCGTACAGCGTCAGCGCGGACGCCGTCGTCGAACCTTTGCGGGCAACGTCCGCCGGCGCCGATTCAGAGATTTCAATATCGAGGTCGGTCGCCGTCAATGTCAGCGCGCCGCCCTCCGCCTGCAACAGAACGTTAGACAGGATCGGAATCGTGTTCCGCCGTTCGACAACGCTCTGTACATGCCCCAACGCTTTGACGAGGGCCGACCGTTCGATTGTAACCTTCATGCTGCCGCGCTCTTCCAAATGATGCAGGCGGCGCGGGATCGATGCGTCCTTGCCGACGCCTTTTTCCGTGCCGCCTGATGCGAGAAGCGGACGGCGTTGGTTGGCGTTGGCGCATGGCGCCGGACGCCGCAAACCCGCCCGCGGATTCGACCCCGGATTATAGGCTGAAACCATCGGCGAACGCCAGCGAAAGGCGCTTTGCGCCCGGCCCCGGCGCCCGTCCGGTCAATGCCCTCAAGCGGTTGATTTGACGCGCTGATCGGCGGCGATCTCGACGCCGATTGCAACCTTGATCGCAGCAACCCCGGCCTTGAACATCTTGTCGCGGTCAATCAGCGCTTCCGCCCGCCGCAGGGAAGAAATCACCGTCGTGTGGTCGCGCCCCAGAACCCGGCCGATCCTTGGATAACTTTCGGCGAGCGAGTTCCTGGCGACATAGACGAAAGCGTGGCGCGCACGGGCAATCCGCTGCGGCTGGGCCCTTCCGCGGATCTCTTCCGGCGAGATATTGAACGCTTCGGCGGCGACCGACAGCATCTCATCGAGCGAGACCTTGCGCTTGCGGTCCCCAAGGCGCGCCTGCAACGCCGCCATCGCCTCGGTCGGGCCGATGTCGATCGGCTGATCGCGATAGACGAGCGCAAGCTGCTTGAAGGCGCCGATGCATTCGCGCATCGACGAACCAAAAAGCCGCGCAAGGAGGTCGAGCGCCTCGTCCGTGATCTTGCAGCGCATTTCGGCGCCCGCGCGGTGCTTGGCCAGAACTTCGCGCCGGAGGCGCTCGCCGCCCGGCGCGACGCGCACCGCTAAACCGCCCGCCAGACGATCCGCGAGACGGTCGTTGACGCCGGCCTTCGCGAGCGCGGCCGGCGGCAATTCGCCGGCTACAATAAGCTGCCGCCCGGCGCTGACGATCGCATTCATCAGATTGAGGACTTCGTCGAGCGTCCGGCGCTTGCCGGCGAGAAGATGGATATCGTCAATCATCACCAGATCGTTGGTCAGGAAATCACGCTGCAAATTCATCGTCGAGTTCGACAGGATCGCCCCGACGCATCCGCTCTGCACGTTGTTGTGCGTCAGATAAACGCAGCGGCCTTGAGGCTGGCGGCGCATCCATTCATTGCCGCACGATTGAAGGAGATGCGATTTGCCGACACCGGACGGGCCGAAAATATAGAGGATATCGCGCGGCGCATCGGCAAGGAAAATCTGGCGCGACGCCGCGAACGCAACCTCATTCGTTTCGTCAACCGCGAAATTCTCGAAGGTCATCCGGCTGTCGAGCGGGGTCGCGATCTCGCCGATCGTCGGCGCCCAGCGATCCGCGCGTGCGGCAAATTTGCCGTTCGCTTTTACCGGCATGTCGCTTTCGGAAACCGGGCGCATCCATGCCGTTTCGCGTCCGCCGCCATTCATCGAAGGCGCCAGCGCACCGACTTTCGCCGCGTTTGCGCTCAACCCGTCGCGCTTGATGAACTGAAGCCGGCGGATCGGATAGATATCCTCGCACCACGCCCGCAACAGGCCCGGCTTGAACTGCTGGTCGAGCCGATCGCGTCGCAGATCGGATTCGGTCGATAGCGTGACGCTGTCTTCGGCCGCATCGTCGAGCAGCAGATCGGAAAACCATGATTTGTAGATCGCCGGTCCGTAACGCTTGACCAGCGTTTCACGAAACAACGTAAACGTCTCTTCGGCCGAGCCGGCGCAGGTAGTCGTCATTTTCACGAAGCCCCAAGTTCGAATTCCGCCCAAACGCCGACGGCGCGCAAAAATGCGTCGCTAGCCGCCGACCGCACGATAGAAGCGTCGCCCTCCCCAGGGCAACCGTACTCTTGTCAGGAAGTAACCGCTGAAAGCGCCGGTTGGAACGAAGACAAATGAAAAGCCGGACTGTCGATCAATTGGCCGCCGATCAATTGGTTCTCGCAAATTGGATCAGACCGGCCCATTGGCAGCCCCTTATTCGTCGCGCTCGTCGGCGCCTTTTCAGCAACCCCGCATTTCGCGCGGGAACCTGTGTTTGCAAACTCAAACTGGCTCGACAGGGCAGCAAAACTGTATTTAGTACGTACCCGTCGTAATGAAGCCGGATGGTATCTCTGCGGGTTGCGCGTGTAAATAGTTTGATCGGCATTTCTTGTCACTTTTTTGAAAGCCGCGCCATTGACTTTGCGCACATCGCGCGAAAACAAAAACTTAGCGATTACACAAACAACAAAAGGGGAAAAATCGTGACAGACGCAAAACGTGCGGCCCGCAATTTGTGCGCCGCCTTTGCGCAAAACGCAATCGGAATTGTTTGCGCGCCCTCGCAAAAAAATACCCCGCTCGCTAATGCGGGCGGGGCGCGTCATCAACTCATTTTGCTTCAGGAGGTCAGGCGGAAATCGATTTGACGCGCGCGGCGAGGCGCGAAATTTTGCGCGCGACCGTCCGTTTGTGCGCGACGCCTTTCGTCACCGAGCGGTGGAGTTCCGGCTGCGCCTCGCGAAGCGCCGCGGCGGCTGCCGTCTTGTCGCCCGATGCAATCGCTTCTTCAACCTTGCGCACGAAAGAGCGCACGCGCGAGCGCCGCGCCTTGTTCACGGCGGTGCGCTTTGCGATCTTGCGCACCATTTTTTTCGCTGACGACGTATTCGCCATGGTTCCTGCTTCCGGTTAACGCGGCTCGAAATGTTGATTTACGCCCGCCCCCTGAAACGCGGACGGCGAGCGAGGCGTGGCTTATAGCCACGAGGATATGGCCCCGTCAACGACGCGGGGGCGTCAGCGCTGGCAGGCGCCGCAGAAGAATGTCGATCGCCCGGACTGCACGATGCGGCGCACCGGCGCAGCGCAAACCGGGCATTCCTGATCTTCCCGGTCATAAACCCTGAAGCGGTGCTGGAAATAGCCGAGCGCCCCGTTTGACCCGGCGAAGTCGCGCAAGGAGGAGCCGCCCGCCTCAATCGCTTCGCCGAGAATTGTCTGTATGGCGGCATGAAGCCTCATGGCCCGCGCCGGGCCGACGCCGGACGCCTTGCGCCGGGGCGACACGCGCGCCGAAAACAGCGCCTCGCTCACATAGATGTTGCCAAGACCGGCGACCACGGACTGATCGAGCAGCGCGGCCTTGATCGGCGCGGACCGTCTCGCGAGGGCGGCGGCAAGCGCCGCAGAGGTGAAATCCGCTCCCATCGGCTCGGGGCCCATGCCGTTGAAATGAACTGAACTTCCGAGTTGCGAAGAGGCGATCAGATCCATGAAGCCGAAACGGCGCGGGTCATTATAGTCGATGCGCGAAGCGCCTTGCCGCCCCTGCATCCAGAAGCTGACATGATCGTGCCCGGGATCGGTCGCCTCGGCCCGGCGGTAATCGCCGCGCCGTTCCACTTCGCCCGCCGCCCGCACGGTGAAGCGGCCGGTCATGCCGAGATGCATGATCAGCGTCTCGCCCGACGACAGCGCGGCCGTCATATATTTGCCGCGCCGGCCGAGCGCTTCAACACGAGCGCCTATGAGCCGCCGTGCGAAATCCCGCGGCAACGGAAAGCGCAGATCCGGCCGGCGCGCGGCGACCGCCGCGAAAACCGCGCCGGCCATTGCCGGTTCGAGGCCGCGCCTGACAATTTCGACTTCGGGCAGTTCAGGCATTCTTGCGGCGCCCGATTAAAGTTGCATATCCGGCCTTTCGACTTGGTTCGGTCGCCGGTAGTCTTGTTCCAGGGGCTGAACCCGTGGGCGAGAGAAGATACAAGGCTTTCATCAGCTATAGCCATGCCGACGAGGCGTGGGGCGTCTGGCTGCAACGATCGCTCGAGCGCTTTCGCACGCCTTCAAGGCTGGTTGAGGCGCTCGCGGAGCGCGGAAAGGCAGCGCAGTTGTCGCCGGTCTTTCGCGACCGCGACGACCTGTCTGTTTCCGGCGACCTTTCCGAGGCGATCAAGACGGCGCTTGGCGACAGCGAATTCCTGATTGTCCTGTGTTCACCCGACGCCGCCCGCTCGGCCTGGGTCAATGACGAGATCAGGCTTTTTCACAAGCTGCATGGGCCGGGGCGGACATTCGCCCTGATCGTCGATGGCGCGCCGGGCGAGGCGCACGCGTGCTTCCCGCCCGCCTTGCGCTTCCTGCTCGATGCGGACGGCGC
>JBGTLL010000088.1:0-4280 GCA_041744115.1 Parvularculaceae bacterium | reverse complement strand
CGGGCGCCGCCGCCGCCTCTTCGGCGGGCGGCTCTACTTGCGGAAATTGATAATCGAGAATGCGCACCATCCGCGTGCGCGCATAATCCGCCGCGAGGTCGATGATCGCTTCCTTGTCGTTCACTTTCGAAACGTACCCGACCGTCAGCCCGCGCGGCAGGACGCCGCCGGCGCCGGAGGTGATGACGCGCTGGCCCGGCGCGATCTTGTCGCCGTCCGCGAGCATGGTGATGGCAATCGCCGGCTTGCTCGAGGAACGCCCGATCAGGAGACCTTCAACGAACGAGTCCTCGACGAACACCGGGATGCGGCTCTGGATGTCGTTGAGAAGAAGGATGCGCGAGGCGTTTCCGGAGACATCGACGATGCGGCCGATCATTCCGCGCTCATCGACGGCGGCAAGGCCGCGCTCGACGCCCTCCTTCGCGCCGGCGTTGACGATCATCGAATGGGCGTAGGCTTCGTTTGCTTCGCCGATGACGAAGGCGTTGATCGGTTTGGCTTGCGGCGGCGCTTCGTAGACGTCGAGTTCTTCGAGCGCTGAAATCACCGCCCGCAGCGACCTTGCTTCCCCCTCCCACTGCCGCAGCGCCGAATTCTCCTCGCGCAGCGCCTTGTTCTGTTCAAGGACGCGGAAATAGTCGCCGAAATCGCCGGCCCGGTCCTCGACCCAGCCGATCGGCCCCGCGAACGCCGCAAGAACGGGCGCCGCGGCGTCGAGCGCGGTTTCGCGCGCTTTCTTGAAGACGCTCGCCTCCGCGGCGTAGAGGCTCGACAAAAGGAGGATCAGCGAAACCAGCGAAAACAGCAGCATCCCGATCTGCGAGTCGGATTTGAGTCCGAACCCTCGCCGCCAGTCTTTCCCCAACGCATCCATTGCTGCAACCGGTCTATCAAATTGGCGGCGGCGCCGACGGCCAAATCCGATCTGGCCGCCCCCGCCCCCGGATTGTCCCGCGACATCATCCCGCGACATCATCCCGCGACTCGGGCGTCCGGCGCCAATCTATTAAGCGCCGCGCGCTGAAAAATATCTTCTAAGCCTAGATCGCGGACGACAAAACCCCGCGCATCGCCTTTTCGTTCTCCAGGGCCGCGCCGGTTCCGAGGGCGACGCAGCAGAGCGGATCGTCGGCGACCGAGACCGGAAGCCCGGTTTCGTCGCGTAATACCTGATCCAGATTGCGGAGCAGCGCGCCGCCCCCGGTCAGCATGATGCCGGTATCGACGATATCGGCGGCAAGCTCGGGCGGGGTCGCTTCGAGCGCGACTTTCACCGCCTCGATAATCTGGCTGACGGGTTCGGCGAGGGCTTCGGCGATCTGCGCCTCGCCGATCCGCACTTCTTTCGGAACGCCATGCATCAGATCGCGGCCCTTGATCTGGATGGTAATGCCCGACCCCTCGTTCGGGATCATGGCGGAGCCGACTTCCTTCTTGATCCGCTCGGCCGAGGCCTCGCCGATCAGCAGATTATACATGCGGCGGATATAGCCGATGATGGCGTCGTCCATCTTGTCGCCGCCGACGCGGACCGACCGCGAATAGACGATGCCGCCGAGCGACAGGACCGCAACTTCCGTGGTGCCGCCGCCGATATCGACCACCATCGAACCCGTCGGCTGGGTCACCGGCAGCCCTGCGCCAATCGCCGCCGCCATCGGCTCTTCGATAAGCTCGACCTTGCGCGCGCCGGCGGACAGCGCCGATTCCTGAATCGCCCGGCGTTCGACCGCGGTCGCGCCGGAAGGCACACAGACAATGATGCGGGGGCTCGCAAACGAGCGGCGGTTATGAACCTTGCGGATGAAATGCTTGATCATCGCTTCGGCGACTTCAAAGTCGGCGATGACGCCGTCGCGCATCGGGCGGATCGCTTCGATTTCGCCGGGCGTGCGGCCGAGCATTTCCTTCGCCTCGGTGCCGACCGCGCGGACGATCTTGCGCCCGCCCCTCGTTTCGATCGCAACGACCGAAGGCTCGTTGAGGACGATCCCCCGGCCCTTCACATAAACCAGCGTATTGGCTGTCCCGAGGTCGATCGCCATGTCGGAAGACAGCATGCCGAAGAGCGTTGAAAGCATGAACAAATCCTATCGCCGGTTGATTTCCCAACGATCTCTTTAACGTTAATGGGTTCCGAAATCGTCAACAAAACCCGCCAGAACCGGCCCAAAAAGCCGAATCCCCCTCTCATAGACGGATTCTGCGGCCAGCGGTCAAAATAACGTTTGCCCGGCGCTAAAGCTGTGCGTCCCGCCGCCGCATCGCCGCGTAAATCCAGCGCACGAACAGGAGGAAGCCAAGCCAGACGCCAATGACCGCAACCAGCAGCGCCAGATCCCGGGGCGCCCGGCTCATGAAGAAGTCGAGAACACCCCGGAACCCTTCGGACAGGGACCGGTGGTCGGGGGCGAGACTGCCGAGGGCGACGACGAGGAGAATTTTCGGGACGATGCCGACGCTTGTCCCCGCCCAGTATTTCCACAGCGGGATATGGGCGGCGCCGGCGGCGGCGTTGACGACGATGAAGGGCGCGGAGGGAACGACGCGGATGAGGCCGCTCGCCAGAATGCCGTGGCGGCCGATGAACTCGATCGTCGCCTGCGTCCTCTCGCCGCCGAACCGGCGGACGAACCGGCCGCCGAACCAGTGGCCGAGGCCGAAGGTGAAGGTCGCGCTGATCATGGTCGCAAGCCAGGCGTAAAACGCCCCCTCCCTGCCGCCGAAGGTCAGGACCGTCGCCGTGATGAGGAGGATCTGCGGAAATCCGGTCAGCGCCAGCACCACGAAAACGGAGACAACGATCGTCGCCGCCCACGGCGATTGCGACGCTTCAAGGAGGACGCTCCTCAGTGTCCCCTCATTGTCGAGGTTGAGCCAGCGCTGGCCGAAAAAGAACATCAGCAGGACGAAGACAAGGAGGACAATCGACACAACGAGCGAAGTCGCCGCCCTGGCGTCCATCGAGGTCAGGAATCGCCCAAGCTCGCCAAGCGGCTTCATCGTGCGCATGAACCGAAACAACAGCCCCCGACATCCCTTTTCGGCGTGCATAGCCTTGGGGGCGGCGCGAGGCAAATGGCGCGGCGCCCGGGGAAAGAAGCCGGTCGTTCGCGGAAGACGCAAGAGTGAGTCACTCCTGAACGCGGTCGCGCGCGCGGCATGCGTCTGAAATTTTGGAAGGCCGGGCGTCGCCGCGCGAACTAATTTCCGCGCCTTGGGGTTTCCTTGTTGGTCCTAAAGGAAACAACGATGCCCCGCCTCCTCGCCCCCGCCTCGATCGACGCCGCGCCGGAAGCCGCGCGCGCCTCCCTGATCGCCGCCACCGCAAGGCTTGGCGAAACGCCGAACGTTCTTCTCGTCGCCGCGACCAGTCCCGCGGCGATTGAAGGCCTTGCCGCGTTTTCCGCGGCGATCGCCAAAGGCGCGCTCGACGCCGCGACCGGCGAGCGGATCGCGCTGGCGATCGCCAAAGTGAATGGCAGCGCGTATTGCGACGCCGCGCACACCCATCTCGCGCAGGCGGTCGGCCTTTCCGAAGAAGAAATCGCCATGAACCGCGACGGCGGCTCGACCGATCCCAAGGCCGACGCAGCGGTCCGCTTTGCAAAACTCGTCGCCACCGCGCGCGGCGCGCTGAAGGATTCAGATTTGAACGACGCGCGCAAAGGCGGCGTCACCGAAGCCGAACTGGTCGAGGTCGTCGCCCATGTCGCCTTGAACACCTTCACCAATTATCTGAACGTCGTCTTTGAGACCGAGAACGACGTTCCGGTCGCCAGCGAAGCCGTGCAGGCGGCGTAGACGGGTTCGTTTGTCTGAAAACTCGCCCTCGCACGCTTTTATCCGCGCGGGCAGGACTGGCGGCGCTGGCCCCCATCGGCGCTGCGCCACTTCCCCGCGACGCGGGGGAGAAGCCCCCTCGCAACAATTGACAGCCTCAGCCGCCGCCGCCAAAGTCGTCATCGTATGTGGTGGGCGTTTGGGGCGGGCGTTTAATGCTGAAATGGCTGATCGGGCTTTCCATCGCCCAGACCGTGGCGATCGGCTTTCTCGCCGTGCGCGTCATGGATATGGGCGGGGAGATCGAGGCGCGCGCTCCCGTCATCGCGGACGCAGCACCTTTCGAGGCCGCGTTCGGCGCCGCGCCCGCATTGGTCCAAACCGCATCGGCGCCAGGCGCGTCCGGCGTCGGCGCCGAAGACATCAGACGGATCGTCCGCGAAGAAGTCGCGGCCCTCGCTTTGCGCGCGCCGGGCGCCGCTCAAGCGGCGCCG
>JBGTLL010000087.1:0-22129 GCA_041744115.1 Parvularculaceae bacterium | reverse complement strand
CGCCCGCCGCGCCCAGCGCCGCGCCATACAACGCGCCTTCGCCCGTCGACTGGCATCCGGCCGCGGCAAGGCCAAGCGCACCCAATCCAACCAGCATCATTTTCATCGTGACACCCTCCAGCCGTTCGGGAAGCTGTTTTGTGAAAACGCAACTGGCAGCCCGCAGCCGTCCTTTCGTTTGTTTTTATCGCCATCGCTGGCGGCGAGATTAGGGCGAAAACGCCGGCAATTATGGCGCGACTGCGGCGGAGCATTGCGGTTGGGGCTCCGCAGGGTAAAGTGCGCGCGAGCTGCAAGGGAAGCGAAAAAAAACATGAGCGCGCGAACCGGCAAGGCGATTTATCTGAAATCCTATCCCAAGGGACTGCCGGCGCCGCGGCACTTTGGTTTCCGTACGGTTGAAACGCCGGCGCCGGGCGCTGGCGACGTTCTGTTGCGCACCGTCTGGATGTCGGTCGATCCTTATATGCGCGGCCGCATGCGTCCCGATGTCAAAAGTTATATCCCGGCGTTTGTCCTCGATCAGCCGCTCGACGGCGGCGCGGTCAGCGAAGTCATCGATTCGAAAAACCCGAATTTTTCCGCTGGCGACTATGTCGTTTCGTTTCAGGGCGGCTGGAAAGAGTACTGGCTGTCGAACGGCGACGGCCTGACGAAAGTCGATCCGCGCACGGCGCCCTTGTCCGCCTGGCTTGGCGTCCTCGGCATGCCGGGGCTGACGGCGTGGGCGGGCCTGACGCAAATCCTCGAGCCAAATCCCGGCGATACGGTGTTTGTTTCGGGCGCGTCCGGCGCCGTCGGCTCGCTCGTCTGCCAGCTTGCAAAGATCAAGGGCGCGCGCGTCATCGCCTCCGCCGGATCGAAAGAAAAATGCGACTGGCTGCTGAAAGAAGGCGGCGCCGATGTCGCGCTCAACTATCGCGACTACAAGGACGCCGCCGCGCTGACGAAGGCGCTGGGCGAGGCCGCGCCAGGCGGCGTCAACTGCTACTTCGAAAATGTTGGCGGCATCCACCTTGAAGCTGCGCTCAACTGCATCGCGTTCGGCGCCCGCATTGCCTTGTGCGGCATGATCTCTGTCTACAACAACGCCGAACCGGAACCAGGCCCGCCCAATCTTTCCTGGCTGATTGGCCGAAGCGCGAAAATGCAGGGCTTCATCGTCTCGATCTACATGCATTTTGCGCCGCAATTCGCCGCCGAAGTCGGACCGCTGCTCGCCTCGGGAAAAATCAAATTCCGGGAATCCGTTTATTCCGGGATCGAGGAGGCGCCCGGAGCGTTCATCGGACTCTTTCAGGGCGAGAATTTCGGCAAGGCCGTCGTCCGGATCGGCCCGGATCGGGTCTGACAGATGGTTTGAAAACTCGTCTTCGCCGTTTGTAACGCCGGGGTCCATTTCTCAGCGAATCCCTCGTTGCGCGATGGATAGCGGGCTCCGCCAAGAGGCGGCCCCGGATGACGACGCCGGAATTTGCAGCATTGGCGCCAGCGTCGGTCAGGACGAAAGTATTTTAACGATTGAGTCCGCACATCGGCGAGGGTAGCGCTCAGCGATGCGGTGGCAAATTAACTGGCGCCCCGGCGCCGCAATAAGTGTCCAACGGCAAGCAATGCTCGTTGCGCTTGTTCTCTGATACCGAAAATCGGCCTGGGCCCGAGATCGACGGTGATAGCGTCAGTTCGCCAAACCCGCTGAAGAAAAAGCGCGCGTTAGGATCGGTCATTGCGGCGACGTTGTAGTTGTTTACCGCGCGCACCCAATATGCGTAGAGAGAGCCGTCGTCCTTATGCGTTAGCGTAAGATTCCACGTTTCCACCCAGCCTATTGAACTGTCCCGCGCAATATTCGAGTCGATTGCGGCGACCACGGCATTGGTCTTATGGATTACGGTGGTGAATGCGCCCGATTTTACTTCTTTCCATCCTTTCTCGTCGTTGTAGAAAACTCGGGCATCGGTCCCGTCAATTTCGATTGCAAGCTCGATGGTTCGGGACGATCCCGTTTCAGGTGGCAATGGCATCGGATTGTAGATTTCGGGTTCGATGATATTAAGAACGCCAATCCACGTGCCGTCGAATCCGGGCTCGTAGTTCACGGCGCTTGCGTTGCTGGCCGCCAACGCCAAGCCGGCGATGACCGCCGTTCCAATCAGATTTCCGTGCATGTTGCCCCCTTAATACGCCTCCGCATCTTGAAGGTCAGCGGGGCGCGCCGCAAGTTTTTGTGTCTGCGCACGCTGAACTGGTAATGGCGTGACCCATGCGGGCATTGAAAATTCCGTCTCTTGAAGGCGCCGTTTCCCGCAGGCGCGGCCGGAATTCAGCAAGGGCCCGCTTGCAAGCCCCGACGGCGCCCCCGCCACCCGGCCCGCCCTTGAGTCTTGACCGCCGGCCGGCCGCAGACTATCCACCGTCACCCTCGCGCCGTCGCGCAAAAGCGGGTGTAGCTCAGTTGGTTAGAGCGCCGGCCTGTCACGCCGGAGGTCGCGGGTTCAAGTCCCGTCACTCGCGCCAGATTTATAAAGAAAAACAACAACTTAAAAATTTTACTTCTTAAAAAATCTGTCGCGATGACCGTCGCTGGGTAAGCACCTGGTAAGCAGAAAAAATCAAAGTGGGGCGATGACGGCCACGGTAGCGCAAGGTGGGAACTGCAAGAAAAATTAAGCTGCGCATTCTTCGTTGCGAGGGAATATCTTCAAGATTCCTACCCTGCCATTTGTCCCGAGGCTTGGGCGGGTAAATTTAGTCGCGCAATGGCAATTGTGCTGGCCCGTGTCGAAGCCGGTGCGTACCTCCCGATCACGATTAGAAATTCAGCTTGACCCGCTCGATTGAAATCGGGACTTCTTTTTCGCCTCCGCGAAATAACCCCGCGCAAAACTGCTGGCAGGTCAGTCTGGGAAAACTCTCTCCCGCGATGTCATAGACGCTTGGCGCTGCGAGGCTTGCGGGGTGGGTCGGCAGGTGGTCAGCGCGGGTGAACGACCTTCCCCAAACCGCGGCAGCCCTTTCGCCCTGAACTGCGCGGGCAGGTCTGGTTTTGCTCTGGTTTCTCCATGGTCCTGGCGCATTTTTTATCGCTGGAGCGGGCTGAAAACGGTTCATAGCCGGCAAGGCTATCATGAGAACATAAAAAGAACGAACGAGTCAAGCGAAAGCAAGAGCTGTCGATGACGACCATATGGGGCCAGCCTTGCCAAGCTTATCGAAGTCTCGCGAGCGCACGGCGTGAAAACTTCCGGATCGTTCCAAGAATCAGGGGCGCCTCAAGCCGCGAAAAGTCTACCGCCATCAAGTGGGGCCGATCTGCTCAATGGTCACGGATTTCGTCGCAGGGCGCGTCCTTTGCTTTCGAAAAGGATTGTCGCCGAAGCCGCTGTCGCTGGCCAAAGCCGGTCTCAATTTCCGTTCATTTTTGGCGGACTTCGCAAAGAGCGCGCGATAGGCTTCGATTGTTCGTTCCAATCCTTCACGCAGCTGCACGGTCGGCGCCCAATCCAGTTGCGCAATCGCCTTCGCAATATTGGGCTGGCGTATTTTTGGATCGTCCTCCGGCAAGGGCAGGCTCGTCAATTCGGACTTGGAAACTGTTTGCGCAAGGATGATCTTGGCGAGTTCGGCAATCGTAAATTGCGCGGGATTGCCAAGATTGATCGGGCCAAGGCGCGACCCGTCTTTCTCCATGAGCTTGATCAAGGCGCTGACCATATCGTCAATGTAGCAGAACGACCGTGTCTGCGCGCCATCGCCATAAATCGTGATCGGTTGATCGAGCAGCGCCTGACTAATGAAATTCGGAATGACACGCCCGTCCTCCGGGATCATTCTTGGGCCATAGGTATTGAAAATGCGGGCGACCCGAATTTCGATATTGTGCTGGCGGTGATAATCGTAAAAAAGCGTTTCGGCGGCGCGTTTGCCTTCGTCGTAGCAGGCACGTCGCCCCGCGCAGTTGACCAGCCCAAGATATTCTTCCGACTGCGGCGATACGTCCGGATCGCCATAAACTTCGCTCGTCGAAGCCTGCAGCACCCGCGCGCCATTGATCCGGGCATATTCGAGGACGTTCAACGCGCCGAGGATATTGGTGCGCATCGTTGCAACGGCGTCACGCTGATATTGAGGCGGGGAGGCGGGGCACGCAAGGTTATAAATGCGTTCGAACTTCCCATGCGGGACGCCATCCTGAATGTCTCCCTCGATCAACGTGAAACGTTCGTTTCTCAACGCTGCTTTCAAGTTGAGCCTTGACCCGGTGACGAAATTATCGATGCACCAGACACGATGCCCGGCTTCCAGCAACCGGTCGCAGAGGGCCGATCCGATAAAGCCGGCGCCGCCCGTGACGAGAATATTCGGGATTGTACGCTTCATTACCTACCACGCGACTTGAACGCCAATCCAACTGAACACCGCTCACAACGGAAACGACACGAGAGCGACAAAAAAATCTTTTTCCGGGCAAAAGGAACCAAATAGATCTTGCTCGCCCGCAGCGCGCGAGCCATTACGCAACTTGGTCAAACAACATCGCGGCCGATCACAAAACCGGTCGCAGGGAACAAAACGGTCGCGCGAAACCTTATGCTAAGTGCGGCTGTCGCTTTTACTGGCTTAGCAACCCGATTCGAGTATTCCGCTTCTGCAACATTACCAAAATGCGCATGATTCAAAACCCGGAAATCAGCATCATCATCCCGACTTATGCGCGGCCCGAGCGCCTCGCGCAGTGCCTTGACTCTGTCCGTTTGATCAAGGGAGTCGCTTTCGAAGTCGTCGTCGTCGACGATGGCTCACCCAAGCCCGTCGACAAAATCACCAACAAGTTCAAGGGTCAGCTCAACATCAACTATCTGCGCCAAGAGAACGCCGGTCCTGCTTCCGCACGCAATCGTGGCGCGCAAGCCGCAATGGCGCCCTGTCTGGCTTTCACGGACGACGACTGCAGACCCGACGCAAACTGGCTGTCGGCGCTGGCTCTTTCATTGAAATCGCAACCTGATGCGCTGGTCGGCGGGCGCACCGTTAATGCCCTGGACGACAATATATACTCAGAGAGCAGTCAGGACCTTGTCAGTTTCCTGTACGAATATGCCAATGCAAAGGGCGCGGATTACGATTTCTTCACGTCGAACAACATGGCGTGTCGGGCGGAGCTTTTCGCGGCCTTGGGAGGGTTCGATGAAACGTTTCCGTTGGCCGCCGCCGAGGACAGGGATTTCGGACTGCGCTGGAAGGCGGCGGGTCATCCCTTGATCTATGAGCCAGCCGCCGTCATCCGTCATGCCCATCACCTAACGCTTCGGGATTTCTGGCGTCAGCAGTCAAATTACGGACGCGGCGCCCGTCATTTGCGCAAACGTGTTGCGGCGCGGGCGGGCGACGCCGTGCGCTTTGAGGGGTTGCAGTTTTATGCGTCGATGGCGCTTTTCCCCTACCGCCATCATCGCGCGGCTCCGCTATCTCGCGCGGCTTTGTTCGGCGTTTCCCAAGTGGCGACTGCGATCGGGTTTTTCCGGGAGTCGTTACATGCGTCGCGCGCGGGTAACGCTTGACGAATGCGCTCGGGTTTAGCGCCGCGCGAGCAGATAGACTTGGCGTCCGCCGTCAGCAAGCGATGTCACGATGATTTTGCGACCGTCATCGCTTGGGCACGGATGCAGGTCGCAGCGAAACGGGCCGAGCGCCGGAACATGATTTGCGAACGCGGCGATGATTCCATGAGCGCCGGTCAGATCATTATAACAAATGAGCTTTACGCGCTCCTTGTACGGCGTGTCGAAGATCAGCTCGGACAACTCGTCGGCGCTGCGCGGAGGCAGATGACGGATATGAACATTCTGATCAATGAGAGAAGGCGCGATCGCCCTTAACCGGGCGCCCCTGGGAGCGCGGTCGCTGAACAGCACGAGTTCTCCCTTTCGCCAGCAATAGAGCGTCGTTGAGTTCAGCCAGACGACGTGGGACGTCGCATCCGCGAGCAGGCGCAAATCCGAGCCGTCGATATTCGCCGTAAGGCTGGCGCCCATCCGGTCGGCCCATCGGCCGCCGGGGCGCCGCCAGCGCAATTTCACCGTGAACCGCGAACCGTCCGGCGACAGTTTGATATGGTTGAATACATACGAGTATCTGGCGAGGCGATGGCGGACGCGTTTCGCGACGCCTGAGCGCTCCATGAGAAATCGTCGGGCCGCGTCCAGCGACAAAACAAGCCGGGCCGCGCCATCGTCGATCGAGACTCGCCACACGCCGTCGTCATCGCTGGAACGTCGTCCGGCGATTGGATCCGATCCGCCGGCGTAACCATACCCCGGCTGCATATCCACGAGCCGCGCCATATTGAGCGAGTAGTAAAAGCGCCCCTCGTGATCAACAGCGTAACAGGGGCGCGCCAGCGAGTTGTGCTTGCCGCTTTGCGTATCGACGATACGGGCGACAAAACCGTCGTCCCCGCGGTCGTTGAAGACGCATTTTGGACCGCCGGCCACCCATTGCGCCATCGGACCTTGCTGCCAGCTCCACGCCCGACTCTCGCCGAGAGCGGTCCAGCTCCCCGGCGATTCTGCGTCAACAACGCCGACGGCGACGGTATCATCGGGTTGCGGATGGCGCCCGGCGAAAGCCATTCGATGAACCAGAACGTTCGCGCCGCCACGATCCATAACCGGGACGTCATAGTAGCTGTGGGAATGAAAACGTCCGTCGTTGCTGCCGTAGGTAAGCTGTTGCAAGGCCCAATCGGTCATGCGGACATTCTCGAGCGGATTTCATCAGCGCGGTCCGCCAATGGCGCGAGGATGGCGCGCAGGCGCCCCTCCCTGCGCATGCGCCGGAGCTCGCCATGCCAGAGAGATCGGTCGCGACGAGGCGCAATTGAAACGTCATCGACTTTTATACCGCCAAACTTTTCGATATGCGCAAGCTGCTTCCTGCCGTATTCCGCTCCGGCTTCATTGACGCCGGGCGTACTCAGACGCGCGCGCAGCATCTGCGGCAGTTTTTCAGTCCAGTGAAAATGATGGACGCGCGTCGGGATCCGGAAGCGAAAATCGGGCCGTTCGATGCCGGGAAATCTTCCCAAAGGGTGGTTGTAAAGATAGGAAGGCAACTGCCCGGGCTGCGGATCATGGCCGCCGCGGTTCGGCAGGATGCGTCCTTTAATCGCCATCAATTTTACGGTGCCAAATCTGTTATGATGCTCGCCGCGGCCGCCGAGGCTCCATATGACATCGGCTTCAACCGGAAATTGCGTCATCAAATCCGGCGTTTCCTGAACCGGCGCGAGGCGCCCATCGATGTCGAGGCGATCAATGAAAACGCCTTGCACCGTATCGACCTGGAGACGATCGCAGCGCCGCAGGAAGTCGGGAAGGGGTTCCGGAAAATCGTGGAACTCATCCGCGTCCGCACTCAGCACCCAATCCGTCGGCGTCGCGCGAAGGCGCTGGATTTCGCGGCGTTTGGACCACATAACTTCCGACGTATAGGGCGCAACCCATATCTCCGCCGGCGCGACGCCATAGTTCGAAAGTAGTGTCCGCGCCCGCGATAGTCGGGGACTGTTCGCGTCAAGCGTGTTCAGGATAGGGAGGATACACTCTGCCAGAACACCCAGACGCAGATAGTGTTCCAGAAAGTGCGGCAGCAGCTCAAGATCATGGTCGACACCGACACAGGTGATCAACAAAGGTGACTTAAAAGACGTGTCAGTCATGATGTGTATGACATCGAAAAAACCGCCGCAAAAGCGATCCCCCGCCGCGTTTGGGCGCCATCTGCCGTTTTCACCGGCGGGTGTGAGGGCTGTGTGCTCGACATGGCTTCTGGAGGGCCTGAATATCCGACTTGCCGGCGATAGCAAGCCATCGGCGATCGATCGTGAAGGCGGCAGGCGAAGCGAACTTTTGGGGTCCCCGTTTGTTCGGACCTCAGGCGTCCGGCGCTGAAAATCCGCGGTGGGAGAGCAACAAGCGTTGCAACAATGACTGTTTACAGAAAAATTCTGGACCTTTTGTCGCCGCGAAAGAAGATGACCTTCTTTGTCCTGATCTTGGCGATGATCGTGATGGCGTTTCTCGATCTCGCGGGCGTTGCGGCGATCCTGCCGTTTTTGGCGGTTCTGTCCAACCCCGGAACGATCGAGCGCTCCGGAGCTCTTAGCGCTCTCTATGGCGCCTTCGATTTCGACAACGAGCTGGAGTTTTTGAGGTTCCTCGGGTTTCTCGTGTTCGCAATCGTGATTGTCAGCATCATCGTGCGCGCCGTGACGTTTTACTTCATCACGCGATTTAACCGCGACACGGTTCAATATCTCGCTCTGTCGCTTCTGGAGCGGTATCTGGCGCGGCCCTATGAATGGTATCTCGATCGGAATTCGGCGGCGGTCGGCAAGAGCATTCTCGCCGAAGCCAACCATGTTGTGAATTTCGCCATTGCGCCGGCTATTCGCATGATCGCCAATGGTCTCGTCGCGGCGACGCTGGTTCTGTTTCTGATTTATCTGGAGCCTGTCGGCGCAACCATGACCGCCGCCGTTTTGAGCGGCGCATTTGCGCTGATTTACTGGCGCGCCGGCCGATGGCTGTCGCGGGCCGGCAAGGACCGGCTGAAGGCGTCCGAAGAGCGGTTCCAGATCACGCAGGAAGCGATGACGGGAATCAAGGAAATCAAGCTGCGCGGTCTTGAAGCGAGTTACGCCGCGCGCTTCCGCGACCCCTCCGACCGGCTCGCAAGACATCAGGCGACGATTCATCTGATCGGCGATATCCCCCATTTCTTCATGGAAGCGATCTGCTTCGGCGGCATGCTGATTTTCGTGCTCTATCTTCTTTATTCGGGGGGAGGGTCAATCAACACGGTGCTTCCGGTCATCGGCGCCTTCGCCTTCGCCGGGTTGAAACTGATGCCGCTCATTCAGGGACTGTTTCGCGACGTCGCATCCTTGCGGGGCAACATCGCCAGTATCGACAGCATTCACGTGGACATGAATTTGCTGCCGCCCCTGCGAAGCGTCGAGGGTGGCGACCGGTTGCTTTTGCGGAACACTTTGAAGCTGGACAATATTTCCTATCGGTATCCGGGCGCCGAGCAAAACGTTCTCAGCGATCTCAACCTGACGATCAAAGGCCGAAGCAGCGTCGGTTTTGTCGGCGCGACCGGGGCGGGCAAGACAACCGTCATCGACATCATTCTCGGATTGCTGACGCCGCAATCGGGCGCGGTGGTCGTCGACGGGGTTCCGATCACCGACGCCAATCGCCGATCCTGGCAGCAATCGATCGGCTATGTGCCGCAATTCGTCCATCTCGCCGACGACACGATTGCAGCGAACATCGCGTTCGGCGTCGCGCCTGCCGACATTGATCAAGCGAAGGTCGAACGCGCCGCGCGCATCGCCTGCCTGCATGACTTCGTCAATGGGCTCGAGGAAAAATACCAGACGACGGCGGGCGAGGCGGGCGTGCGTCTCTCCGGCGGACAAAGGCAGCGCATCGGCATCGCGCGCGCTCTCTTTCACGACCCCGATCTGATTTTCTTCGACGAGGCGACCAGCTCCCTCGACACCGTCACCGAGCGCGCGGTGATGGACGCAATGCTGGCGCTGCAGGGTCAAAAGACAATGATCGTCGTCACGCACCGTCTGATGACGGTGCGCCATTGCGACACGATCTTCGTGCTGGAGAACGGAAAAATCGTTTCCTCCGGCAGCTTTGAAGAGTTGTCCGGCGAAAGCGCAAGATTTCAGGAATTGCTCGCCGCCATGTAAGTGGCGCAGCCGGCGCGTGACCGAGGATTGGCGCATGGTCAGCAAAGCAAAGGGCGCCGCCGGCCGCGCGGTTGTCTTTCTCCGCCCGCGGCTCGCGGGACAGGTGCGCGATGCGGCGCTTTACCTTCCGCATGCCGGCGTCGTCTTTGCCGCCGCTCTCGGCGTCTGGGCGTTCAAAAAGGCCGGCATCTTCTACGGCGACGATCCGCTGCGGCACGGATTTTTGCTGCTGGCGATCACCGTCGCGCTGGCGCCAGTAAAAGCGGCCAAAGTCGCGATGCCGTTGCGGATTGTTCATCGCACGGTGTTCAGTCTGTTCGCGGTTTATGCGCTCGCCGCCTATCCGGCGGTGTCCGACTATTACCGTCACGACAGCGCGTATTCCGATCTGCTCTTGTCGCACGGTCGATGGGCGGCCTTGATCGCGGCGATCGCGGCGTGGTTCCGTCCGGGTTTTGGTCTGATCCCGGTGATGATCGTCGCCTGGAAAAAACATCTTCTCGGGCGGCAATTCGGATTCCCGTTGAACGCCACCGACTATTATCCGGTGGCTGAACTTGCGCTGTTCCTCACCCTTGCCATCGGCGTCGCCGCGCTCGCCGAAGCGATGATGGCGCGAAGCGGTCGGAACCCCGCCGCGCCCGGCGGATGGTCGCTCGGCGAGGCCGCGTTCCTTGGCGCATTCGCCATTCATATCGCCAATTACTTTTTCTCCGCTATCGCCAAGATCACCTTGCCCGGCGCGAATTTTCTTACCTGGGTTCTCGAAAATGAGACGCATTACATCATGATGGCGACGTGGGTGATCGGTCTGGGGCCGTTGCAAAGCCATGAACTTCTCGCCCTGGCGGGTCATGAATTCATGGCGCGCTTCCAGATCGTGACAAATTTCGTGACGTTTTTTGGGCAGCTCGCGGCGCTTGTCTGCATTGTCCGAATACGTTGGGCGGTGGTGCTGACCGGTTTTTACGATCTGATGCACGCCATCATTTTTGTCACCACCAGCATCCTTTTCTGGAAATGGATGACTTTGAACCTCGGCTTGATTCTCGCGCTGAGAACGCTCGCCCCGCGAACAGCTCCGCCGCTTCCCCTGATTGTCATGACCATGGGCGTCACCCTTCTGGCGCCGATGATCTTTAATGTCGCCTTTCTGGGGTGGTTTGACACCGCCGCGCTCAACCGGCCGTCTGTCGAGGCCGTCACCGCCGAGGGACGGCGCATCAAGGTCCCGACCAGCTTTTTTCTGGAAGGGTCGGCGGAAATCGCGAAATCAGCGATCGGCAGACCGTTTGAGGGGCATTTCGACAACATCGGCATCTTCGGGAAAGCGCTGCACAGCCGCGAGCTGATGCGCGCCGCCAATCAATGCGCGCTGCCGGTCGCTGAAACCAGCGGGTTGGCGAAATCGTTCAGTCGCGAACCGAAACTGGAGCGTTACTTTATCGAACATCACCGGTTCATACTGTCGCGCCTCAACAAAAAAGGGCGATTCCCCTACACTTTCTTTCCGCACCACAGCTGGTCGAACCCGGCCCTTTACAAGGAATTTGCCGCCCTCGACCTTAGAACCGTGGTCGCTTATCGCTATATCATAGACAGCGTCTGTTTGTCTTATCGCGGCAAAGGCGTTGTCGATGAAGATATCCGCCTGAGAGGCGTTCATGAAATCCGTGTCCGATAATTCGCCCGCCAGAACGGAGCCTTGGCTCCTCTATGACGGGGAATGCCCGTTCTGTTCCGCCTATGTGCGGTATGTGCGCCTGAAGCAAAGCATTGGCGAAGTGAGAATGATCGACGCCCGCGAGGGCGGCCCGGAACTTGCCGAATGCCGCGCGGCGGGTCTCGATGCTGACGAAGGCATGGTGCTGAAACTCAACGGAACCCTCTATCACGGAGACGAATGCATTCACAGGCTGTCGTTGCTGTCGACGCCGGTCGGGCTTTTCAACAAAGCCAATGCATGGATCTTTCGCTCTCGGCGCCGCAGCAAGGCGTTGTACCCGATATTGCGGACAGGGCGGAATGCGGTGCTCCGGATGCTCGGCCGGCGCCGCATCGGCAATGAGCATGCAACGGAGCAAGGTACAACGTCATCGGCGTATGCGGATGAGTGAAACCTTTGCAGATCCCGCGGCGAGAGAGCAGCCGGCGCCGCCGCGGGAGCGTCCGTTTCGCTTTGCCCTGTTATGTCACCAGCGAAGCGGCAGCAACGCTCTCGACGGCCTGCTCCGCAACAATGAAAGCATTGCGCTGCACGGACAGCTGTTCAATCCGTTTCTTCAATACTGGATCCGCAATAGCCGCCTTGGTCTCCTGCGGTACAAGGCGCGCCCCGACGCCATGCGCCATTTCGGCCTCAGCCCGCCGCTGCGTCCGAAGATCGAACGCGCGCTGGTGTCGCTGACCCCGCAATCCTCCTCGCTGGATGATTTCATGCCAAGGTTCTGGCGTAACTTTCACGCCGACGAGCGCCGCGCCGCCATTGGTTTCAAATTACACGACTTTCAGCTGAGTGACGATGAGCTTACGGAGTTGAGCCTCAATCATCTCGACGGCGTCGTCCTGTTATGGCGACGCAATCGGTTGAAAGCGGCCGTCTCCTGGGCGTATGCGGTGAAGACGGATGTGTGGAGCCGGTTCGCCAGCGAGAAAACAAAGTCGCCGGTGCTTGCGCTCGACCTTCGCGAAATCGAATGGTTTGTCGAAAAGACAAAATCTGAAGTCGAAAACTGGAAACGCGTCCTCGAAAACGCTGGCGCAAACTGGCTTGAGATGACCTATGAGGATGACGTCGTTCCGCGGCGCCTGAAGCGGCTTTATGAATTTTTCGGGCTGGACTATCCGGGCGAGCCCGAATTCCGCACCGGCCGCCTCGCCGCGCCGGATTACAGGCACATTGCGAATGCGGAAGAAATCGAGCGCCGGCTGGGGTCGCCAGATGCCGGGAGCCTTTTCAGGTAAGAACGTTTATGTGCGGCATCACAGGCTGGATCTCCGCCGACACGCCCATTGGCCGCGATGCGTTCGAACGCATGACCGACCGGCTGGCCGCCCGCGGGCCCGACGGGCGCGGCGTCTGGTTCGCAAGAAACGATCGGATCGCTCTTGGTCATCGCCGGCTGGCGATCGTCGATCTTTCGTCAGCGGGCGCGCAGCCGATGTCGCACGACGCCCGCGGTTTGCGCCTGACGTTCAACGGCGAGATCTACAATCACCCGGAGCTTCGCCGCGAGCTTGAAGCGCGCGGCTGCGTTTATCGCTCGCGTTGCGACGCCGAGACAATCCTCCATGCCTATGCCGAATGGGGCGACGACTGCGTGACGCGCCTTCGCGGCATATTCGCCTTTGCGATCTGGGATGAACACCGCGCCCGTCTGTTCGCCGCGCGCGACCATCTCGGCGTCAAACCGCTTTATTTTACGGATGGACCTCGCGGGTTCGCTTTTGCGTCGCAGCCCCGCGCCTTTCTCGATCTGCCGGGCTTCGCGCCCGCCATCGCGCCGGACGCCTTTGTCGACTATCTCACCTACGGCGTCGTTCCCGGCGAACGCGCCGCGTTCAAAGGGGTCAACAAGCTTTCGCCGGCGCACACTCTTGAATGGCGCGACGGCGTTATCCGTACGCGTCAATACTGGTCCCTTCCGGATGTGGCCGATATCGTTGATGGTGAAGCGGCGCGGCTCGCGGTCGAAGACGCGCTTCGGGACGCGGTCGCGTCGCAGTTGATGAGCGATGTGCCGGTATCGATGCTGCTCAGCGGCGGCATTGATTCAAGTCTTGTCACTGCGATCGCCACCGGGCAGGGCGCGCCTTCGGCAAAAGCTTTCACGCTCGGTTTCAACGTCCCGGCGAGCGATGAACGCGCGTTCGCCGCGAAAGCGGCGGCCCGCTGCAAGATCGAGCATGTTGTGGAGGTCCTCGAACCCAACGATATCGACGGCGTCATCGACGCCACGGTTGAGGCTTTCGACGAACCTTTTGGCATTGACGCGGCGCTGCCGATGATCGCGATTTCGCGTTTCATGGCGTCCCACCGCGTCAAGGTCGTGCTGACCGGCGATGGCGCCGATGAATTGTTCGCCGGTTATCGTCATTACGACGATCTTTCGTCGCTCTACGGAAAATGGGGCAAGACGACCGCCGCGCATGCCGGCGACCGGCGCCGCGCGTTCCTGATGCGGCTGTTGCGCAAGCGATTTACGCCGCTTGCCGCTTACACGGCTCATAATGGATGGATTGCCGATCGAAGCGTAGCCGGCCTCGCCGGGCCGGCGCTCCGCGGGCATGCGGCGGAGCGATGGCGCGAAGGCCGCTGTTTTCCCAACACCCGCGGCCCGGTCGATGCCGGCAGAAGGTGCGATCTCGCCACTTATCTGCCCGATGAAATTCTGGTGAAAGTCGATCGCGCGACCATGGCGTACGGCATTGAGGCGCGGGTGCCCTTTCTTGATCCGAAACTTGTTGAACTCGCGTTTCGCATCTCGCCGGACCTTCATTATCGAAACGGCGAACGCAAAGCGCTGCTGAAAGCGGTCGGCAGGCGCTGGCTGCCGGAAGATATTCTGACGGCGCGAAAAAAGGGCTTCAGCGCGCCGATCGCCGAATTGGTTGTCCCAACTCCCGAGCGCCGCGCCCAGCTCATGGACAGCGTTGGGGAAGGGCCGCTGGTCAGCGCCGGTTTTCTCGAGAAAAAAGGCGTCGAACAATCGATCAGGACGTCAACCTATCCGGCGGGCGCGCTGTTACAGCTTTATCTGCTGGATCGATGGGCGCGCCGCTGGATCTGGCCGAAACCCGGCGAGGCAGCCGCGCTGCCGCCGTGTACGGAGGACATCCGTGGCCGACGGATCGCATGAGGTCAGCATCGTCATGCCGGCGTTCAACGCGGCGCGATTTGTCGAGGCCGCGGTCCAGTCGGTCAGAGCGCAAACGCGCACCTCCTATGAACTGATTGCGGTCAATGACGGATCGGCGGACGGAACCGGCGACATCCTGAACCGGCTGGCGAGCGAACCGTGGCCGGAGAGCGCGGCCATGACGGTGATCGATCAGGATAATCGCGGCCTTGCCGCCGCGCGCAACGCCGGTTTGCGCCGCGCGCGCGGCAAGTATGTCGCTTTTCTCGACGCCGATGATTTATGGCGTCCGCCCCTGCTCCAGGTTCTCTGCGACGCGCTGAATGACAATCCAGACCTCGATCTCGTTTTCCCTCTTTACGCCCATATCGACGAGAACGGAGCGATGCTCGGCGTTGAAAGCCCGGCGCCGGCGGGGGACGTGACGTTCGCGGACCTTCTTCGAAATAACCCGATTCATTCCGACAGCGGCGTCGTCGTCAGGGCGGAAGCGGCCAGCGCCGTCGGCGGGTTCGACGAGAACCTGACGGGATATATCGGTCTCGATTACTGGCTGCGGCTTGCGGCGCGGCAAACGGGCCGCCTCAAATGCGTCCCTCGGCAACTCGCGCAGTACCGCCGCCATGGCGGCCAGATCACCAGCGATTGGCGGCGCATGGAGCGCAACTGGAAACCGGTGATGAAGAAGGCGAAGGCGGGCTGGCCCGACCTTGTCCGGCCCGTCGAACGCGAAGCGATGGCGCGGCATTATGTGTATTGGTCGACGATCGCCTACGCGAATGGCGACTATCCGGCGGCGCGAAGGCTGGCAGCGCAGGCGTGGCGGGCGGATGCGACCGCCGTCATCGCTGATTCGCATGCGGTCATACGGACGCTCGCATGTCTGGCGTCCCTTCTGCCCCGCCGATTGCACGAGCGTGTCCGCCAGGGCGTCAACAGAGTGAACATGAAGCGCGGGATCGACTTGACCAAATAAGGGAGCGGACTGATTCCGCGGACCGGTCGTCGATCGACGGCGCTATTTCCCGTTCATCGCCGCGCGTCGCTCTCTTGCGAAATCCGGCCATGCCTCGCGCCAGTCATAATATTCCAGAACCGCGCGCGCATTCGGCGGAATGACGATCCAGGGCTGTTTCGACGCGGTGAAAATATGGATGTCGGGCGGCAGCAAGTCCGGGCTGTCCAATGTCCCGACGCGGATGAATTTCACTCTGTCGCCGCCGCCCCCGTAATGGCTCCACAGGGCAAGGCGGCAGGAAGGGCAGCGCGCAATCATTTGCCCGCGCCCGCTCGCAGACGGCGTCGATACCATTTCCGGGGCGCCTTTAAGTGTCGTCACCCGGTCCGATTCGATCATCGCATTCAGTGCAAACGCCGATCCTGTTTCCCTCTGGCACCAGCGGCAGTGGCAGCAATGAACGATTAGCGGCCGATCCTTCATCAAATACCGCACGGCTCCGCAATCGCACCCGCCCTCGGCGGTGAAGGAGTTGGTAAGAGGCATCGGTGTCATCCCGGAAATTGCGCGGCAATTATCCATGACCCCGCGCGAAGAAAGCAATGCCCCCGCGAAAAGTCCCGGCTCACCATGCTCTGGTCCGATGACAAACCTGCGGGCCTCTTTATTCTGCCCAGCGGGCTACTTAAGAGGTGAACACAGATGATTGACTGCACAAATCCCATCCAGGGCGGATGACGACCTGTTGCCCGGTCAATCCCGATAATAAACAAGCTGGCTGTTGGTCGCGAGCAGGCGCCCGCCCGCGCTCCATAGTTCCGCGCGCTCGTTCGAGAAACCCCTGGTGAAGATGGCGGCGTCCGCAACCCCGAGCAGCGGCGCCGGTTCTTCAGCGGCGAGATCGCTCGCGTCGATGTGGAAATAGGTTGACATCGTCACCGTGCCGAACGGAACAAGCGCGCCGCGCGCATGAAAGATGCGGGCGAAAAAACAATCACTCATCGCGCACAGCGAAATGAAATCGACTTTTCGCGCCGGCCTGTCGGCGACCCACAGGACCGATTTCGTTTCCAGAGCCTTATCGGACGGCGCCGCTTTTAATTCGGGCTCGCCTTCGACAAACCGGAAATCATAGCGGTCGGTCCAGCCAGATAATCCGGCGGCGAAAGATTTCAGCGTGTCGGGCGGCGGAGCGGTCGGCGCGATCAAGAGTTGGCATTGCCAGGTTTCGGGACGCGCCGCGGTGATGACGGACGCGGTTGCGGCGACCGCTTCGTTCTGCTTCAGCGTGACGGTCCAATGCTGCGTCGTCCGGTTGGTGCGGACCGAATGCGCTGCAATTTCGAACGCGCCTTTCGCGATCGGCGCGCAGAAATTCACCGTGATCGCGGCCGGATCGCCGCGCCGCCCCTCGCTGTCGAGGACGGCGCGCAGCAGCGCCGCCGCGGTGACGCCGCCAAACGGCCCGACGAGATTCCAGTAGGCGTCGCTCGTCCGCCCCTCATACCCGTCGCCAAGTGAGATGAGGCCCGTCGCGGCGTCGAGCGGATGGAGGTCTTCGCCGCTTGTCACGCGGCGGGCGCCATTTTGCGGAGCCCCGAGAATTGAAGCCACGCGAAGACGCCAACGACAAGCGCCTGCGCGATCACGAAAGCATAGCCGAGCGCTGTCGGGCTGACCCATCCGCCGATCAGGAGGCCGATGCTCGCCGCCACCCAGAGCGCGTTGAGGCCAATGATTGTCGCGACAACGGCTCTTGCCGGCCGCGCGCGCATGCCCGCCCACGCGACCAGCGCGACAAACGGAATCAGGATCAGCCCCGCGCCGCGCAGCAGCCCGGCGGGAAGTCCGAGAACGCCGGCGAGGACGCCGGCGCCAAGGATTGCGAGCAGCATGGTTGCGCCGGTCGCCGCCGCGTCGAGGATCAGCGCCTGTTGCAGGAAAGTCTTGTCTTTCATCGTTGGCTCCCTGGTTGCCCGTCAAAGATAAGATCGCCGGCATCCCCGCCGCAATTACCTCCGAGGTAATGTCCTTACATCAGGTCGCGGGTTAGGATCGCCTGATGCAAGCAGCTCCCGCCTTCGGCGTCCTGTTGCGCGAATGGCGCGCGCGGCGGCGCATGAGCCAGCTCGATCTTGCCGTCGAAGCGGAGATTTCGTCGCGACATCTGAGCTTTATCGAAACCGGGCGGGCAAGGCCGTCGCGCGAAATGATTCTCCGGCTCGGCGAGCTCCTCGCGGTGCCGTTGCGGGCGCGCAACAGGATGCTGACGGCGGGCGGCTTCGCGCCGGTTTTTCCGGACCGGGAGCTTGCGGCGCCTGAACTGCAAGCGGCGCGCAACGCCATCGACCTCGTTTTGAAAGGGCATGAGCCGTTTCCGGCGCTGGCGGTCGATCGCCGCTGGATGCTTGTCGCCGCGAACCGGATGGTCGCTCCGCTCTTTGCCGGCGCCGCGCCAGCGCTTCTCGCGCCGCCGATCAATGTGTTGCGGTTGAGCCTGCACCCAAAAGGATTGGCGCCGAAAATCCTGAACCTCGCGCAATGGCGCGAGCAAATCCTCGCGCGGCTCCGCGATCAGATTGCGGCGAGCGCCGATCCCGTTCTCGCCGATCTCCATCGGGAACTGTCCGCCTACCCCGCGCCGCGCGCCGGCAAAGTCGCGGACGATTTCGGCGGCGTCGCCGTGCCCTTGCGCCTCGCGACCGACCGCGGCGTCTTGTCGTTCATCAGCACCACAACAGTCTTCGGGACGCCGGTCGATGTAATCCTCTCCGAACTTGCAATCGAAGCCTTTTTTCCCGCCGACCCGGAGACGGCGGAGATATTGAGGGCGATCGCGGGGGAAGCAGAAATCTGAACTGAGCGGCGCTCTCTCAAAGCCGCAATCCAAATCGCGGGCCGATCCACACCATCAGCAAATACAGGCCGACGGTCGCCGCGCAGCCGATGCCGAGCGCGGGCCAGAACGCGACGCCGCGCCTCAAGAGCGCCGGGACAACCAGGAACAGCGGCAGCGACGGCAGAACGTACCAGAATGTCGCCTCCGCATGCACGGCGAGTCGCTCGACATCTTTGGTGTCCCGCCACAGCCACATCATCCCGAGCAGCGAGATCAGCGGCAGCGAGGCGACGAGCGCGCCGAACCCCGCGCTTTTCCGCGCAATTTCGGAGACGATGGCGATGATCGCGCCCGATGCGAGCGCCTTGAACAGGAGATAGGCCATCAGCGTCTATAGCAAAGCCAAGGATGAACCGCGCCGCTCAAAACCCCTCTTCATCTCCCAGCACGCGACCGCCGTCATCGGCCTTGCGATAGGGGCTCTCGCATTGTTGATAGCCTTGCCGCCAGCCGGCGCGATAGGCGCGGTCATTGTCGAAGAGATTGGCGTCGCGGACGCGCCTAGTTGAGAAACTCTTGTCCTGCTCATGGGCGGTCGTACAGCCATCGCCATAGCCGGCAATGTAGTTCGGGTCGTCCGCGAGACCGGCGTCGCTGGCGCAGGCGGAAAGCGCGAAGGCGCCGACGACAAAGAGAAGCTTTTTTATCACTTTTGGCTCCGCGAACTGGCTGTGACGCCAAGCCTAGCAGGCCGAAACGCCCGCGTCTCCCCGATTCAAGGCGGGACCGTTCAACCCCGGTTAACGGTGTTGCGGTTAGATCGCTCTTCTCCTTCGGGGAGAATTCCATAAGGGGCAGGGATGTCGACGCCGGATACCGCGACCGAAGAGATTGCGCCGGGCCCCATCGGCCAGACGCCGGAGACGCCCCGCGGCCATAGTCCCCGCGAGATCCTGATCCGCAAGCTCGCGGACATTGTCGTCCTGCCGGCGACAAGGCTTTCCGCCAATGAGCGCTCGCTCGTCGCCGACATCATGCTGCAGGCGCTCGACAAGGTCGAAGAGGATCTGCGGCTCGAAGTCGCGCGGCGCGTCGCCCGCGTCCTCGAAGCGCCGAATGCGCTGCTCCGGATGCTGCTGCTCGACGAGCCGCGCGTCGCCGAACCCGTCATTCGCCGCGTCGAACCGCTACCCGAGGCGCTGCTGATCGAATGCGCGCGCGCCGGAACGACGGCGCATCGCGAGATGATCGCGCGCCGTCTCGATCTCACCGCCTCGCTCGCCGACGTCATTCTCGAGTTCGGCGAACCTGAAGTCCAAAGGCTTCTGTTACGGCGCGATGAATTCCAGTTCTCGCCGGCCGCGATCGATCTCCTCGTCAGCCGGTCGACGACGGATGCCGGCATGCAGGCGCTGCTTTTGCGCCGCCGGGAACTCGAACCCGCGCACGGTTTCATGATGTTCTGGTGGGTAGACGGCGACGCCCGCAAACGCATTCTCGCGCGCTTTGCCCTCGACCGCACGATCGTCCAGGACGCGGTCCAGGATCTTTATGCGCGCGCTTTCCGCGGCGAGGGGTCCGATCCCTTCGTCAAGGAAATTCTGATCATGCTCGATCGCCGTCATCGCCCGCGCGGAATCAACGGCGAGCCGGTCTCGATGGACGTCGTCATCAAGACGCTTGGCGCGGCGCGGCGATATCCGGCGCAGGAAATCATCCATGCGACCGGCATGATCGCAGGCGTCGGCCGCGAACTCATCGCCCGCGTGCTGCGCGATCCGGGCGTCGAGCCATTCGCCGTCATGTGCAAGAGCCTGGGGCTGCCGCGCGCCGAGTTCTTCAACATCGTCAGCCGGAAAGACGCGGAAAATCCGCTGTCGCCGCAGCGCGCCGAAGACCTGCTCGGCATCTTCGATTCCATGGCGCGCGACTATGCGCGGGCCGTTTTGCGATACTGGGACTGGGACGGCAATCCGCGGATCGCCCGCATCACGCGGCTGCTGGGGATTGATGAAGACGCTGTCGCGTAGAAGGGAAGGGATTAGGGACTAGGGATTAATCCGTAGTCCCTAATCCCTAATCCCTGGTCCCCCCTTAATCCGGCCTTAAATCATTCGTGTCAAGACTATCTTCGCGTCGGTTGCGGCCTTGCGTATCTGGGTCGCTTCCGGCGCTTTTTTGTCCCAGATCGAGACCCTGACGATATCCTTAAATTTATCAAACAATTCGCCGCGCGTTCGTGGCGCAGCCTTAACGGCTCATGCGCGATTATCGCGATGCGGGGGCGATGACCCCGGCGGCAGGTTTTGGGAGGACGCATGCTGGCGTCGATGCGCGTAGTTGTTTTCGCGTCGCAAAAAGGGGGATCCGGCAAGACCACGCTGTCGGGCCACATTGCGGTCGAAGCCGGGCGTGCGGGGGCTGGCCCCGTCGCGCTCATTGACACTGACCCGCAAGGGTCGCTCGCGAAATGGTGGAATGTCCGGCAGGATCCGCAGCCGGCGTTCATCCAGTCCGTGTTTTCAAATCTCTTTCACGACCTCGACCGGGCGCGCGACGAAGGCTTTCGTCTCGTCGTCATCGACACCCCGCCGGCGGTGACGCGCGCGATTTCGGAAGTCGTGAATTTCGCCGATCTCGTCGTCGCGCCGACGCGGCCCTCGCCGCATGACCTCCGCGCCGTCGGGCCGACCGTCGATATCGCGCAGGCGCGCAACAAGCAGCTGGTCTTTGTCGTCAACGGCGCAACGCCGAAGGCGCGCATCACGTCGGAAGCGGCGATCGCGCTGTCGCAGCATGGGACCGTCGCCCCGACCGTCATTCATCACCGCGTCGATTACGCCGCCGCGATGATTGACGGACGGACGGTCATGGAGATCGATCCGCACTGCAAGTCGGCGCAGGAGATCAGCGAACTCTGGCAATATCTCGACCGGCGTCTGAAGCGCGCCGAAGGCGGCTACAAGGCGCCGGAAGAGCCGAACGCCGCCGCCATCGCCGCGCAAAATCGCGTCTTCGGCCGCCGCGCCGCGCAGTAGGGAGTTCCGCGTCGCGGGAAGGAAGCGATGAAACGGAACGCAGGCGCGCGAGACAGCGGAGGCAAACCGGAAAGCCGCTTCGCCGCCCTCACCTCGGGCCTGCTCGCCCGCAAGGGATCGGCGATTCCGTCGAATTCGCCGATCGCCGACCCGGCGGAAGAAACCGACGCCTTCGCGCTGGAGCCGACCTATATCGCAGCAAGGAAGAAGGCGGCGCCCGATCCAGCTCCCGTCGTTGCGCCTGCGCCCGCCGTAAAATCGCCGCCAAAAGAGGCGGACCGCAAGACCCCGCCCGCGCCGCAGCCGGCGCCAAAACCGGCGCCCATGATTGCCACGAAATCCGCGCCCGCGCCGCCCGTCGTCAAGAATGCCGCATCGACGATGACGGTGATCAACGAGCGGAGCGAAGAGGCGGGCTACCCGGATAATCCGTCGCCGGAGGATATCGCGGCGCTCGAAGCGGAAGCCGACGAAGTTGTCTCCTATTTCGAGAATTTCGGAAAAGAACCGCCCGCCGCGCCTGCGAGGGAAAGGATGGACGCCGCCGACCGCAATCATCCCGATGAAGTCGACGTCGAAGACACGGGCGACGGCGACGATGCGCCGCCCGTCGCATCCGGTCCATGGGCGGGCGGAAGCGTCCCGGCGGTCGCCGAGCTCGCG
>JBGTLL010000086.1:0-3475 GCA_041744115.1 Parvularculaceae bacterium | reverse complement strand
TCGCGCCGAGCGTCCGTGCCGCCTCCATCATCGCCGCCGGCCGCGCGGCGAAGGCGGCGCGCGCCGTTAGATAGGCGTACGGATAAAGCGTCATCGCGAGAACGAAAGCGGCGCCCGGGAGGCTGCGGATTGTCGGCAGATCGAGCGCTGTCAGCATGCGCGAGACCGGCGCCAAAGCGCCAAAAGGACCGAGAAGATCGGCGTAGGCGTAAGCGGCAATATAGGCGGGGACCGCAAGCGGCAGGACCAGCGCGAAGGAAAGCACTCTTCGCAACGGAAAGTCGCAAATCGCGGTGATCAGCGCGGCGGCGACGCCGAGCGCGCCGGCGACTATTCCGACCGAGAGTGAGAGCGCAATTGTGCCGCCAGCGTATCGCAGTCCGGTCGTCGCGAGCACATGGCGGATGGTTTCGCCATAGGGCGCCAGAAGATTTGAGAGAATGGCAATGACCGGCGCCGCAACCAGGAGCGCAACGGCGCCGAGGGCCGCGGCGGTCACCGCCGCCGCCCATCCCGCCTTGGCCCGTTCGCCCTTCGCGTTCATCCGGCATGGCCTATCATTCGTCGCCGGATGATGCGAGATGACCGCCCCTATGAGCCTTGTCGTCAGGGACATTCGCCACAGCTTTGGCGCCGGTGTCGTCGTCGATGGCGCGAGCCTTGAGGCGGCGCCCGGCGAAATCGTCTGCCTCTACGGGCCGTCCGGCTGCGGCAAGACGACGTTGCTGCGGATCGCGGCCGGCCTTGAAAAGCTGCGGGAAGGCTTTGTCGAACTCGACGGCAAAACGCTGGCGACGCCGCATCTCCATACGCCGCCGGAGAAGCGCCCGATCGGTTTTGTGTTTCAGGATTTCGTCCTGTTTCCGCATCTGACCGTTGCAAAGAACATCGCCTTCGGCCTTGCCGATCTTTCCGCCACGGAAAGAGCCGCGCGGATCGACGCCGAACTGCAAAAGGTCGATCTCGGCGCCTATGCTGACCGATACCCGCATCAATTGTCGGGCGGACAGCAGCAGCGAGCCGCGCTGGCGCGCGCCTTCGCGCGGCGGCCGCGCGCCATGCTGCTCGATGAACCGTTCGCCAGCATCGATATTGCCTTGCGCCAGCGCCTGCGCGCGGAAATGCGCCGTCTGCTGAAGGCGCGGTCGACGCCCGCGATCCTCGTCACCCACGACGCCAACGAAGCGATTGAACTCGGCGACCGGATCGCCGTCATGCGCGCTGGGCGGATCGTCGAAACCGCATCGCCCGAAACGCTCTTCCGCACGCCGCGCACAGCCGCCGGCGCCGCGATCTTTCCCGGCAGCCAGGCGCTTGCCTGCCGCCCGGCCCTCGACGGCGTCGAGACAGCCTTCGGGCGGATCGCGGTCCCCCGTCCCGCCGACGCCGCCTTTGTTGTCATTCATGAGGGCGGCGCGTCCGCGGGCGCGGATCCCGCCGGGGCCTTCAAAGTGCTCGATTGCCGGTTCGCCGGCCCTGACTGGCAGGTGATCGTTGGCGGCGCGGACAATCAGACTTTCAGAGCGACGTGCCGGACGGCGATTGGGACTGGCGACCGGGCCGCAATCACAATCGATCCGGCGCAAGTTCGCATCGTTGCAAGCTAGCTTTCGACAGGATGACGACAGGGGAATGCCGTCACCACACTCGTCATGCTGACGAAAGTCAGCATCCAGAGCGGCAAGGGAATCGCTCGTGGCGCTGGACCCTGACTTTCGTCAGGGTGACGCCAGAGGGGAGGCCTTCGGTTCATTCTCCGTCATGCTGACGAAAGTCAGCATCCAGAGCCGCAAGGGATTCGCCCGTGGCATTGGACCCTGACTTTCGTCAGGGTGACGAGGGGGGTCATGCTGACGAGGGTTGGAGGTCAGGCTGACGAAGAGTGGAATGCCTTCACCCCCTTCCGTCATGCTGACGAAAGTCAGCATCCAGCGCGGCAGGGGAATCGCCCGTGACTCTGGACCCTGACTTTCGTCAGGGTGACGCTTGTGCGCGGATCCGCCATGCGCCTTCGCCCCCCTTCGTCATGCTGACGAAAGTCAGCATCCAGAGCCGCAAGGGAATCGCTCGTGGCTCTGGACCCTGACTTTCGTCAGGGTGACGCTTCATTCCCCGTCATGCAGACGTGCACTTGATAATCACTCTCAATGAGGGCAGGGTCGTCCGCCAGACAGAGGCCGAACATGATCCGCGCGTTTTCCTCATGCCTTGCCGCTTTGCTTTTCGCCGCCGCGTGCATGCGCGCGCAGTCGGCGCCGGCCGAGCCTGCGGCAAAACCGGCAGGCGAGGTCAACGTCTATACCGGCCGGCATTATGATTCCGATCTCGCGATCTATGACGCCTTTACCGCCAAGACCGGCGTCAAGGTCAACATCATCGAAGCCGGCGGCGATGCGCTGATCGAAAGGCTGGCGCGCGAAGCGGAAGCCACCCCCGCCGATCTTTTCATCACCGCCGACGCCGGCATGCTGTGGCGCGCCAAGCAGCGCGGCGTTCTTCGCGCGATCGGCGACGCTGCGATTCTTTCAAGGGTTCCGGCGCGGTTTCGCGATCCTGAAGGCGAATGGGTCGCGCTGTCGAAGCGCGCGCGGGTCATCATTTACAACAAGGAAGAGGGCGCGCCGAAAGACCTTCAGACCTATGAGGATCTGGCCGATCCCGCTTTGCGCGGCGCGATCTGCGTCCGCTCATCGACCAATGTCTACAACCAGTCCCTGCTTGCCGGGATGATCGACCATCATGGCGAGGCGGCCGCGGCGGCATGGGCGAAGGGCGTCGTCGCCAATTTCGCGCGGGCGCCCGAAGGCAATGACACGTCGCAGATCGAAGCGGTCGCCGCCGGCCTATGCCGGCTGTCGATCGTCAACAGCTATTACCTCGCGCGTTTTATCGGCGCCGATGATGCAAAAATGAAAGCGATCGGCGCCAGGGTCGGCGTCATCTTCCCCAACCAGAATTCAACCGGAACGCATGTCAACATTTCCGGCGCCGGAATCGCCCGCCACGCGCCGCACCCTGAAAACGCCGAAGCGCTGATCGCCTTTCTCCTCAGCGATGACGCGCAAACGGCGTTCGCCGCCGGCAACAACGAGTTTCCGGCTGTCACGCGCGTTGCAGCGATCGGACCTGTTGCCGCGTTTGGACCGTTCCGCGCCGACGATATCGACATGGCGGCGCTCGGCGAGCATCAGACCGAAGCGGTGATGATTTTCGACAAGGCTGGCTGGCAATAGCGGGCAGGCGAATGATAGCGTCGGCGGATGGGCATTCCGCCGGATCTTGACGCTCTGTCGGCCCGCGCGGGGGCGGGCGACGCGAAGGCGCAATACGCCCTTGCCGCCTCGCTCCACCGCCTCGGCCAACGCGATGACGCGGAGCGGTGGTTGCAAGCCGCCGCCAGCGCTGGCCATGCTGACGCGCTCTACACAATTGCAACCCGGCAGTTGAATTCGTCGGCGGGGGCCGCGGCAACGGC
>JBGTLL010000085.1:0-3681 GCA_041744115.1 Parvularculaceae bacterium | reverse complement strand
CCGGCGACAAGTCGGTTTCGCATCGGGCGCTTATTCTTGGCGCGCTCGCCTCCGGCGAGACGATCGCGACCGGGATGCTCGAAGGTCATGATGTGCTGCGAACCGCCGCCGCCCTGCGTTCCCTCGGCGCGGAAATCGAACGCCATCTGACGGATGCCGGGCCAGTCTGGCGGATCGTCGGCGGCAGATGGCGCGACCCCGAATGCGCGCTTTATTTTGGCAATTCCGGAACCGGCTGCCGCCTCGTTATGGGAGCCGTCGCGGGCCAGGGGGTCGCGGCGACTTTTGACGGCGATCAGAGCCTGCGCGCCCGGCCGATGGGCCGCGTCACCAAGCCGCTCGAATTGATGGGCGCGAAATTCAACGCGCGCGGCGGAGCCTTGCCGATCGCCGTCGCCCGGTCCGCGCTCCACGCCATCGACTATCCGTTGCCGGTCGCCTCGGCGCAGGTGAAGTCGGCGGTGCTGCTGGCCGGTCTCGGCGCGAAAGGCGCAACGCGAATTACCGAGGCCGCGCCCTCGCGCGACCATACCGAGCGCATGCTGAAAGCCTTCGGCGCGGATATCCGCGTGAAAACCGGTCAGGCGGGGCGGGTCATCGAACTGGACGGCCCGCAATCGCTTTCGGCGACGACAATCGCCATTGCCGGCGATCCGTCCTCGGCGGCGTTTCTCGTCGCCGCCGCGGCGATCACGCCGGGTGCGGAGATCATCGTCCGCAATGTGCTCGTCAATCCGCTGAGGACCGGGTTTTATGTGACGCTCACGGAAATGGGCGCCGCGATCGATTATGAGAACGCGCGCGAATGCAGCGGCGAAGCGGTCGCCGACATCCGCGTCCGACATTCGAGCCTTAAAGGCGTCAATGTCCCGGCAGCCCGCGCGGCGTCGATGATCGACGAATATCCGATCCTCTCGGTTGTTGCGGCGTTCGCCGCGGGCGAAACCTACATGCCCGGCATCGAAGAGCTTCGCGTCAAGGAAAGCGACCGCCTCGCTGCGATTGAAGCAGGGCTTAAGGCGAACGGCGTCGTTACGGACAGCGGCGCTGATTGGCTTCGCATTATCGGACGCGATGGCGATGTCAGGGGCGGCGGCCACGTCGCCGCCAATTTCGACCACCGCATTGCGATGAGTTTTCTTGTCTTGGGCCTTGCGGCGGATAATCCGGTTGCGATCGACGACGGTTCGATGATCGCAACGAGTTTCCCAGGGTTCGTCGCGACCTTGCAATCGTTCGGCGCCGATGTTGGTTGAGTTGAAAAGCGCACAAACCGTTAAAGTATCGTCGAAATTGCACTTATGGCGATCGCGATGAGCAGCGGCGTTAATTCCTTGGATGCGTTGGTCGAAGCCGGGACGCAAGCGATGCAACGACGTGACTTTACGCGCGCCCGCGAAATTTTCGAAAGAATTACCGTTTTGGCGCCGCGGGACCGGCGCGGGTTTTTTGCGCTGGCGATGGCCAATAGGGATGCCGGCAATCTGACGGCCGCTCAGGCGGCGCTCGACGCCATGCTGAAACTTAATCCGAGCGATCTCCCTGCACTTATGTTGAAAGGGGATATCAATTGGCAGGATGGAGACGAGAAAGCGGCTGCTACGTTTTATGGAGTTGTCTGCAAGCTTTCGCCTGAATCGAAAAAGCTGCCTCCAGACGCCGCGTCTGAAGTGCGGCGCGCTCTGGACCGTTATAATCATTTTTCCGCCAAAACGCTGACGCAAATCAAATCGGATTTGGCAAGCGCCGGATATGATGAAACAAGCGTAAGCCGTCGATTTTCTGAATCCATTGAAATTTTGGCCGGAACAAAGCGTCGCTATATCGAAGAGCCAAGGGGCTTTTACTTTTCCGGCCTGCCGGCGCTCGGGCGCTACCCGCGCGAAATGTTTCCATGGCTTGAGGCGTTGGAGGACCAGACAGCAGTCATCGCACAAGAATTCGCGGAAGCGATTGCGATGAGTGATGAATTCATCCCGTATGTGCGGGCAGAGGATAACCGGCCGACGCGGTATGATCACCGGCTGCTGGATAACATGGAATGGAGCGCCTTGTTTCTTTGTGATGACGGCAAGACGAATGAAAGCGTCGCGCGCCGCTTCCCAAAGACGCTTGCGGCGCTGGCGAAGACGCCGCTGCACATAATTGAGAACAAGGGTCCGATGATCCTGTTTTCGCGACTGGCGCCTGGCGCCCACATTGCGCCGCATTCGGGCTTTCTGAACACCCGGCTCATCTGTCATTTGCCGATCATAACGCCCGGGGACTGCGCGCTCCGGGTTGGCAATGACCTGCACCAATGGAAGCGGGGCGAGGCGATCGTTTTCAACGACACGATTGAGCACGAAGCGTGGAATAACAGCGATAAATACCGCATTATTTTGTTGTTTTCGATATGGCGTCCGGAATTGACCGATGAGGAGCGGCGGCTGGTCTCGGCTCTGATGCGGTCCGCGCACGGCTTTGCCGGCGGCGGCGCCTGATTGGCGCGCCTCGCCTTGCCGTTCAGGGCGTTTCCGGAAACACAATTCCGTCTTCGGTGATTTCAGCGCCGGACGCATTCCAGACTTCATGGCCGCCCCGCCAGATCATTTCGGCGGCGACGAAAAGGATGACGGCAAGGCCGACATAGGCGATCCAGCGATAGCGTTCGAGCAGCCGCGCAATGAACGTCGCGGCAAATCCCATCAGCATGATCGACAGCGCGAGGCCGAAGATGAGGACCGAGGGGTGATCGTGCGCGGCGCCGGCGACGGCGAGCACATTGTCGAGCGACATCGAAATGTCGGCGATGACGATCTGGGTAATCGCCGCTTTCAAAGTCTTGGGCGCGGGCGCGGGGCCGGACGGTTTTTCGCCTTCCAGCACGTCCGAGCCGCGATCCATGTGCGCCGGCCGCATCAGGTCGCGCCACATTTTCCAGCAGACCCAAAGCAGAAGAATGCCGCCCGCGAGAAGGAGGCCGACAATCTGCAGCAGCGTCGTCGTCAGCAGCGCGAAAACGATGCGCAATACCGTCGCCGCGAGAATGCCGATGAAAATCGCCTTGCCGCGCTGGTGTTTGGGCAGACCCGCCGCCGCGAGGCCGATCACCACCGCATTGTCCCCGGCGAGCGTCAGGTCGATCATGATGACCTGGAGAAAGGCGCTGAAGGCTTCCTCCGTCACGCCAAAGGGGAGATCCATACCGGTCCAGACGCCCGCGCTCCGCGCCGGCCAGCGAAGGCGGGCGCGCCAAAGCCGGGAATATGGCGACGCACCGGCCGGCTTTCCAAGGGGCAAGGCGGCGGCGCGACCGGATTTTTTCCACAGCCACCGGGGAACCAATCGGCATCGCGATTGGAACGCCTGTTGTTTCATCACGATCGATTTCGCCGGACGCGTGGACGGCCTGAGACAGCGGGTGGTCGATGCTTGCCTTAAAGCGCTTCCTGCCGCTAAGCCCTCGCTCGATGAAAAGCCCGCTGGTCATTGCGCTTGACGGCCCGGCCGCGTCCGGCAAGGGCACCCTCGCGCAGCTGATATCCGCGCATTACGATCTGGCCTACCTCGATACGGGGTCGCTCTATCGCGGGGTGGCATATCTGCTCCTTCGCGACGGCGACGACCCGCGCGACGAGGCGGCGGCGACGCGCGCGGCGCGCTCTTTTTCTCTTGAGCGCATCGCCGGGGCCGACATCC
>JBGTLL010000084.1:0-30730 GCA_041744115.1 Parvularculaceae bacterium | reverse complement strand
CCGGCGCCGCGGCGCTCGCGACGGGAAGCTGGTCGGTCGCCGCCGCGCAAGGGTTTGACGATGGCGAAGCGATCCCCCTCGCCCTTGTCGAAACGATCGTCAGGCGGATCACGGCCAGCGTCGACCTGCCGCTGACCGTCGATTTCGAAGGGGGGTATGCGGAGGACGCGGAGCGCGTCGCGTCGAATGTCGAAAGAATCATCAAGGCCGGCGCCGTCGGCGTCAACTTCGAGGATCGGATTGTCGGCAAAAGCGGGCTCTACGGCGTCGAGCAGCAATCGCGCCGCATCCGGGCGCTGCGGCGAAAAGCCGACGATCTCGGCGTCCCGCTCTTCATCAACGCCCGCACCGATCTGTTCCTCGCCGCGAGCGACCCAAGCGAACACGCAGCGCTCATCGCCGGCGCCGAGGAACGGGCCGCGGCGTACGCCGAAGCGGGCGCCAGCGGATTCTTCGCGCCGGGGCTTGCCAATGAAGAGTTGGTTGCGCGGTTGTGCAAGGCGAGCGCAATTCCGGTGAACATCATGGTCATGAGCGGCGCGCCTTCAGTTGAACGCCTGGCCGAACTCGGGGTCGCGAGGATCAGCTACGGACCTATTCCTTACGCCGCGACCATGGCGGCGCTGAAAGATCTCGCCCGCGCGGCCCATGCGTCAGCGCCGCATGTCTAGAGGGCCGGGCGGTCAATCCGTATTAACCCTAATCCGTGATCGCCACGCCGCGATCCGCGCATCCCTGCTAACCGCGGCGCCCGAAATTTATTTTCAAAAATCGGCTTAACCTTGTCACACTCGAGGGTTCTGATTCGTCTTATCTGCATGGGCGCGTTTCTTGGCGCGCCGTTTGACAAGTCCGGTTTGTCGCCGGTCCGGTTTTCGTGACTGGCCGGCGATGCGAATACATAAAAGCGGGCGGCGCTGGCGCCGTTTTCGCGAGGCGCGCGGCTGCGCCGCAACCTGAAGTGCTGCAATCGGCGCGATAGGTTGCCGCCGCCCGTCCTTCGCTTTGTGAAGGCCTCTCAGTGTCCCGCGGAAAAATGATGCAGCAAATTCCGGCGTTGTCATTCCTGGGCCGCCTCTTGGCGGAAACCGGAATCAATCACGCGACCTGGGACCGGCTGAGGAATGGGTTCCGCGCGAAGACGCGCGGCCCGGGGGTGACCGCGGTTTTGTTACCGGTGTCAGCGAGAATATTTTTTGGGCCCGACTATCAGGAGGATCGATCGTCCCTGGACGGTCGATCCGTCTCAACGGAGGGACCAACGGGCCCGGCTCTGATTTAGAGCAAAGAGCAATATCTCGGAATCGAGGACGACGTCACCCTGGCGCAAGTCAAGGTCCGGAATGGCGAGCAAGTCCCTCGCGGCTTTGGATGCTGGCTTTCGCCAGCATGACGGAACGAGGCATGACGGAACGAGGTTCGTGTCCAATGCGGATTAATTGCGCCCCGCTCTAAGCGCCCTTCCTCAAGGGTCAAAAGGGCGTCTTTTGCGGCTGAAGCGCGCGAGGAACGCCGAAAAACCAGAAAATCGCGGAAACAGAAAGGGCGCCTTTTCCGGAGCGCCAGATCGCATTTCCCAGATCGCATTTCATTGCGCCTTGAATGTACACGGCCCGCCCGCGGACGGCTTTTCCATGAGGCCGATCGAACCGCCGCGGGCGGTCCCGCCAACGGCGCCGATGCTGACATAGGCGAGAATTTCGCCGAGCCCGTCGCCGGTGAAATCAGCGTGCGCTATTTCGTAAACAACAGCCTCGTTCGCCGGCGACGCGACCTTCCAGACGCCGTCTTCGACTTTCGAGACTTCGGCCGGCCGACCATCGGCGTCCTCGCCAATGCTGAACGCCCGTTCGCGGGCGATCGACCGCACATCGGCGACATCGGCCTTCCCCCCGGCAAAGTGTGTCGAGCGCGCGGGGTCCGCCTTGACCAGAAGCGCCAGCGCCCCGCAGGCGCGCAGAAAGTATTCCTCGCGGCGCATGTCGGCGCCGGACTCGGCGTACCATTCCTCGACGCGCAACGCATCGTATTCGACGCAGTTGCGGACGACGCGGGCGCCGGCCTGAGGACCGGTAAGGCTGAGTTCGACCGGCGCGCCGTCGGCGTCTATCACCGGGCGATCGCGCAGCGCCGCATATTGCGCCGCCGTTAGACAATCCTGCGTCATGCCGTCGACCAGTTGAACGCTGCTTTCGATGCAGATGGTGTCAGGCGCGGTTCGGGCGAAAGTCGGCGGTTCGGCCTTTTGACCGCGGTTGAGGACGACGCCGGTCGTCACCGCGGCCGCCGCTGCCCCGGCGGCGCCAAGGCCGATCAGCAAGCGTTTCTGCATGACGATTCCTTTCACGGCAGTCCAGGCTCGCCCGGCCGCGCCAGCGAGGCTGGCGGCGCACAGCTTGATCAGTTCGGGAGCCTACTCCGCGGCGCGAAGCCGGGCAAATTCCTGGGCGCGCTGGCGCTTCAGGTCATGGCGCGAAACGCGTTTCACCAGAATATAGAGAATAAAATAACAGATGGCGGCGCCGATCGCCGCGAGCCACATCGGCAGGGTCTCGAAAATCCTGACAAAGCGGTCGTAGCCAAGGCCGATTGATTCCGCAAAGCTCGGGAATTCCTGGCCGACAAGAAGAACGCCGCCAAGGCCGGTCATCGCCATCGCAAGAAGCCCGGCGAGGATGGCGCCGATCGTGATCCCCATATCGGCGTGTTCTTCGGCCTTGGTAATGATCATCTTCGACGGATCGACGGACAGCGCCTGCGTCGCGGCGAAGAGGGCCCGCGACCGCGCCGCCATTTCTTCGTTCGACAAAATCAGCGCCTTGCCGGTCGACTTGCGATCGAAATCGACAACCGGCGAGGCCTTCAGTTCGCGATCCGATTTGAAATCGAGTTCACATTCGGGCGCCGGTCGAACATCCGCGGTCGGAACAACCAGCGAAGCATCGGTCGGCATCAGGAACAGGGACTTCTCCGCCGCGCGGCGGCGCACGAGACCGTCAAGCGCCATCAGTTCGCCGTTGACCCGCGCTTTCGTCCACATCTCGAAAGCGCGGGCGGCGGCGAGCTTGTCGCCTTCGTTGAGCTTCCTCAAAACGGTCGAGCGTTTCCAGTTTTCTTCGCCGATATTGAAGATCAGCGACACGATCGCATCGTGCTCATTGTGGTTCAACGGCGCGCGCACGGTGTCGGCGATGAGTTTTTCGAGCGGCAGAACGTCCTGGCGCAGCAGGCGCTCGGCGTCGCCTTCGCTGACGCTCATGCCGTGGCGTGCGGTCGCGGTGTGCCCGTAGCCGACCGCCCACTCCTCAGCCGGCGAGTAGTGGGCCGACATTCTGAGGCCCTCATAGCCCTTGATCAGATTGAGGCCGGTGGCTCCCGTCTTCATGCTGACCCGCCCCTTCCCCTCGACACGCGACAGTCTTGCCCCGGCGCCCGCTGCCGGCAAAAGGCCTGCGACCGCCGCACCGGGCTCTCCCCGGAAAGCCTTGTTAACAATTCTTAGCATGAGCCAGCCTCCCTGGGTAGGCGCAAGCCCCGCCTTCCCGCGGCAAGGCGCGGCAATGTGACGAATACGCCGCATCTGGCTTAACCATCTGATTCGCGCCACAATGCGCGCCTTCTTGTTGCGCGCCTTCAAGGCCGGATCGCCGCTCAAGCGAATTTTGGGTCAGGCTTCTGACCCGCGCGGGCCTCTCCGGCTTCGGCGGAGGGGTGATCGTTCTGGAACGGGGGCCGACGTGCCGCGTTCCAGACTGGCACGATCCTTGGAAATAAACCGTGGGGGAGTCGGCGTCCGGTCCGATTTCTCAAAACGGCATTGGCTGGGGCGGCAATCGCGTAGCCGCCCCCGCATCGACCGGGCGCGTATTTGTAAACGTGGTGGCTCATATGATGGGCAATGGCTTGGCCAACATAACCGCAGCGACAATCGTCGCTTCGGCGATTGTCTGGACCGGCGGCTTCGACCGCAACAAGACCGTCGACGAAAAGCAGGTCGCCGAAATGTATGCGCGCGCCGTTGGCGACATTCGCAACGACATCGTCATCAATTGCGGTTGTTGCGGCGAAGACGGGCAGCGAAGGGCCGATACCGGGTCTTTTTGACGTCCCGCCCCGTTCCCACGCGCCTCGCCGGTTATAATCCGGCGCCGCGGGAACCAGGGCGGGTTCCGGAAGGTCCTGGCCTCATTCCGCCGCCAACGCCGGTGACGCCGTTTTCGACGCCGGTCTATCCGCCGACCCCAAATGAATGGGGGCCGCCTTACGTTCCCCCCTTCAATCCTCCAGGCTTTCTGGTGCCGCCAGTTGGGACAATCCCGCCAACGCCGCCGTGCAATCCAAACACTGACGACTGCCCGCCGCCGCCGCCGCCGCCAGACAATGTGCCGGAGCCAGCGACGTGGATCGTGCTGCTGGTCGGCGTTCTCGGCGTTTGGTTAATGTTCGGACGCAAATCAAGGCCTTGACCGTTGGTACGACCTAGTAATACCGTCTGCGAAACGGAGCGTCGGCATGACCGTCAAATCGTCAATCTCTCTGACCGATGAGCAAGACGCCTTCGCGCGCTCGCTCGTTGAACAGGGGCGCTATCCGAGCGTCAGCGCGGTTTTACAGCAGGGCGTCGAACTCTTGCGACTGAAGACGGAAGGCGACGATCTGGAAAAGGAAGCGCTGCGGACGTTGCTCGAACGGCGCATGCAAGGTCCATTCATTTCAAGCGACGAAATGAAACTCCGGCTTGACGCCATGGCTGAACGCAAGCGTCGCGAAGATGGCGTTTAAGGTTGCGTTCGCGGAACCGGCCGAAAACGATTTTGACGCCATATTCGCCTTCCTCGTCGAAAGCTATCTCGGCTTTGGCGAATCGCCGGGGGCGGCGATTGAACATGCGTTGCAGCGAGTTCAATCGATCCGCGCAGACGCTGGTATGATCGGGCGCGCGCCGTATCACGGGACATTGCATGACGATATCGCGCGCGGCTTGCGTCATGTGACTATAGGACGCGCGATTTTTTGGTTCAAAGTCTTTGAAGAGTTGGAGGAAGTGCGCGTTCTCGGCGTCTTTTTCGGCGGGCAGGATCACCAACGCCGGATGCTCGTACGATTGCTGCAATGACCTCTCGCTAAAGCAGCACGATCGCGGCAAGTCCCAGAAAGACGAAAAATCCGACGACGTCCGTCACTGTCGTCACGAACACGGCCGAGGCGACGGCGGGGTCGGCGCCGGCGCGCTGCAGCCCGAGCGGCACCAGAATTCCGGCAAGACCCGCGGCAATCAGATTGATGATCATCGCCGCGCCGATAACGAACGCAAGGCGCAGCGCCTGATCCTCGCTCGCTCCCATGCTGAGGTGCCAGAACCCGGCGAGCACGCCCATGATCATCGCGAACAGAATGCCGTTGAGGCCGCCGACAATTGTCTCGCGCCAGACGATACGCGCCGCGTTCGACGCCGTGAGGTCGCGCATGGCGAGACTTCGGACGGCGACGGTCAGCGTTTGCGTGCCCGCATTGCCGCCCATCGATGCGACAATCGGCATCAACACGGCGAGCGCCACAACCTGCTCGATCTGGGCGCCAAAAAGTGAAATCACCAGGGACGCGAGGATGGCCGTGCCGAGATTGACGGCGAGCCACGAAAAGCGGGAGCGCACGGTTTCGAGAACCCCATCGGTAATGCCGGCATCTGACTCAACGCCGCCGAGGGCAAGCATGTCTTCCTGTGATTCCGCGTGGACGATTTCAACAACGTCATCAACGGTGATCATCCCGACAAGGCGTCCGGCGCCATCAACGACAGGCGCGGAGATCAGATTGTACTGCTCGAATTTGTAGGCGACATCTTCCTGATCCATGGTCACCGGGATCGTCCAGATGTCTTCGTTCATGATCTGGTCGATCTTAACTTCGCGCCGGGTCTTGACGAGGGTCGCCAATGGAACGGCGCCGATCGGCTTGTTTGCGGGATCGATGACGAAGACCTCGTAAAAGCGGTCGGGAAGCTCCTCCTTGCCGCGCAGGCGGTCGATGATCTGACCGACGGTCCAATAGGCGGGCGCCGCGAAAACCTCGCGCTGCATGAGGCGGCCGGCGGATTCTTCTTCGAAGTCGAACGCCTGATTGAGCGCGAGTCGGTCGGTCGCCGTCGCTTTCGACAGTATTTCTGTCCGCGTCGCCTCATCAAGTTCTTCGAGGATGAAGGCGGCGTCGTCGGTGTCGAGTTCGCCGACCGCCTTTGCGACGGCTTCGGGCCGCATGGCGGATACGACTTCTTCGGTAAGGTTGGCGTCGAGTTCCGGCAGCACGTCGGCGGGGAGGCTGCCGCCGAGAAGTTCGATCAAGGTCAGGCGATCGTCTTCATGAAGCAGCGCAATGACATCGGCGAGGTCCGCCGGATGAAGGTCGTCGAACAGCGCACGGATGCGATCGACATCCCGCGCTTCGATCGCGTCGGCGACCGGTTCGACAAAGCGCTCGGCAAGCGTCAGCTCGTAATGGAGCGCGGACGCGCCCTTTTCCGATTCGCTTTGGCGTTGGTCAGGGATGGCAGGATCGGGCATGGCTTCCCTTCCCGACGATTTGGATGGCGATCGTTCAGATTGGGTTTCGGACGCCTAGGCCAGTCCGACGGATTGTTCAAGCGAGAGAGGGGCTTAATCGCGAAAACTGATAACGCCGCTCAAGATCACCGCGACCAGCAGCGCCCAGATCGGCAGGGTAATCAGTGTTGTCCACATCGCCTTCTTCTTGAGGTCGGGAATAGCGGGGGCCCCGGGGTCCGCGCCTTCGACGCCATCACTGTCGCTTTCCCACCGACCCTTCACGCCGATCGGCAGCATCGTGAATAAAACGCACCACCAGATCAGCACAAAGATGACAATCGCTCCGGCGGCATTCATCGCGTCAGACCCTTTGGACCATGATCGCAACCGCCGGCCGTTTGCCCCAGAGCGCGGTCATTTCGCTGCGCACCGCGCGCGTCACCGCAAGATCGACCGCCTGATCGTCAAGGCGCTTTGCTTTGGCAAGCGTCATCAACGCGCCCGCCGCCTTTTCAGCGATAACGGCCCCGACATCGTCGACGCCAGGCGCTTCGCGCGGCGCGCCGATGATCGACACCGCGGCCGGCGCGGCGAGCATCCCGTGTTCGTCAATCGCGAGCGCGACCGTGACCGCGCCTGCAAAGGAGAGTTTCCGCCGTTCGCGCATCGGTCCCGCTCCTTCCGCAAGAAGGAGATTTCCGTCGAGCAGAAGGCGCCCCGAAGGAACCTCGTCGATCACCTCCGGTTCCCCCGGCGCAAGGCGGATCAGATCGCCGTTGCGCGGCGCGATCGCATCCTTGACGCCGAGCGTCATCGCATAGTCCGCATGTTCCTCGAGATGGCGCGCCTCGCCATGGACCGGAATTGCATATTTCGGCCGCACCCATTCATACATTTTCTTCAGTTCGTCACGGTTCGGATGGCCCGACACGTGCGTGAAAGCGTCCTTTTCGGTGATGATCTTGACGCCGAGTTCGACCAGGTCGTTGATCAGCGTGAATATCTCGCGCTCATTGCCGGGAATGATCTTCGAAGAAAAGATCACCGTGTCGCCTTCGCCAAGCACGAGATCGCGGTGATCGTCTTTCGCGATGCGGGAAAGCGCGGCGCGCGGTTCGCCCTGACTGCCGGTGCAGAGATAAAGCACGTGTTCGCGCGGCAGGAAGCCCGCCTCTTTCGGTTCAACAAAGCTGATGCCTTCCGGGAGTAGGCCGACGTCGCGCGCTGCAGCGACAATGCGGAACATCGACCTGCCAAGAAGGCAGACCGAGCGGCGCGCCGCGTACGCGGCCTCGCAGATCGAAACGACGCGCGAGACATTCGACGCGAAAGTCGTCACCGCGACGCGACCTTTCTGTTCGGCGATCAGTTTCGTCAGGCTTTCCTTGACGCGCATTTCCGAGCCTGATGAGCCTGACGAGAGGACGTTGGTCGAATCGCAGACCATGGCGAGGACGCCTTCGTCGCCGATAGCGCGCAACGTCGGCGAGTCGGTGACGGGCCCCAGCGTCGGTTCGGGATCGATCTTCCAGTCGCCGGTGTGCAGCACCATGCCGAGCGGCGTTCTGATGATGACGCCGTTGGGCTCGGGAATCGAATGCGTCAGCGTCACGAATTCGATGTCGAAGGGACCAAGCCGCAGCCGCGCGCCAAGGTCGATGACGCGCATGTCGATCGTGACATTGCGCTCTTCGAGCTTGCTTTCGACGAGCTTTGCCGTGAAGGCCGTCGCGTAGACAGGACAATCGAAGTCCGGCGCGAGAAGTCCGACGGCGCCGATATGATCTTCGTGTCCGTGCGTCAGGATGAGCGCGATCAGGTTCTCTTTTTCCTCAAGGATAAAGGCGGGATCGGCACAGATGAGGTCGACGCCCGGCGTCGACAGATCGCCGAAGGTGACGCCGCAATCGATCATGATCCACTGGCGTTTGTGCGGCGGCCCGAACCCGTAGAGGTTCAAATTCATGCCGATTTCGCCGGATCCGCCGAGCGGCAGGAAGACGAGTTCGTCTTTCGCCATCAGGATTTCGCCTTGATGCGCTTGTGGATCTCGAAGAGACCGCGAATGGTGAGGTCGGCGTCGAAGATGTCGATGCAATCGGTTGCGCCCTGAAAAAGCGCGGCGATGCCGCCTGTCGCGACGACCTTGAGCGGGTCTGGATATTCCTCCTTGATCCGCTGCACCAGGCCTTCGATGAGGCTGATGTAGCCCCAGAAAACGCCTGACTGCATGGCGCCGACGGTGTCTTTGCCGATGACGTATGCGGGCCGTTCGATGGCGACGCGGGGAAGTTGCGCCGCGGCGTCGTGGAGCGCCTGCATCGAGAGATTGATGCCGGGCGAGATAATGCCGCCTTCAAACCCGCCATCGGCGCCGACAATGTCGAAATTCGTCGCGGTGCCGCTATCGACGACAACGAGCGGTCCGCCATAGGCGACGAATGCGCCGACCGCATTGACGAGCCGGTCGGCGCCCGCTTCCGAGGGCTTGGGAATTCTGACTTCAACACCCGGGATCGACGCCGCGGTCACGACAAACGGCTCGCAATTGAAATAGCGGCGCGACAGATTGCGGAAATGAAAAAGCGACTGCGGCACAACATTCGAAATGACGCAATCGGTGATGTCGGCGAGCTTCAATCCTTCCATCGCCATGATCTGTGCGAGCCACGCCGCGTATTCGTCCGCGGTTCGTGTCGAAGACGTCGATGTCCGCCACTGCGCGCGCGGGCGTTCGTGATCGTAAAGAGCAATCACGGAATTGGTGTTGCCGACGTCAATGGCGATCAGCATTCAAGCCTCGTCAAGAAACTAGCTTCGCCGTCTTTATCCTGGCTGCCCCGGCGGCAGGATCGCGCCTGCGGCAATGACCCGGCGCTCGCCATCGCAGTCTAGTATAAGTGCGCCTTGAGGATCGAGGCCCGCGAAGACGCCCTCGGCGATCGCTCCGGTTAGCTGAACCCGGATGCGCCGTCCATGGTCCGAAACGCGATCGAGCCAGGCCGACCGAACGGGCGCGAACCCTTCCCGCTCCCAGCGCCGCCGCCAGGCCGAAAACGTCGCATCCAAGACCTCGACAAAGCGACGCGGATCGGGCGGCGCCTCCTTTATGAGATCGATGAGCCGCGCCGTCGGATAGGCGAGCCCTTCGGGCGCTGAGACAACATTGACGCCAACGCCGAGCGCGATGAGGGAGGGCGGCGCGCCGACAAGCTCAAGCAGGATGCCCGCGAGCTTGCTGCCGCCCGCCAGGATGTCGTTCGGCCATTTCAGCGCGAGACCGGACTTCGGCGCAAAACGCTCAATCGCATCGGCAAGACCAAGCGCCGCGACCATTGAAAGCTGCGGCAAGATTTCTGTCGGCGCTTCGGGGCGAAAGAGGAAAGTCGCCGCAATATCGCCTTCCTGCTGCACCCATTCCGATCCGCGTCGTCCGTAGCCGGAGGTTTGGCGAAGCGCTATGATCCATTGAGGACCGACCGCGCCTGCCGCCGCGCGGCGCTTCGCCTCCAGGCTGGTCGAGTCGAGCGTTTCGAAAATTTCAACGCAGGCGCCGGATGCAAATGCCCGCGTCATAAGCTAGAAAAGCGACGCAGCGGCGCTGCGCGCCGCCGCGATCAACGGTCCCATGAAAATCGGGAGGACCGGAAAGAGCAGCGCCGCCGAGCCGAAGGCCGTGAGACCAAGCCGCGACCCGACTTCTCGCTCAAAGGCCGGCGCCGGATCGTTGAACCACATCAGCCAGATGATCCGCAGATAGTAATACGCGGCAACGACGCTCATTACCGCCCCGACTATCGCGAGCCAGACGAGACCGGCGCCGATCGCCGCCTGAAAGACAACGAGCTTGCCGAAGAACCCCGCGGCGGGAGGAACACCCGCGAGCGAGAACAAAAGCACGGTCAGAATAAGCGCAAGCCCTGGATTGGTTTTGGTGAGCCCCGCGAGGTCGTCAATCGACTCGGTCATGCCGCCCCGTCGGCGCATCAGGAGGATACAGGCAAACGCGCCGATCGTCATCACGACGTAAATGGTCATGTAAACGAGCACCGACGCGACGCCGGCTTCCGTTCCGGCGGCAAGGCCTATCAGTGCAAAACCCATATGGCCGATCGACGAATAGGCCATCAGGCGCTTGATGTTCGGTTGAACGATCGCCGAAAACGAGCCGACCGCCATCGAGGCGACGGCGAGGATCGCGATGATCGGCCGCCACTGATCGACGATGTCAGGAAACGGCGTCACCATGGCGCGCGCAAAGAGGGCCATCGCCGCGATCTTGGGAGCCGCGGCGAAGAACGCCGTCACCGGCGTCGGCGCGCCTTCGTAAACGTCGGGCGTCCACATATGAAACGGCGCCGCTGACACTTTAAAAGCGAGGCCCGAGATCAGAAAGACAAGGCCGATCACCAGCCCGACATTTTCGCGCCCGTCCGTCGCGGCGAGCGCGATCGCATTGAACTGCGTCGAACCGCTAAAGCCGTAGATGAGCGACGCGCCGTAAAGCAGGAGGCACGACGACAGGGCCCCAAGCACAAAATATTTCAGCCCCGCCTCGGTCGAGCGGGCGCTGTCGCGGTTGAATGCCGCGAGAATGTAAAGCGCGAGGCTTTGCGTCTCCAGACCGAGATAAAGCGCGATGAGATCGTTCGCCGACACCATCAGCGCCATCCCGAGCGCGGCGAGCACGATAAGAACCGGAAATTCAAACCGGCCGAGTTGTTCGCCAGCGAGATATTTGTCTGACAGCAAGATCGCGAGCGCGGCCGCTGCAAGAACCAGAATTTTGGCGAAGGTCGAGTAGGCGTCGATGCGGAACGCGCCGCCGAAAAGATCCTGCGGCGGTCCGCCATTCAGCGCAACGACGACGAGGAGCGCCGCGACGAGGAGCGCAATCGCCGCGGTCGAAATAAGGCGCGAGGATTTGTCGCCCAGATAGACGCCGGCGATCAGGAGCGCCATGCCGCCAACGGCAAGCATCAACTCAGGGATGACCCAGAAGAGCGTTTCGGAGAGGTCCATTACGGCGCACCAAGGGCGCCGGCAGCCGCCGCCAGCGCCGCGTGGTAATTCGCCATGAGGACGTCGACCGAGGGCGCGAAGACAAGAAGGGCCGGTTGCGGATAGAGACCAAGAAACAACGCAAAAAGCAGGAGCGAGCCGAGCATGACGATTTCGCGCGCGTTGACGTCGGTGATCGCCATCAGCTTCGTCCTCGTCAGATCGCCGTACATGACCTGACGAAAAAGCCGGAGCGCGTAGGCGGCCGAGAGGATGACGCCAAAAGCGGCGAAGAACGCAATCCAGGAATTTACCTTGAAGGCGCCGGCCATGGTCAGGAACTCGCCGACGAAACCGGAGACGCCCGGCAGCCCGACATTCCCCATGGTGAAAAAGAGAAACAGAAACGCGTAAAACGGCATGCGGTGAACGAGACCCCCATAGGCCGCGATCTCGCGCGTATGGATGCGATCATAAAGGACGCCGACACACAAAAAGAGCGCGCCCGAAATGAAGCCGTGCGACAGCATCTGGAAGAGGCCGCCCTCGATCCCCTGCGCCGTCCCGGTGAAAATGCCCATGGTCACGAAGCCCATATGGGCGACGGACGAATAGGCGATGAGCTTCTTCATGTCCTCCTGCGCCAGCGCGACGAGCGAGGTGTAGACGATCGCGACGATCGACAGCGCGTAGACCAGCGGCGCGAAATCGGCGCTAGCAAGAGGAAACATCGGCAACGAGAATCTGAGGAAACCGTAACCGCCCATTTTCAACAGGATGGCGGCGAGAATGACCGACCCCGCTGTCGGCGCCTGGACGTGCGCGTCCGGGAGCCAGGTGTGCACCGGCCACATCGGCATCTTCACCGCGAAGGATGCAAAGAATGCGACCCACAGCCATTTCTGAGCGCCCGCCGGCAATGCAGTTTGCTGCAGAGCAGGAATATCGGTCGTGCCAGCGAAGCGCCACATCCAGAGAATGGCGACAAGCATCAGCAATGAACCGAGCAACGTATACAGGAAGAACTTGAGCGCGGCATAAACGCGGCTCGGCATCGAAACGCCGCCAAATGTCTTGACGCCTTTCGATCCCCATACGCCGATGATGAGGAACATCGGAATAAGGCTGCCTTCGAAAAAGAGATAAAAAACAATCAGGTCGAGCGCGCAGAAAACGCCGAGTATGAGCGTTTCCATCATCAAAAACGCGATCATGTATTCCGGCACGCGTGTTTCGATTGTCTTCGAGGCCGCGATGCAGATCGGCATGATGAAGGTCGTCAGGAGCACGAACAGGATCGAAATTCCGTCAACGCCCATCTTGTAGGAGACGCCTCCGCCGATCCACGCAACTTCCTCGACCAACTGGAAGCCGCCGAACGAAGGATCGTAGTAGGCGACGAAAATAAAGACCGATACGACGAAAACGCCGACGGTGAACAGCATCGCAACCCGGCGCGAGACTGAGTCGATCTGCCGTTGTTCGTCGGCGCCGATTTCGCCAGTCGCGCCGTGTTTCGCCATCATCTGGCGAAGCGCGATGCCGAACGCGCCAATCAACGGCATGAATGTCAGGAGCGACAACCAGGGCTGCGTGGCCAGGCTTTCCGTCACCAGTTCGTTCATGGCGCGCCCCCAAGACGCACGACAATGAAGGTGACGAGCGCGGCGATGCCGATCAGCATGATGAACGCATAGTGATACATATAGCCGGACTGAACCTTGACGATACGCCGCGCGCCGGACGCGACCGCGCTGGCGATGCCGTCAGGACCGACGCCGTCAATTGTCTTTCCATCGCCGTCGAGCCAGAGGAATCGGCCGATTGCAAGCGAGGGCTTCACAAACAGGAAGTCGTAGATCTCGTCGAAATACCATTTGTTCCTGAGGAACAAGTAGATCATGCCGCCCGGTCGAAGAAGGCCCGGTCGCAGCGGATTGTCGCGAAGATATTGCCACGCCGCCGCCGCTGTGCCGACGACCATCGCGACAAACGGCGCCCACAGCACCCAGATTGGAAAATGATGTTCGCCGACCGAAGTCGCTTCGGCGCCGTCTTCCTCATGAGTTGCGACGGCCGCGCCATGCGTTTCCCCGGCGGCGGCGCCGGGCGCCGCATGGTCCGCGGCGGAATAAAGCGCGCCGTTCCAGAATTTGTCGGCATTCGGACCGACAAAGTCGTTGAAGAATATCATGCCGGAAAACAGCGCGCCAACGGCGAGCGGGACCAGCGGCCAGAGCATGATGTTTGGCACATCGTGCGGATGCTTTCTCACGGACTCCGGCAAGCGGCTCGGGCCATAAAAGGTAAGGAAAATGAGGCGCCAGGAATAGAATGCGGTCATCACCGCCGCGGTAATGCCGAGAACGAACGCGAAATTGCCGAACGCCTTGCCCGCCTCGCCCGCCGCAAAGGCGCTTTCAAGGACGATGTCCTTCGAAACGAAACCCGCAAAGCCGAGCGGAACGCCAAACCACTCCGCGCTGCCGGGAATACCGACGCCGGTGATCGACAAGGTGCCGATCACCATCAGGATCGTGGTGAGCGGCAGAAGCTGCCGGACCCCGCCCATTTTCTTGATGTCCTGCTCGTGGTGGAGGCCGTGTATGACGGCGCCAGAGCCCAGGAACAGGAGCGCCTTGAAGAAGGCATGCGTGAACAGGTGAAACATCGCCGCGCCATAGGCGCCGACGCCCGCCGCGAAAAACATGTAACCTAGCTGCGAACAGGTTGAATAGGCGACGATCTTCTTGATGTCGTCCTGAAGGAGGCCGACCGTCGCTGCAAAGAACGCTGTCGTCGCGCCGACAAGCGTCACCAGCGCGGCGGCGTCTGGCGCATATTCGAAAAGCACCGAACAGCGGCAGACAAGGAATACGCCCGCCGTCACCATCGTCGCCGCGTGAATGAGAGCGGAAACCGGCGTCGGGCCCTCCATGGCGTCGGGGAGCCAGGTGTGGAGGAGAAATTGGGCGGACTTTCCCATCGCGCCAATGAAGAGCAGCACGGACATTAAAGTCAGCGCGTGAACGTCCCATTCAAGGAACGCAATCGACAATTCGCGTATCGGCGCGCCAACGGTCTGGCCGAACGGAATGACGCTTGCGTTCGAGGCGACCGCCCCAAATACTTCGTCAAATCTTACAGAACCGAAAACATAAAAAACGCAAAGTATGCCGAGCGCGAAGCCGAAATCGCCGACGCGATTGACGACGAACGCCTTGATCGCCGCATCGTTTGCAGATTTCTTCTTGTACCAGAATCCGATGAGCAGATAGGAAGCAAGGCCGACGCCTTCCCAGCCGAAGAACAGCTGCATGAAATTGTCGGCGGTGACGAGCGACAACATCGAAAACGTAAAGAGCGAGAGATACGCGAAAAAACGCGGACGTCCGTCGTCTTCGTGCATGTAGCCGATCGAATAGGCGTGGACGAGAAACGACACCGTGTTGACGACGACAAGCATCACAGCCGACAGCGTGTCGAGCCTTAGCGCCCAGTCGGCGAAGAAATCGCCGGACTGAAACCAGGTGAAGAGCGAGATCGTGCGCGCATGTCCGCCGACCGCGACGTCGAAGAAAAGGAACCACGCCTGGACGCAGGCGACGCCGACCAGCGCTGTCGTCGCAATTTCGGCAAGCCTCGGCCCTCCCATCCGCCCCAAAGGCATCGCCAGAAGCGCGCCAAAAAGCGGCAGCAAGACGACAAACGGCTCCATCAGTCGCGTCCCTAATGCTTCATCAGATTGGCGTCATCGACGGCGATGTCGCCGCGATTGCGAAAGAAGGCGACAAGAATCGCGAGCCCGATTGCCGATTCAGCAGCAGCGACGGTCAGGACCATGAACGCGAAAACCTGCCCGACGAGGTCGCCAAGAAACTGCGAGAACGCGACAAGATTGATATTGACCGCGAGCAGCATCAGTTCGATCGACATCAGGATGATGATGACGTTCTTGCGATTGACGAAAATGCCGGCCATGCCGATTGCGAACAGAATGGCGGCGACGCTGAGGTAATGTCCGAGTCCGATTGCCGCCATACGCTAGATTCCTTGCCCGGTATTGACTTTTTTCAGTTCGACGCTGGCCTCGCGCTTGCGGGCGACCTGCGCCGCCGGATCCTGTTTCCTGACCCCCTCACGCGTCCTGAAGGTCAGCACAATGGCGCCGATCATCGCGATCAGGAGGATCATCCCGGCGATTTGAAAATAATGGACGTAGTCGGTGTAAAGGACGAGGCCGAGGCCTTCGATGTTTGTCGGCGCATTCGGCGCGGCGAGCGGAGAGCCTCTGGTCGCCAACGGATGCGACGCCGCCAATTCCGCGTCCGTCGGCATGGACCGGGCGGCGAAAGCAAGGATCAGCTCGACAACGACAATCCCCGCGATCGCGGCGCCGATCGGCAGGTATTGCAGAAACCCCTGCTGCATCTCGACAAAATCGACATCGAGCATCATCACGACAAAGAGGAACAGGACCGCAACCGCGCCGACATAGACGACAACCAGCACCATCGCGAGATATTCGGCGCCCATCAGCACGAACAGGCCAGCCGCCGAGATAAAAGCGAGGATGAGGAACAAAACGGAATGGACCGGGTTCCGCGATGCAATAACCATGAGGCCCGACGCGACCGCCGCCAGCGCGAAGACCCAGAAAGCGAAGGCGGCGATGGTCATGACTTGTCTCGGAGGGACTTCAGCGATTCCCGCTTTTGCGAGGGGAGGCCGGCGGTCGAACGGGCTGTGACGAAATTGCGGACGAAGGGGTGAACGGATGCGCCGCCGGAAACAAGGGGTTGCCCCAAACTGCCGCCTGGTCGCGCGGAACGAAGTGCGGCGGGTTTTAGACCGCGCCGTCCGCCTTTGCAAAGGGCGAGGCCGCATCCAAAGTAAGCGCGGCTGACAGCTTTTCCACAAGAACTGGGCGGCGCCGGCCGCTGTTTCAGTCTACAACGCGGCAGAGCCGGCAGGAGCCTTTATGAGCGAGGAACGCAGCTATTACCTCGGCACCCATGACGTCGAAGCCTGGCGGCTCGGCGTTCAGCACCGCGTCTGGCGCGCGAGGACGCTCGATGTCTGGCGGCGCGCGGGAATCACCGACGGGTCGGTCGTTATCGATGCCGGCGCGGGACCCGGCCATGCAACGCTCGATCTCGCGGAAATCGTCGGCCCCAACGGTCGCGTGCACGCGCTTGACCGGTCCGAGAATTTTCGCGACGCGATTGAAGCCGGCGCGCGCGCGCGCGGGCTTTCGAACGTGTCGCTTCACAATGTCGATCTTTTGCTCGATCGCATTCCCGTTTCCGGCGCCGACGCCGTGTTCATTCGCTGGGTCTTCATCTTTATTTCCGAGCCGGTTGCCGTGCTGAGAAAGCTCGCCGGCGCGCTCCGCCCCGGCGGCAAATTCATCTGCCACGACTATTTTGACTGGGGCGCGATGACATGGACGCCGCGGCGGCCGATCCTCGATGAATTCGTCGAGACCGCGATCCGCGATTGGCGCCAGAGCGCCGGCGACATTGATGTCGCGAAGACCTTGCTTCCGGCCCTGCCCGACGCCGGTTTGAAGCTTGTCGAAGCGAACCCGATCGTCTTCACCACGACGCCAAAGGACTTCACCTGGCAATGGCCGAAGACATTCATTGCGCCCCACGCCCGGCGCCTCGCCGAGCGCGGGATTGTGAGCCGTCAGTGGGCGGAAGAAGTGGCGAGGGAGTGGGCGGCGGCGGAAGCGGACCCGAACACCCTCATGACGACGCCGCTGTTGATGGAGATCGTCGCGGAGAAGATCTGAAGTCAGAAACCGGAAGCCTGAATTCAGATGGCGGATTTCGGGGTTCCGATCTCCGGCTTCACCGATACGGCGCGTCCAGCTCCAGATTCCTCGCGATCTCGCGCTCCCAGCGGTCGCCGTTGGCGAGGAGTTTCGCCTTGTCGTAATAGAGCTCTTCGCGCGTTTCGGTCGCGTATTCGAAGTTCGGACCTTCGACGATCGCGTCGACCGGGCACGCCTCCTGGCAGAGCCCGCAATAGATGCATTTCACCATGTCGATGTCGTAGCGCGTGGTGCGGCGCGAGCCGTCTTCGCGGGGCTCGGCTTCGATCGTGATCGCCTGCGCCGGACAGATCGCCTCGCAGAGCTTGCACGCGATGCAGCGCTCTTCCCCGTTCGGATAGCGGCGGAGCGCATGTTCGCCGCGGAAACGCGGCGATAGCGGCCCCTTCTCGAACGGATAATTGATCGTCGCTTTCGGGCGAAAATAATACTTCATCGCAAGGAAGAACGCGCCGATGAAATCCTTCAAAAGGAAGCCGTTCAGCGCCTGCACGATCCGCGACATTCTTACGTCCTCCAGCTCTGGAAGTAGTCGGCCATGTCTGGAAACACCAGGAGAACGGCTGCGATCAGAACGACCCAAACCAGTGACAGCGGCAGGAAGATCTTCCAGCCGATGCGCATCAGCTGGTCATAGCGGTAGCGCGGGACGATCGCCTTCACCATCGCGAACATGAAGAAGAAAATGAACGTCTTCAGCATGAACCAGAAGACGGGAACCGTCTCCAGCGGCGCCCACGGAATCGGCGAATGCCAGCCGCCGAAAAAGAGCAAGGTCAGCATCGCGCACATCAAAACGATGTTCGCGAGTTCCCCGATCATGAACATGAGAAAGAGCGTCGAGGAATATTCGACCTGATAGCCGGCGACAAGTTCGCTCTCGGCTTCGGGGAGATCGAATGGCGGCCGATTGGTTTCGGCGAGCGCCGAGATGAAAAAGACGACGAACATCGGAAACAGCGGAATGAAATTCCAGTGCCAGAACCCGCCGCCGCCGCGCGCCTGCGAGTTCACGATGTCGGTGAGATTGAGCGAGCCGACCAGCAAGAGCACGGTGATGATGACGAAGCCGATCGAGACTTCGTAGGAAACCATCTGCGCCGCCGACCGCAAGCTCCCGAGAAACCCGTATTTCGAATTCGACGCCCAGCCGCCGATGATGACGCCATAAACGCCGAGCGAGGAGATCGCGAAGAGATAGAGGATGCCGACATTGATATCGGCGCCGACCATGCCCGGCCCGACCGGAATGACCGCCCACGAGACCAGCGCCAGCACGAAGGTGATGATCGGCGCGAGCAGAAACAGCGCCCTGTTCGCCCCCGCCGGGATGATGATTTCCTTGAACACGAATTTCAGGAGGTCGGCGAACGACTGGAGAATCCCGAACGGCCCGACGACATTCGGGCCTTTGCGCATCTGCACCGCCGCCCACACCTTGCGGTCGAAATACATCAGGAACGCCTGCGCCAGAAGCAGCGCGACGATGAGGGCGAGCGCCTGCAAGGTCGTCGGGACCAGCCACCACAGCCACCCCTGATCGGTCGGCCGCGAGGTCAGAAAATTCCAGATCGGTTCCATGGGCAGGCGTCATAAGGCGGTTGCGGGCGGGAGGGAAGGCAGGGCGCGCGTCTGGCGGACGGTCGTATTGTCCGCATTCTCCGCCTTATCCGACGCCTCGCGGCCGTGACGACTCCTTCTTCCATGCGGGTCGCAGCGTTTTTGTCCGTATTTTCCGGATTTTTGCGAGCGCCCGAAACGGCGCGCGAAGTTTCCCGCGCAGCGAAAAGGGTTCCGCCAGCGTTCTCTCGAAGAGTTCAGCCTGCAGCGCCAACAACGCCGCGAAACTGAAAAAATTCACTTGTCAAAGCGCCGTCGCGCGCCCGGCTTCGCGCCGGATGCGCTGTTGCATCGGATGATCATGGAGCCAGAGGCCCGCTCACTTCAAGCGCCGATTTACTTGCATTTTCGTCGCCGCATTCGCCATTTTGGCGAACTGGTCCGCCCGCGGATTTCCGCTCGCCCTTGGCGTGAATTCTTCGCGCACGGATTGCATTCGCTGACCGCACGGTCGGTTATAGTTCGGGGCGCCGAAGGGGCCGGTGTCGCCGTTGCCGGCGTTCGCCAGGGTCGAATCCTTGTGCGTGACGCGGCGACCGCCGGACAGGGCGCCGAACGCAGCCCCTTTCCACGAACCGTCGCTTGGTCCGAGCGGCGCCACTGCGGACGAGAATCCCGCTGCGAGGAAGCCCGACTTGAAACTTCCCCCACGTATCTCAGCGAAGGCCCCGCCGACGACGCCGTGTGCGACGGCTTTGCCCGCCCATTTGGCGGAGCCGAAAGCGATGTCGCCCTTGAACAAGCCATGCCCGACGCCAAACGTTGCAACCGCCTGCCCGAATCCTGCAAGGAACGCTTTTGGCTTGCCCGTCACAATGACGTTGCCGACGCCGCTGCTGATTCCGGCTATGACGGCTTTCCCGACCGCAAAATTCCCAATCGTAGCGGTCGCAAGTCCGGGGAGGAGCGTCGGCAGGATATAAAACTGCAGCGTAATCGCCGCGACTATTGCGAGCAGCGGCTTCCAGAACGTTTTGAAGAACTTGCCCAAACTCTTGAAGAACCCGTACCCGTTCATGTCGGTGTAGGAGAGCGGGTTGTTGTGGACGTAGGAATAGCGGTTGAGGTCTTGTGAGTTTGTGACGTCGTGGATGAAGGGGTCGGCGGACAGGAAGCGGCCGATTGCCGGGTCGTAGACGCGGCCGTTCATGTTGACGAGGTCGATCTCGTCGATCATTTCGTGATCGGAAAAGCCCCTTGTGGTCGCCGAGGCGGTCAGGATATTCGCCGCATCGTCGGCGCCGTTCGGATGTCGCCGCTTGCCCCAGGCGTCGAAGGCGAGGCGCTCGGCGACCGCCCCCGCCTCGTTGGTGATGACCGCGACCGAGCCGAGGTGATCCTTGACGAAGTAGCGCGTCGAGGTCGTCGCGTCGGAGCGCGCGATGCGGACGCCGACCCGCTGGCCGCCGGCGAAGAGATAGTCGCTCCAGGTCGCGAGCGAAGGCCCCTCGACGCGCTCGAACGAGACGCCGGACGCGGCGTCGTCGAAGTACCAGGTCGTGTTGGTGGTCGATCCGACCGTCTGGACCTGTTTGGCGCGGCTGTGATCGGGGCCATAGCCCCATTCGAGGCTGGTCGTCCCCCTCGTCATCGATTGGACCTTGTTGAACGAGGTCCAGGCGAGCGTCCGCCCGGATCATCGCGGCCGCTCCGGTTTTTGACGGAGGCGGGCGGGCCGCAGCGGCCCTACTTCACGCTGATCCGTCCGAACGGGCTGGATTGCGCCTTCGACACTTGCGCCGGCGAGCCTGAGATTTCGATTTTGCCGATGCCGGCGATTTCGGCGTCGACGCTTTCGCTCGCATGGATTTTTGCCTTGCCGACGCCGGAGACCTCGACATCGACCGTCCGGCATTCGAGGGCCTCCGCGTCGAGTTCGCCGACGCCGGAAACATCGGCGCTGAGCGCGCCGCATGTTCCGGAGAGTTCAAGCTCGCCGACGCCCGAAATGTCGGCGTCGAAATTCTCGGCATTGACGCCGGTCGCCTTGCCGTCAACAACGCCGGCCGCATCGATGCCGTTGAGCGCCGGCAGCGAAACCGTCGCCGTGACGCCATGCTTGACGAGCATGCGCTTGCCGCTCTCATCGCGCTCGGCGGTATCGAGCACAAGGACGCCGTTTTCGACGCTGGATGTCGTGCGGCTCAGATCATCCGCCTTGCCGGAAAGCGTCACCCTATAATCGCCGCCAACCGTGACCTCGAGATCAAAAACGCCCGCGACTTCGATGCGGTCGAAATCGGCGACCTCGATCGTTCGCGTTTCATCCTCGCCGCGATCACGCGCGCCGATATCCGACAGGTCGCCCCACGCCGCTTTGAACGCCGTCGCCGCGATCGCCGCCGCCAGCAGCAGACCAATGAGAAATCCCAGCACCAGTTTCATCAATGCCTCCCGACCCTTCTCCCTCGATTGTCACCACGCGCTATCGACCGCGCTAATGCTCATTGATTTCCGCAAGGAACCCGCCGCGCTTGTCGACGGTTTTCGGCGACCCGTAGATGTTGATCTCGCCCATGCCTGAGACTTCCGCGGTCGCCGCCTCGCGCGCATAAACGCTCGCCTCGCCCATGCCGGAAAGGGCGACGTCCGCATTGTCGCATTCGAGCGCCCTCGCGTTGAGTTCGCCGACGCCGGAAACGCGGGCGTCAAGACTGCCGCAAGCGCCGGCAATCGTCACTTCGCCGACGCCGGAAAGATTGACCCTGAACGCGCCGGCCCTGACGCCGCTGATGTCGGCTTCGACGACGCCGGACACCGCAAGCCGGTCGAGCGAGGGCATCGTCACCACCGCCCTGACGCTTTCATGATCGCCATGCCGCTTTTCCCCGAGCGCGCGCTTGCGCGATCCGAGTTTCAGCGCGCCATTGGAAACGCGCGCTTCGACCCGCGCCATCTCGTCCGCCGGCCCGGACAGCACCACGCTGTACGCTTCGCCGACCGCGACATCGAGTTCATAGGCGCCGCTGATCTCGATCGCGGAAAAATCGCGAAGATCGAACGTCTGTGAAAGAGTGTCGTCGGCTATTGCGGCTGTGGCGAACACCGCGACCGACGACGCCAGAATAATCAAGGGTCTCATTTTACGCATCCTACTATTGCCTTGCGATCTTTCCTCACCTTTGTCGTCTAGCTAGCAATCCGGGACCAGAGAGCAAATCCGCCCTGCCGCGCCCATCGTTCATGTCAGCGAAAAAACTGCCCGCCTGTTATTGATAATCACTTGCAATACACTTTTGTCGGTGTTACGGCGCGTGCCAGTTGCGAATGGTTCTCAAAACCGGCTGGAGGGGCGACATGGGCAATCGGGGCAAACATTGCGGAAACGCGCTACTGGCCGGATCGGCGTTGGCGTTTTCGCCGGCCGCGCTTGCGGCGGAAGACACCCTCGAAACGCGCCTCGCCATGGTCGCCGACCAGGTCGTCGTCAGCGGCGAGCGGACCGCCTACGCCATCGACGAAACCGCCACCGCGACCAGGACCGACACGCCGCTGCTCGATATCCCGCAGTCAATTTCGCTGATCACCCGGGACCTCATCGACGATCAGATGATGCGGTCGATGGCGGATGTCGTCCGCTACGTCCCGGGGGTTTCGATGGGACAGGGCGAAGGCCATCGCGACGCGCCGACCCTGCGCGGCAATTCCTCGACCGCGGATTTCTATGTCGACGGCGTGCGTGACGACGTGCAGTATTATCGCGATCTCTATAACGCCGAACGCATCGAGATTTTGAAAGGCCCGAACGCGATGATTTTCGGGCGCGGCGGCGCCGGAGGGGTTATCAATCGCGTCTCGAAGACGGCCAGCTTCGATCCGGTTCCGTCGTTGACCTTGCAGGGCGGTTCGTTCGGCTTTGCGCGCGGCGCCCTCGATCTCGCCGCCGCTTTTTCTCCGGACGCGGCGGGGCGCCTCAACGGCTTTTACGAAAATTCCGATTCTTATCGGGATTTCACCGGCATTGAGCGTTTCGGCGTCAACCCGACCGTGCGCTTTGCGCCGACGGGTTCGACGACGATTGACGCCGCTTACGAATATCTCAGCGACGAGCGGACCGTCGATCGCGGCGTACCTTCGATCAACGGCCTCCCCTATGCCGGCGACCGGCGGGCGTTCTTCGGCAATCCCGACGCCTCCTTCAGCGAGATCGACGTCCATGCCGGGAATTTTGCCGCCGAGCATGCGTTCAGCGACGCCCTGACGTTCCGCAACCGGCTGCGGCTCGCCGATTACGACAAATATTATCAAAACGTCCACGCCAACAGTCCCGTCGCCGCCAATGGCGATGTCGCGCTGCAGGCCTATTTCAGCGGAACCGCGCGCCGGAATTTCTTCAACCAGACAGACATCATCTGGAAAGCCGAAACGGGCGCGATCGGCCACACGATCCTGTTCGGCGGCGAGTTCGGCGTTCAGGACACGGACAATCTGCGGTCGCTGAACAACAACGCCGCGGGCGTCGTCAACATCGCCAGCCCGACGACATCCGCCCCGCCGGTGTTCCTCGGCCTCCAAAGCGACAATCATGTCGATCTGACGACGGCGTCCGCCTATGTCCAGGACCAGATCGACGTCGCTTCCTGGCTGCAACTCATCGGCGGCGTCCGATTCGACCACTTCGATCTTGAGTTTTCCGACAATCTGACGCCGGCGGACCTTTCGCGCACCGACAATGTCTGGTCGCCGCGCGGCGGCGTCATCGTAAAGCCGGTCGCGAGCGCCTCGATCTACGCCAGCTATTCGCAATCGTTCCTGCCGCAATCGGGCGACCAGTTCGCTTCGCTTTCAGCGACGACGGCCACGCTCGAACCGGAATCCTTCGAGAACTTCGAATTCGGCGCGAAGTGGGACCTCCGAAAAGGGCTGTCGCTATCGGCCGCCGTCTACCGTCTCGACCGCGAGAACACGACCGCGATCGATCCCTTGACCAGCCAGACCGTCCTCACCGGCGCGCAGCGCAGCAAGGGCCTTGAAGTGTCGCTTGCGGGATCGGTGACGGATCGCTGGGAAATTCTCGCGGGCTACACGCTTCAGGACGCGGAGATTACGCGAGACACGTCCGCCGCGTCCGCGGGACGCGCGGTTCCGCTTGTCCCAAAGCACGCCTTCGCCATCTGGAACGCCTACGCTTTCACGCCGCATTGGCGCGCAAGCGTCGGCGTCATCCATCAGGGCGACCAGTTCGCTTCGATTTCAAACGCGGTGACCTTGCCTTCCTTCACCCGCGTCGATGCGGCGGTCTATTACACACTGAATGAAAGGTTCGAGGCGCAACTCAATGTCGAGAACCTGTTCGACGAAACCTATTTCGGCACGGCGCACAACGACAACAACATCACGCCTGGAAGCCCGCGCGCCTTTCGCGTCGCGCTGACGGGCAGACTTTGACCGGTCGACTCCCGTCCCCATCCGTTTTCCACAGCAACCCCCGGTTGGTGGCGGCCCGCGTTGCGGCCGATAGGCTGCTACAACTGCTGAGCGTAACGCTGGGCTCATCCGGCCTGCCGCCGGCCGTCAGGGGCATTCGGCGACCGAGGGGCCATGGGCGGGCGCTCAACCTTTGCGATTATCGCCGCGGCGGCTTGCGCCGTCACGCCGGCGCAAGCGTCCGCCTGGGCGCGCGGCGACGGCCGGCTTTTCGTCGCCACAAAGCTCGAATATTTCACCGCTGAAACGGGGTTGCAGTCGATCTTCAGCCGCATCGACAATTCGACATATGCCGAGTACGGACTGTTTCCCCGGACGGCGATCGGCGCGAAAGTCAATTACGGCACGAGCTGGACCAACGATCCGAACGGCGCCGCGACCGCATCCGGCTTTACGGAAATCGAGGCCTTCGCCCAGCGGCGCCTCTGGCGCGGCAGGAACGATGTCGTTTCGCTCCGTCTCGGCGCAATCGCGCCGGCGCGTGCGGGGTCCGGCGTCAGGAACAGCATCGCAACCAACGGCGTCGATGTCGAATTGCGCGCGCTGTACGGCCGAAATATTGCGCTTCGCCCGGTCAAACTCTTCGTCAGCGCCGAAGCGGGCTTTCGCAAGAATCTCGGCGACGGCGCCGATGAAATCCGCGCCGATCTCACCATCGGCGCGGAGCCGTCAAAGCGGCTCCTTCTTTTGCTCGAGAGCTTTTCGACGGTTTCCGCACGAAACGAAACGAATGGCGGCTCCGACTACGACATTTACAAGGCGCAAGCCTCGGTCGTCTGGCGCGCGAGCCGCCGGTTCCGCTTGCAGGCAGGCTACAACCGGGAACTTGAAGGCCGCAACGTCGCGCTCGGCGAAACCTACGTCTTCGGCTTCTGGTCGGAATTTTAGGCGGCGCGCATGTCAAACAACATCAACCCCCGGCCCGATCCGGACCGCCATTTGCAGGAATTCGGGCTGCTGCGCGAATATCTGCGTCAGGGCCGTGCGCCGTGGCGCGCGCACCGGTCGGGCGTCAATGAAGAATTGCACCGGGAAGATCGGCGAGCGCCGTCAGCGCGCGTCTTTCCGCTTCGAACGACATGGCGGGCCGCTGGCGGCGACTTTGGCGACGCGCTGCGAGAGCGGTTCACGGATGACTTGAAGCATGGGGCGACGTCGTCCCTGCTCGAGGCGGATCCCCGATCGTCGGCGTTCCGCGTGATGACGCCGGGTCAGTCGGCGATTTTTGCAATGATCGCGCTTGCTGGCGCAACGGCCTTCGCCGTTCATCCCCTCGCGACACTCATCGCCGTGAACTGCCTGGCGACCGCCTATTTCATCGGCATCATCTTCTTCCGCCTTTACCTCGCGGCCGTCGCCTTGAACCTACCCGCGGAAAGACCGGGCCCGGCGCCCGTCGCCGATCATGCCCTGCCAATGGTTACGATCCTTCTTCCGCTATTTCGCGAAGCCAACGCCTTCCCCGCGCTGATCGAATCGATGAGCGCGCTCGATTATCCCGCCGCCAAACTCGACATCAAAATCCTCCTCGAGGAAGGCGATGATGATACGGTTCGCGAAGTGCGGCGGCGCGCGCTCGACGAACGATTTGAAATCATCATCGTTCCGACGACCTTTCCACAGACGAAGCCGAAAGCCTGCAATTACGGTCTCTATTGCGCGCGCGGCGATCTCGTCGTGATCTATGACGCGGAGGACCAGCCGGACGCTGACCAGCTCAGGAAAGCCGCCGCCGCGTTCGCGACCGGCGGCGACGATCTCGCCTGCGTTCAGGCGCGCTTGAATTACTACAACGCCGATGAAAACTGGCTGACGCGGCTTTTTACGCTTGAATATTCGCTGTGGTTTGACAGTCTTCTTCCCGCCCTTGAGCATCTCAAGGCGCCAATCCCGCTCGGCGGCACCTCAAACTGTTTCCGGACCGATACTCTCGTCGCGCTTGGCGGCTGGGATCCCTACAACGTGACCGAGGACGCAGACCTTGGATTGAGGCTGGCGCGCCGCGGCTATCGCACCGAGATCATCGACTCGACGACGTTCGAGGAAGCCAATTGCGACGTCGGCAACTGGATCCGTCAACGCTCGCGCTGGATGAAAGGATATATCCAGACGTGGCTCGTTCACATGCGCGCGCCCTTCGCGCATCGCCGCCGCGCCGGCTGGCGGGGCGTCGCCGCCACGCATCTCTTTGTCGCCGGCAACGTCTTCAGTGCGCTGATCAACCCGTTCCTCTGGGGGCTGTTCGCCTACTGGCTCGTCACCCGGTCGAGCGACGTGGCCGGGCTCTTCCCCGGTCCCCTCCTGCACCTCAATCTCTTTGCGTTCCTCTTCGGAAATTTCCTGTTCGTCTATCTCGCGATGCTGGCGCCGCTGAAACGGGGATGGCCGCAGCTTTCCGGCGCCGCGCTTTTGATGCCGGTCTATTGGTGGCTGTCTTCCGTCGCCGCCTACAAAGCGCTTTGGCAATTGATGACCCGGCCATCCTTCTGGGAGAAAACCGACCACGGCCTCAGCCGGGACGCCAGGGCGCGCCGCATCAATGCGCTGCGGAATGAGGGCCGGATTTGATGGTTCCCGCAACTTCGGTCGCCAGCGGTTTGCACGAAAGACTGCCGGCCGGGTTCGCGAGCGCGATCGCTGCGATCATACTTGCAGCGTTGGTCATCTTTGTGGTGAGGACCAAGCGTCCGCCCGCGCGGTCAATCGCGCCGGTCGTACTTGTCCTGACAAATCCCTTCATGGTCCTGGCGATGTTTGCCCCGACGGACCCGATGCTCACGCTGACAATTGCGGCGGCGCTCGTCGTGTTCGATGGCGCCTTGGCGCTTGCCGCGCACCGGAACGACAAAGGGACGGTGCAGTTCGCGACCTCCGCCGCGATCAGCATTGCCTTGATCGGGATCGCACCGGCGTTGCACGCGCCGTTCATTGTTTTCTCCGCGCTTCTCTCGCCCTGGCGACAGTCCGCAAGTCAGGTGCTGGGATTTTTGGCGACCGCGTGGCTCCCTTCAATCATGGTTGTCATCGCGGCGTTCTATCTCAACTGGCTGTTTTCAGGCTTGACGCCGATCGCGATCCCGTCATTTGACCTGTCACTTTCCCATCCGCCGACTCTCCTGGCTCTGGCGGCGGCGCCCTCGATCCTGTTGGGCGTCATCGCGCCGGGGTCCGGCGGCTCGCGGCGAGGCGCGATCTTCGCAACGTTTTCGATTGCGTCTCTTTGTCTGCTGACGCCGGCCAGCACCGGCGCGTTCGTCGCGCTTGGCGCCGTCGCGTTTGCCGCCGAAGCCGCTCGGGTCGCGCGGCTCGGCCGCGGCGCTACGCCCTCGCTGCTCCTCGTCTGGCTGATCAGCGCCGGCCTCTTGTGGCTGAATTTCGGCATGCCGGCGTCAATTCATGCTTTCCGGCAAGCTCTGGAAGCAGCCGAAATCGCTCCCTTTCCGCTCCATTGAACCTTCATGCGGCAACACGATATGAATGAACCCTGTCGTATCGATGAAAATCAAAACGCTGATGTCCCTGTCCGGGCTTCCCTTTCGAAAAATGAACGGCCTCGGCAATGATTTTGTCGTGATCGATCTGCGCCGGTCGAAGGCGCGCATGACGCCGGACGCCGCGCGGACGATCGCCGACCGCACGCAAGGCGCCGGCTGCGATCAGGTCATCACCATTGAAGACCGCGACGGAATTTTCATGGGCGTCTGGAACGCCGACGGTTCCGAGGCCGGCGCCTGCGGCAACGCCGCGCGCTGCGTCGGGGCAATCCTGATGGACCAGTCTGGCGAGACGGGCGTTGCGTTCGAAACGCTGTCCGGCGAAATTTCCGCGGCTCGCGTTGCCGACCGCCGCGTCGCCGTCGATATGGGAACGCCGAAATTCCACTGGCGGCAAATTCCGCTCGCGGAAGAAGTTCAGGACACGCGGTTTATCGACGTGAAGCTCGGGCCGATCGACAAGCCGGTGCTGTGGGGGCCGTCCGCGGTGAACATGGGCAACCCGCATTGCATCTTTTTCGTTGACGACGCGGAAGCGCAGGCGCTCGGCCGCTTCGGGCCGATGATCGAAAACCACCCGATTTTTCCCGAGCGCGCCAATGTCTCGGTGGCCGAAGTCCGCGGCCGCCATTATATTCGGCTGCGCGTCTGGGAACGCGGCGCCGGCGTCACCAAAGCGTGCGGCACGGCGGCCTGCGCGGCGGTTGTCGCCGCCAGCCGGCGCCGTCTCACCGGCCGCAAAGCGACGGTCGAACTCGACGGCGGGATCCTCGCGATTGAATGGCGCGACGACGATCATGTGATCATGACCGGGCCTTACGAACTCGAATTCGAAGGCGTATTACCGGAAAACCTTTGAACTTTACAGCAGCGTTCGCTGGACGGCCTTGCGCCATTCGCCGCGCAACCGCCCCCGCTCGGCGGCGTTCATCGCCGGCCTGAAAACCGTTTGCGTGCGGCGAAGTTTTGCGATGTCGCCGATCGATCCGTAGACGCCGGCTTTGACCCCCGCGAGAAACGCGGCGCCGAGCGCTGTCGTTTCCATGACCGACGGCCGGTCGACTGGCGCATTCTGCACATCGGCGAGAAACTGCATCAGCCAGTCATTGGCGACCATGCCGCCATCGACTTTGAGCATCGAACAGGGCGCGCCGTCCGCCGCCATCGCGTCAATGAGGTCGGCGGTCTGATAGGCGACGCATTCGAGCGCGGCGCGCGCCAGTTCCGCTTTGCCGGTTCCGCGCGTCAGGCCGGCGATCACCCCTCGCGCTTGCGCCGCCCAGTGCGGCGCGCCGAGACCGGCAAAGGCGGGAACGAGATAGACGCCGTTGTTCGACGACAGCGAGCGGGCGAGCGCCTCCGTCTCATCCGAGGTTTTGATAATGCCAAGCGCGTCGCGCAGCCATTGCACGGCGGCGCCGGCGATGAAGATCGAGCCTTCGAGCGCATAATGGATCCTGCCGTCGATCCTGCGCGCAATCGTTGTCAGCAACCGGTTTTGCGAAAGGACAAACCCGCTCGTCGGCGCCAGCACGAAGCAGCCAGTGCCATACGTGCTCTTGATGTCGCCCGGTTCAAGGCACGCCTGTCCGATGGCGGCGGATTGCTGATCGCCGATCATCGCGAACACCGGAATTGAACGACCGAAAATCCCGGGCGCGGTCGCGCCGAACGCGCCCATGGTGTCGAGGACTTCCGGCATCATCGCTTTCGGCGCGCGAAAGAGGTCGAGCAATTCTTCGTCCCATCTGTTCTCGCGGATATTGAAGAGGCTCGTCCGGCTGGCGTTGGTCGCGTCGGTCAGATGCGCGCCGCCGGTCAGCCGCGCCAGCACAAAACTGTCGATCGTGCCAAAGGCGAGCGCGGCGGCGCGCGCCCGCGCGCCTTCGACATGATCGAGAATGTAGGCGAGCTTGGTCGCCGAAAAATAGGGATCGAGCAGCAGCCCGGTCTTCTCCTGGACAACGGCTTCAAAGCCTTCGGTTTTGAGGCCGGCGCAAACCTCGGCGGTGCGCCGGTCCTGCCAGACGATGGCGTTATGGATGGGCTTCAACGTCTCGCGGTCCCAGACGACGGTCGTCTCACGCTGGTTGGCGATGCCGATGGCGACAACCTCCCCGCCTTTCGCCTCGGCCGCCGCAAGCGCGGCGCGCGCTGTCTTCAAGGTCGTCGCCCAGATCGCCTCCGGATCGTGTTCGACCCAGCCGGGCCGCGGATAAAGCTGCGGGAATTCAGCCTGCGCGACCGCGACGATTTCCGCTCGCGCGTCAAAGACCAGCGCGCGGCCCGACGTCGTGCCCTGATCGATTGCGAGAATCATCGGCTGCCGGGTCATTGTCCGCTCCTGTCCGGATGACGAGGGACCATAGCGAGGTTCCGCGCCATTGAAACGGTGATCAACGCCTCTCCCGCTCCGACTGAGGATGATCATAAGGGGTCCCGGGGGGAGGGGGATAACTATGACCGGAAGGGGTCAAACCTGGTTAAGATTAACCGTATACGGACGGCCGGATCAAATGAATCAAGGACTTGGCGAAGGCCGGCAAAAGCCCGGAAGATGGTTAACGCGGCGGACCGCCGCGCCTGCGACAACCCGCCGCGGTTGACGCCGTTACCGCGTCCTTTCGACAGACCCGGATGAAGCTCCTTGCACGGACGGTCTTCGCCGCCCATCCTTCGAGACGCGCGCGAAGAGGCGCGCTCCTCAGGACGAGGAGTTTCATTGTTGAAATAAGGACCACCCTCATCCTGAGGAGCGCGCTCCTTGGCGCGCGTCTCGAAGGATGCGCCGCGCGTCCTGTCCGCGC
>JBGTLL010000083.1:0-5283 GCA_041744115.1 Parvularculaceae bacterium | reverse complement strand
GCGCCGGCTGTTCGAGGATTTCCGGCGATACAGCATTTGCGAGGGGCGGTGCGGCCGCGACGGCATCAGCCGGCGAGGCCTCAAGCGCCTCGCGTTGCACGTTCAGCGGCTCGGAAGCATCCGCTTCGGAGACCGGGACCGGTCCGCCGGCAAGCGCGGCCTCGATTGCGTCCGAGGCAGCGGCCGTGCAGTCAAAACCGTCCGCCATCAGGGTCGCGGCGAGTTCGGCCGCGCGCGCCCGGCAGAAATTGTGGTCGATATTCGCGTTGTAAGGCACGGTGACATTCGATCCGCCGTCGCGGATGTAAACGACGTCGCAGGCCGCGCCGACATTTCCTGGGGCGACCACTTCGATGAAGCGGGCATCATCGCCCTTGCGGCAGGTCTCCGTGCGCGGCGATTGCGCCGCCGCCGGCGCCGCGCAGAGGGCCGCTGCAAGCAGAGATGTGACTTTCATGGACCCCCTCCATGGCGAATGGCCGCGCCATAACCGTGTTCGGGCGCGCGCGGAAGAGCGACGCATTTTCGCATCTGCATTGTAAACGAGGGATTAGAGCGCGGCGAACCTTTTTATTCACTACGCCCACCAATTCTCGCCGGGAATCAGCCGGTTAACGGCGATCGAGGACGAAAAATTCGCAGCTGTGCTGATTGCGCACCGATTTTTCGGCGGCGCCGACGAGGCGCTTTGTCCAGTCGCCCGGATCGAAATGCGGAAACCGGACATCGCCGCTGACATCGGCATTCACCGCAGTCAAATAGATCCGGTCCGCGAGCGGCAAAGTCCTGGCGTAGATTTCCGCGCCGCCGATGACGCAGATTTCGTCGGCGCGGAGCACGAGCGCGGCGTCCGCGCCAGCCTTCAGCGCGTCTTCAATCGAGCGGGCGGTCGTCACCCCTTCGGTGCGCGGCATCGAGCGGCTGACGACGATATTGGTTCTGTTGGCGAGCGGCTTGCCGATACTGTCGTATGTCTTGCGGCCCATGATGACGGGCTTGCCGGTCGTTATCTCCCTGAACCATTTCAGATCGTCCGAAATCCGCCAGGCGAGACCGCCATCGCGTCCGATAACGCCGGTCTCCGCAATGGCGACGACGAGTGCAAGCCGCATCAGGCTTGTTCCGCGAGGGTGTCGAGCGCCGCTCCGGTCATGCGAAAGACGGTCCACTCGTCCATCGGAACCGCGCCCAGCGATATGTAGAAGTCGATCGCCGGCGCATTCCAGTCGAGCACCCACCATTCAAGCCGCGCGCAGTCGTTTTCCTTCGCGATCCGCGCCAGCCGCGCGAGGAGAGCCTTTCCAACGCCTTTCCCGCGATGGTTGTCGCGCACGAACAGATCTTCGAGATAGACGCCGTGCTTGCCGAGGAACGTCGAGAAATTGAAGAAATAGAGCGCGAACCCGCACGGCTCGCCCTCCCATTCCGCGATCAGCGCGAAGGCTTTCGGATTGGCGCCGAACAGCGCGCGGTCAATGTCGGCGACGCCGGCGACGACGTCGCCGGCGAGCTTTTCATAGACGGCAAGGTCGCGGATGAACTGAAGAACGAGCGTCGCGTCGCCCGCCGCCGCCTTGCGTATGGTCAACCTCATACCGCTATCGGCGCCTTGATCGACGGCTGCGCGACGTAATCGCGGATGACGATGTCCTCGTAAGCGAAGGCAAAGAGGCTCTTCACGTCAGGGTTGAGATGAAGCGTCGGCAAGGCGCCAGGCGTTCGCTGCAACTGCTCGCGCGCCTGATCGACATGATTGCGATAGAGGTGCGCATCGCCAAACGTGTGCACGAAATCGCCCGGCCTCAACCCGACCGTCCGCGCCATCATGTGAGTCAGCAGCGCGTAAGATGCGATGTTGAAGGGAACGCCGAGAAAGATGTCCGCCGAGCGCTGATAAAGGTGGCAGGAAAGGCGTCCCTTCGACACGAAGAACTGAAACAGGCAATGACAGGGCGGCAGCGCCATGTCGGCGATTTCGGCGGGGTTCCACGCGCTGACGATCATGCGCCGCGAAGTCGGGTTGCGATTCAATTCATCGACCACAAAGGAAAGCTGGTCGATCGTCCGCCCGTCCGCCGCCGGCCAAGACCGCCATTGGCGCCCGTAAACCGGACCAAGCTCGCCGTCCTCGTCGGCCCATTCGTCCCAGATCGTCACGCCATGTTGGTTGAGGTAGGCGACATTGGTGTCGCCGGCGATAAACCAGAGCAATTCGTGGATGATCGATTTAAGGTGCAGTTTCTTCGTCGTCAGCAGCGGGAATCCGGCTTCGAGGTCAAATCGCATCTGATGGCCGAAAATCGAGCGCGCGCCGGTTCCGGTCCGCTCGGCCCGGTCATCGCCCTCATCAAGGACGCGCTTCAAGAGGTCGAGATATTGCTTCATCAGTTTCGAAAATCTCCGGGGCGAGGATCGACCGTCCTGTCGTGTCATAATCCGAAATTCGGGGCGCACCAACCGCCGATCGGGGGCGAGGCGCGCAGCCGCGCGCCCCGCGAAAACGGCGCCTTGCGCCGCCCGCTTGTTCTCTATGCATCGCCGGCCAGCCCATCAGAACCGGACCGGCGACCAACCGGACTTGTCAAACCGCGCGCCAAGAAAACGCGCCCTTTGCAAGTAAGACGAACGAGACCCCCCGAGTGTGACAAGGTCCCACGCATTTTTTTGAAAATATTTTTTTGCGGGGCGGTTTGAAGGGCGGCGCGCGCGACGCGGGGCCTGATTATGGTTAATTCATGATGGTTAACTGAGGCCTCCCGCCGAGGTCTGGCGCTTCAGGCGGCGCGTGCTAGTCTCCGGTCGAGGGGTGGGCATGTCTGAAGTCGCCAAAAAACAATCGCCCGTTGAGCGCGCCGACACCGGCCGGGGTCTCGGGCTTTTGAGCCTCATTGTCGGTCTCGCGACCGGGGGGGGCGTCTACTGGATCACCGACCGCTGGATCGACGTCTCGACGCCGTCGCCGCTGTCGATCACGACCTTGCAAAGCATTGTCGCCTTCGCCGCCGGCTGGCTGCTGTTGTCTGAACGGCGCGATTTCCTGCGGCCGATCGTTCCGGCGGCGACGATCGCGGCCATTCTCGCCGGACCGAGCTGGTTCATGGCCTCGACCGATGGGGTCAACGGTTACGAGGTCGAGTCGTTTCCATTCCTGTTCTGGTTCTTGCTGTCGGCGCCGCTCGCTTTTTACCTCATGCTGTCGCTGGCGAAGGCCGCGCTCGAAACCGGCGCCAAACCTCAGTATACGTCTTTATTCTTTCACGGGCTGACCTTGCCGCTGATCGCCGGCGGCGCGAAACTCTTTGCCGGCCTTGCGCTCATTCTCCTCTTCGCGTGGGCCGCGCTCCTGAAGCAGATGGATGTCAGCTTCTTTTCCGAACTGTTTGACGAACCATGGTTCATCCTGCCCTTCCTCGGCGCCATCGGGGGGCTTTCGATCGCGATGATCCGCGGCCAGCAGGCGGTGCTCGGCGCGCTCCGGTTCATGCTTCTCCTGTTCTCGCGCATCGCGATGCCGATCATGGCGCTGTTCTCGGTCACTTTTCTCGTCGTGCTGGCGCTGAAGGGACCGGGCGCCATTCTCGATTCGGACCTGTTTTTCGATCGGCCGGGCGCGGTCATCCTGCTGCTCGCATTCGCCGGGATGCTGGTTTTCAACGGCGTCTATCAAAATGGCGAAGGCGGCCCGCCGCCAGCCTGGCTGCGTTTGGCGACCATCATCGCGATCGCATCCTTTCCGGTCTACACCGGTCTTGCGTCCTGTGCCTTGTGGATGCGGATCGGCGAATACGGCCTGACGCCGCCGCGGATCGGCGGCCTCGCCATGACCGCGCTTTCTTTCGCCTACAGCATTGTCCTGATCGCCGGATTGATCACCGAACTCAACTGGAACGCCAGGCGCTGGATGCCGCTGGTCGCGCCGTTCAATACGCTGATGGCTGTGGTCTGGGTGGTCGTGCTGCTGGCGCTGTCGTCGCCGTTGTTCAACACTTGGGCGATGAGCGCGAAAAGCCAGGAGCAATTGCTGCTATCGCGCAAAATCGACGCCAAGGATTTCGATTTCGGCTATCTGCGGTTCCGTCTCGGCGCTGAGGGCGAGGCGGCGCTTGTGCGGCTGGAAAGCGCAGCCAATCATCCGCAGGCGGCGGAAATCAGCGCCGGGATCGCGCGCGCGCGCGCGGCGCAGAGCTATTGGGAATTTCAAAACCCGGAGATCGCCGCGCCGGCCGGCGGGGAAGCCGGCATTCCGCCGTCAACCGGCGAGCCTGCCGGCGCGGCCGGCCAGAGCGGCCCCTTGGAGCTTCAATTCAATCCCGCGGGCGCGCCGGAAGAGGCAGCCGTCGACGAAAATGCTTCCGGCGACGAGCCTTAACCGGCTTCGACCATTTCTTTTTCTTTTTTCAGCTTGTCGTCGCGGCGCTTAATCTTGCGATTGGGGCCGTGGTAATCCTCGACGCCTTCCGACAGCGCAAAACAGGCGAGCCGCACCGAGCGCGGGATTTCGACCTTGTCGCCGTCACGCTCGCCTTTTTCGTAGTACTGAATCATGCGTCGCTTGAGGCCGAGCGAATGGGCCGCTTCCTTTTGCGACAGCTTCAGGATCTTTCGCCACTTCTTGAAATCGTTCGGTTCCACGGCGCACCTGTTGCGTCACGCCCCCATCGGCGCACGGAGTTCGTCTAGGCCGAAATTATAACAGGCGTTTGACAAAACAGGCTTTTTTGGGTTTCGGCCCCTTTAAAAATTCAGTTTTTACGCCTATGTTGACCGGGCTGGCTTGCCAGCTACGGCGATAAATGGCCCGTGTAATAAGCGGTTCGGACCCGGGGGCGGCACCCGGCGGCTCCACCAAAGGCTCCCGAGTTATTTCAACGGGGCTTTCGGCGGGGCCGAAGCAGGATCGACGGACGTCTAAAGACGAAGCTTTCGCCCGGATGGTCTCCGTTATTGGACCAAACTTGATAGTTGCCAATGACAACTATTCGGAAGAGTTCGCTCTCGCTGCGTAATGCGGCTGAGCTGCTCACTTTGAAGTCCTGATCCCTTTCCAGGGTCAGGCGGGGCCCCCCGGCGCCTGGCAACAGAAGCCGGGGACTTTTGTCCCAACAGCTTGACGACGGACGGGGTATGCAGGTTATCAACGTTTAGAGCGGGGCGCAATTAATCCGCATTGGACACGAACCTCGTTCCGTCATGCCTCTTCCGTCATGCTGACGAAAGTCAGCATCCAGCGCCGCGAGGGACTTGCTCGCCATTCTGGACCCTGACTTGCGTCAGGGTGACGTC
>JBGTLL010000082.1:0-1749 GCA_041744115.1 Parvularculaceae bacterium | reverse complement strand
TCTGGCGCGAAAATCGCGACGCCATGCTGCGCGTCATTCGCAACCACCGCCGCGCCGCGGTCGGCGTCAAGGCCGGCGGCGCGTTTGAAGGGTTGAAGCACGCGCCGCGCGGGCTCGACGCCGCGGCCTGTCCGTGGCCGGCGCTTTCCAAACGCGCGCAGACCGTCTGGAACGAGGCCTATGAGCTCGGGAGCCTCAACGGCTTCCGCAATGCGCAGGTCTCGGCGATCGCGCCGACCGGCACCATCGGCCTCGTCATGGATTGCGATACGACCGGCATCGAGCCCGACTACGCGCTGGTCAAATTCAAGCGGCTCGCCGGCGGCGGCCAGATCAAGATCGTCAACCGCTCGGTCCCGGCGGCGCTGGCCGCGCTCGGCTATGACGAACGCGAAATCCGCGACATTGCCGATTATGTCGTCGGCCGCGGCACGATCGACGGCGCGCCCGGCGTTTTTCCCGAAGCGCTGCTGCGCGAAGGGTTCACCGACAAGCACCTGAAGGCGCTCGACGAGCGGCTGAAGCTCGCCTTTGACCTGACGTTCGCGTTTACGCCGCAGGCGCTGGGCGAGGATTTCTGCCGGCATATTCTCGGCTTTTCCGAAAACCAGATGCAGGCGACCGGCTATCAGGTCTTGCGCGACCTTGGATTCGCCGATGAGGAGATCCACGCGTCGAACCTTTATTGCTGCGGGGCGATGACGATCGAAGGCGCGCCGCATCTGAAGCTCGAACATTATCAGGTCTTTGACTGCGCAACGCCTTGCGGGCGCATCGGCGAGCGCGCGCTCTCCGTTGACGCGCATCTTGAAATGATGGCGGCGGCGCAGCCTTTCGTCTCCGGCGGGATTTCGAAAACCGTCAACCTGCCGAACCGTTCCTCGATCGCCGATTGCGCGGGGGCCTATCTCAAGGCCTATGAACTGGGGCTTAAATCGATCGCCCTCTATCGCGACGGATCGAAACTGTCGCAGCCGCTTGCCGCCGCGCTTCTCTCCGCCGAGGCCGAAGACGACGAGGAAGACCTCGCGGAAATCCTCAGCCAGGCGCCCGCCGCCGAAAAGTCGCGGATCGTTGCTGAACGGATTGTCGAGCGGATCATCGAGCGGACGCCCGGACGCCGGCGCCTCCCCGACCGCCGCAAGGGCTACATCCAGAAGGCGATCGTCGGCGGCCACAAGGTCTATCTCCACACCGGCGAATTCGACGACGGCGAGCTCGGCGAAGTCTTCATCGACATGCACAAGGAAGGCGCGGCCTTCCGCAGCCTGATGAACAATTTTGCAATCGCCATTTCGCTCGGCCTGCAATATGGCGTGCCGCTGGAGGAGTTTGTCGACGCCTATGTGTTCACGCGCTTCGATCCGTCGGGTCCGGTTTCCGGCAACGACCAGATCAAGCACGCAACGTCGATCCTCGACTATATTTTCCGCGAGCTCGCGATCTCCTATATGGGGCGTACGGACCTTGCGCATGTCGATCCGGCCGAATCCGCGGTCGATGCGATCGGCAAGGGCGTCTCCCTTGAAAAAGCGCAAGCCGACGCCTCGCGTCTCATCTCCAAAGGTTTTTCGCGTTCGACCGTCACCGACAATCTCGTCGTCTTGCGGGGCGGCGAATTCGACCGCATGCGCAAGACCGAAGGCGCCGTCACCGCGCCCGAAATCGAGCGCGAGGTCGCGCGGCTCGCCGAAGCGGTGAACCGCAAGGCCCCGCCCGGAAGCCTCGCCTCGCCGGCCGGCCGCGAGC
>JBGTLL010000081.1:0-4903 GCA_041744115.1 Parvularculaceae bacterium | reverse complement strand
GCGCGCGCGCCGGCCGAGCCGCCCGCAGCTGCGATCCAGGCGATCGTCGCCTTCGGCTGTCCCGTATCAGGGTTAATCATCGGCTCCGGCCTGGACCTCGCGGCCGGAAAGGGACATCGACGTCTAGCGTTGGCCGCTATGCGCGAGATTATTCAATTTGCGGGCCGAAGCCTCGACTTCGTGTTCGGCGATCTTGTTGTCCGCCGCGCGCTCGGCCGCCGCGGCGATCAGGACCGGCCCTTCCAGACAGACATCGGTTTCGCCGGCGGGCGAGAGCGCGGACGATATGGCGCGCTCCTGATAGCAGGGGAGAGCGGCGAGAAATTCCTGCGGTTTGTTGATCGGTCCGGCTTCCCGATAAAGCTGCGCGGTGCGAATGCCGACATAGCGCCAGTGCCATGGCTCATAGGTGTCCTTGCCGGGCAGGTAATTGTTGCCCGGCGGATAGGAGAGAATGAATCCGAAGCGGAAGGCGTTTTCCTCAAAGCACTGATAGGTCTTGTCGCTGTGACGCATCAGCCGGCCTTCGACGTCGATGTCGGAGGCAAGGCCGAGCTGGTGTTCGGAAATCCCCGGCGGCGTCACCGTGCCGCGGCTGCCGATGCGGGCGTAGAGGTCTTTTTGCGTCCCATAGGCGCGATAGCCGGACCGCAGCGAAATCCGCTCGCCGGAATCGGAGCGGCAGAGCGAGATCAGCTGAGCCAGCCGCACCGGCAGGTTCGACTCGCGGGCGTCTTCGTCCGGATCAGCGGCAAGGCGCAGGCTCATTTCCTCGACATCCGCATTCTTCGACAGCGGAATTGAATATTGGACGGCGCGGATGAGGTCCGCTGGCGCATAGGACGCGTTCAGCGGAAACTGCTGCGACACCGGGCGGTCGATGTCGAGCTTGCGGTCGCGCACGCGATTGGCGGCGTAACGCTGCGCGCCGAACGCGTCGCGGAACAGCGAGCGCATGTGCTCATTCAGCGCTTGCGCTTCGGTCGCGCGCCCTTGCGCCTCATAGATGCCGGCGAGGAGCTTGATATAGAGGCTGAGTTCCGGGCTGTTCGCGCCTTTCGCTTTCTCCTGCGCGTGAAATGCGTCGAGATAGAGTTTTTCCGCGTCTTCGAGACGGCCCATGCGCTGATAGACGGGGCCCAGCATCAGCGCGATTTGCACCGTATCCGGATGATCAAGACCGAGAATGTCGTTGCGGATCGAGAGCGCCGACGAAAGGAGGCCCGCGGCGGCGTAAAGCCCGTCCTCGCTCATCGCGAAAAACGCGCCGACCTTGGTCATGTCGCGCGCCGCCGACAGCCTGGCCTCGCGCGCGCCGGAGAAATATTCCGGATTGCCGGTCGGCTTCAGCGCTTCCGTGAACAGCGTGCCGGATGACGTAATGAGATTTGCGTAGAAAGACTGGACCGTATGATCCGCGTCCGCCTGGCCGCGCGATGCGGCGTCGCCCGACAGTTCGAGGAATTCCGAATAGATCGACACCGCGCGCGCAATGTCGCGCCCGATAATGCGCGACCGCGCGAGGCGGTCTTCGATGATGGCGTGCTCGATTTCGCCGAGGCTCTCCGCCCAGTCCGAGGAAAGCGCCTCTTCGTAGAGCGCGGCGCTGCGCTTGTAGTGACGGCTATCGAAGGCGGCGGCGGCGACTTCCGCCTTGAACGGCGCGAGCGCCTCTTCGGAAAAACCGTCCTTGCGCCTGAGCGAGAGCACCTGACGGCCATAGCCTTCGGCCGCGCCCGGATAGCCGCCCTTGCGCAGCACATCGAAACGGCTCTCGGCGGCGTCCGCGTCGGTCCAGACGGCGGCATAAAATCCGACGGCGTAAGCCGTCGCCAGCGCGACGAACGCGCACGCAAACATCGGCGGCGGACGCAACTTCATTGTCGTGACGACCCCCTCGTCGCACCAAAGACCCCTGAGTCGGTGAGGATATCACCAGTTTGGCGGATAGGCGAGCTTGATAAGGAGGGAATGGGGAATGGGGAATGGGGAATGGGGAAGGAAAATGTTCCATTCCCCATTCCCTATTGCCCGGCCCCCGGCGCCATTTCGCGCCGGGGCGTGGATTTCGCGCACTTTGCCGCGTCCTCCTTTGCCGATAGGATCGTCGCCGGGGTCAATCGCGGGTAGGGGAATTTCATGGCATACGGCGCAAAGCACGGCATCAAGACGCCGGGCGAATTCGGCTTTCTGGACATCGCGGGCCTCGGACTGGCCGGCGCGGCCGGCATCGTCGCGGCGCTGGTCACTGATTATCAGCAGAAGGGCGAGGCCTCCTCGCTCTACACGGTCAATCAGTGGGTCGCCGCCGTCGGCGAAATTCTCGGCGTCCCCAATATCCCGCTGTGGATGGTGGTGCTGGGGCTGATCGGCTTTGGCGCGCTGTCGACGTTCTATTTCCAGCCGATCACGCGCCAGGGCGCGTTCGCGCAGGGGTTCGGCCTTCTCGCTGTCCTGATGACGGCCGTTCCGGCCGACCTTGCGGGGGGCCTGCAGCCGGCCGGATCGATGCTGCCCGACCTTGAACCGATCGCGATGAACCGCGAAGCCGCGTTCGCCGCCGCCAGTATCGTCCCCGCCGCTTACCAGACCGGGGAATCGCGCGTCATCGAAATCGAGGAGCGGATCGACGTTCAGGCCCGCCAGGCGGCGCGCTATGTCGTCGAAATCAGCATCGTGTTTCCGGGCGGCGTTCCCTCCGACGTCAATTCGATGATCCGGCGCGGCGTTCTGCGCGGCCGCCTCCACAACGCCGACACCGACGAGACCTTCAACATTTTCCGCAGCGCCGGCGGCAATCTCATTGTCCGCGGCGATTCGCTGATCATCCGCGCCGGCGTTCCGGCGCGCTCGGCGGAAGCCACGCTCTGGGTCAGGATCGAATGCGAGGGCTTCGCGATCGAAGAGCAGTCGGCGAAAGCCTCGCTCGGCGACGGCCTCAACTGGACCGTCAACATGCAGCGCTCGACGTCGCCGCTGTTTCTCCAGCGGCTTTCCAAGTCGTATTGGTTCTGACACCGGCGCTTTCAAACGGAATGCTTCTTTTTTCAGATTGCCGATTGCGGTCTTTCCTGCTCGCTTCCGGGGCTGTCTGAGCCGCCTAGAGCAGCGGGCGCAAAATTCGCGTCACGCCCGCCGCCCATCCTTCGAGACGCGCGCCCCCTTCGAGACGCCGACTTCGGCGGCTCCTCAGGGTGAGGGAGGCGCGCTCCTCAGGATGAGGATTTGAGGATTACAACGCTTACAATCCTCATCCTGAGGGCCGCGTTCTTCACGCGGCGTCTCGAAGGATGGCCGCAAGCGAAACCGTTGCGATCTATCGCCCGACGCTCTACGCCGCGCCTTCCTTTTCAATCCGCGCAATCAGGGCGTCGATGCCGTTCTTCGCGATGAAGGCGGAGAACTCTTCGCGCTTCACCAGCATGATCGAGACCCCGGCGACGATGATGTCGATCGCCCGCTGTTGGCCGCTACGCAGTTTCCGGATGCGCCAGTCGACATTGATCGGCGGGCCGTCCTTTCGCGTGAACTCGGTTCTGACGATGACATCGCGGGCGCCGAGCGCCTTGGCGTCGACGACTTCGAGCGGGCGCCCGACAATTTCAGCGAACTGGTCGGCGTAGAGACGGGTAAGGTAGGGCGGGAACGCCGCGTCGTAGCGGGCAAGCTGATCCGCCGTCATCGATTCTCTTTGTTCGCCGATCATGAACTTGCCGATGACATCAAGCGCAAGGCCGTCGCCGAGAAACCGCTGAAAGTCGTCGAGCTGTTCGGCTTCGGGCTTGTCCGAGGTGAGGGCGGCCGTCGCATTCGCCGTCAGGTCTTTTGCAAAGGCGACCGCTTCATCGACCGAAGCGCCTGCTTCCTCGGCGGCGTCCGCCTGCGCGAAGGCGGCGGGCGCAGCCAGGGTCATGGCAGCGACGCCGGCGGCAATCACGGACAACGTCTTTTTCATCGTCAGATTCCTCAACTGGCGCACAACGGAGCGCGCGGTGTAGAAATAAATTGCGGCGGGAATGGAGCGCGGCGGTCACAACTTCCCGTGAGTGACGTTTCCTTAACCGTGTTTGCGCCGCTCAAACAGGCGGAAGGCGGCGGGGAGCACAAACAGCGTGCAAATGAGCGTGTAACCGATCGCAATCGACAACAGTTCGCCCATGCTTGCGGTGCCGCGATGCGCGGAGAGCATCAGGCTGCCGAATGAAGCAATCGTTGTCAGCGCCGAGAAGAGGACCGCGCGCGCCGTCGAGGCGCCGAACACCGTTTCGCCGGCCAAGAGCTGGCGCTGGCGCATCACCAGATGGATGCCGCTATCGACGCCGACGCCAAGGAGAAGCGGCAGCACGATAACGTTGGCGTAGTTGAACGGAATGTTGAGGAGGACGCCGGTCGCCGTCGTCAGCACGGCGGCGAGCATCAGCGGGAACAGCATCAAGACGACTTCGCCAAGCCGGCGGAGCACCAACAGCAGGAATAGCGCGATAATCGCGAGCGCAATCGCTGAAGCTTGCAGCATTGCCGCCGAGATCGCTTCGCCCGCCTTCTGGGTCTGGATGGCGCCGCCCGCGATATCCGGGAATTCCGCTTCGACCGAGCGGACGAATTCCTTCAGCGCCAGAGGGTCGCGCACGTCAGCTTCCGGCAAGATGTCGATGCGCCATTTTCCATCCGCGGAGAGATAGCGGCGCTTGAGATTGTCAGGCAGCCGGTCGATATCGACGATCTCTGCGTTGAACTGGTCGCGGAGCCGGTCGATCAGCGCCGGCCAATAGGCGAAAATATTCTGTTCAATCCGTCGCAGCGTGGCCGTGTCCTCCGCGACGGACGACAGCGCGGCGGCAAGGCGGCGCGCCGGCGTTCCTTCCGCGTAGGCGGTGTCGAGCCGCGCGATCAGCGCCTCGGC
>JBGTLL010000080.1:0-12338 GCA_041744115.1 Parvularculaceae bacterium | reverse complement strand
CGCGACCGCTTCGAGCAGAGCCGGCGGGCGCGCGCCGCGGTCGCCGCCGCCTATTTCGAGAAGAACGCCGGCGAATGGGACCGCGTGCGCGGCCTTCAGATCGAAGAATCCGCCGTCGAAAATCGGATGCGCGCGCTCCTTGACGAAGACAAGGTCGAACTCTTTGTCGACCTTGGCACCGGGACAGGCCGTATGCTGACGGTTTTTTCCGACGCCTATCAAAGCGGAGTCGGCTTTGACCTCTCGCGCGAAATGCTCGCGGTTGCGCGCGACAATCTTGAACGCGCCGGCGTCGCCCACGCGCAGGTCCGGCACGGCGATCTCTTTTCGCTGCCTATCGAGACGGCGGCGGCTGATGTCGTCTGCATCCATCATGTGCTGCATTATCTCGCGGAACCCGGCGCCGCCGTCAGGGAAGCCGCGCGGCTTCTCAAGCCCGGCGCGCGCCTTATCATTTCGGATTTCGCGCCGCATGAACTTGAATTCCTGCGCGCCGAACACGCGCACCGGCGGCTCGGCTTTCCCGACGAAGAGGTCGCCGCGTGGTGCGCCGCGTCGGGGCTCGATCTTGTGAAAACCGAAACGCTGTCTCCGGAAAAGGGCGGCAAGGATGCGTTGAATGTCAAGATCTGGCTTGCGCGGGCGCCGGAAACCGTCCGCCGGCTGAAAAAACGCGCCGCCTGAAAGGGAATTCTCCTTGTCCGACCTCCACGTCTCATTCGAATTCTTTCCGCCGAAGACTGAGGCGATGCAGCAAAAGCTGTGGGCGTCGGTTGAAAAGCTCAAACCCCTGGCGCCGGATTTCATCTCGGTGACCTATGGCGCCGGCGGATCGACCCGAGAGAGGACGCACGAGACGGTGACGCGCATCATCAGGGAGGCGGCGCTCCCCGTCGCCGCGCATCTGACCTGCGTCGCCGCGACCAAAGAGGAAGTCGATTGCGTGCTGAGGGACTATTGGGCCGAAGGCGTCCGTCACATCGTCGCGCTGCGGGGCGATCCGCCGGGCGGCCCTGGCGAGCGCTACACACCGCATCCCGGCGGCTACGCCAACGCCGCCGAACTTGCGGCGGGCGCGAAGAAGATCGCGGATTTCGAAATCAGCGTCGGTTGCTATCCGGAAAAGCATCCCGATAGCGCCTCGGCCGCCGCCGACATCGACCTCTTGAAACGAAAGATCGACGCCGGCGCCTCCCGCGCGATGACGCAGTTTTTCTACGACAACGATGTCTTCTACCGATTTCTCGACCGCGCGCGCGCCGCCGGCGTTAAAATCCCGATCGCGCCAGGGATCATGCCGATCACGAATTTCGGCGGCCTTCGCAAGATGGCGGATGCTTGCGGTGCGACCGTCCCGGGACGCCTCGTCAAACTTTTTCAGACTCTCGACGACGATCCATCGACGCGGCAGCTGATCGCGGCGACGGTCGCGGCAGAACAGTGCCTCGCGCTCGCGGAGCAAGGCGTCAAGCATTTCCACTTCTATACGCTCAATCGCGACGACCTCGCTTACGCCCTCTGCATGATGCTTGGTCTGCGTCCGAAATCGGCGGTGAAATCGGCGGACGCCGACGCATGACCCTCCCGACTTTCGTCAATATCGGCGAGCGGACGAACGTTACCGGCTCGGCAAAATTCCGCAAGCTGATCAAGGACGACCACTACGACGAAGCGCTCGCCGTCGCCCGCCAGCAGGTTGCAAGCGGCGCGCAGGTCCTTGACGTCAACATGGATGAAGGGATGCTTGACGGCGTCGCCGCGATGCGGCGTTTTCTGCGCCTTATTGCGTCCGAGCCCGATATTTCGCGCGTGCCGATCATGATCGACTCGTCGAAATGGGAGGTGATCGAGGAGGGATTGAAGAACGTCCAGGGCAAGGCGATCGTCAACTCGATATCGCTGAAAGAAGGCGAGGCGGCGTTTCTCGATCACGCGAAAAAAGTCATGCGCTACGGGGCGGCCGTTGTCGTTATGGCGTTCGACGAAGCGGGGCAGGCAGACACTGCGGCGCGCAAAATCGCAATTTGCGAGCGCTCGTATCGGCTGCTGGTCGATAGCATAGGCTTTCCGGCGGACGACATCATTTTCGACCCGAATATCTTCGCGGTTGCGACCGGGATCGACGAGCACAACAATTACGCCGTCGATTTCATCGAGGCGACGCGGGCGATCAAAGCGGCGCTCCCCGGCGCCAAAATCTCCGGCGGCGTCTCCAACATCTCATTCTCGTTTCGCGGCAATGAGCCGGTGCGCGAAGCGATGCACTCGGTCTTTCTCTACCACGCGATCCGGGCGGGGATGGACATGGGGATCGTCAACGCCGGCCAGCTTGCGATCTACGACGAAATCCCATTGTCGCTGCGCGAACCTGTCGAGGACGTTATTCTCAATCGCCGCGCCGATGGGACAGAGCGCCTGCTTGAGGTCGCCGAAAGATATCGCGGCGAAGCGGGAAAAAAGACCGAGGCCGATCTTTCCTGGCGCGAAACCAGCGTCGAAGAACGGTTGCAACACGCGCTGGTTAAAGGGATCACCGATTTCATCGTCGAGGACGCGGAGGAAGCGCGCGTCAAGCTCGGCCGGCCGCTTTTCGTCATCGAAGGGCCGCTGATGGACGGCATGAACGTTGTCGGCGACCTTTTCGGATCGGGGAAAATGTTCCTGCCACAGGTCGTTAAATCCGCGCGCGTGATGAAACAGGCGGTCGCGCATCTGACGCCGTTCATGGAGAAGGAAAAGCAGGAGCAGGGCCTCGCGCAAGGCAAGCCGAATGGCGTGATCCTGATGGCGACAGTCAAGGGCGACGTTCACGATATCGGCAAGAACATCGTCGGCGTCGTCCTTCAGTGCAACAATTACGAGGTGATCGATCTCGGCGTCATGGTGTCGGCCGACAAGATTCTGACCGAGGCAAAAAAGCGTCAGGTCGATATCATCGGGCTTTCGGGCCTCATCACGCCGAGCCTTGACGAAATGCGCCATGTCGCCGCGGAAATGAAACGGCTCGATTTTGCAATTCCGCTGATGATCGGCGGCGCAACAACGAGCCGCGCGCACACGGCGGTCAAGATCGCGCCGAATTACGACCACGGCGTCGTCTATGTGACGGACGCGAGCCGGGCCGTCGGCGTCGCCGGCGCTCTCGTTTCGGAAGAGCGGCGGCCCGCCTATCTTGCCGATGTCCGCGAAGAGTATGTGCGCATCCGCAAGCAATATGAACAGGGTCGCGACAAAAACCCCCGGATCCCGCTGGCCGAAGCGCGCGCCAAATCGTTGAAGATAGATTGGTCGGACTACGACCCGCCGGCGCCGTCGTTCCTCGGCGTCCGGGCGTTTCGCGACTATGATCTCGCAACCTTGGCGGAATACATCGACTGGACGCCGTTTTTTGCGTCGTGGGAGCTCGCCGGGAAATATCCGCGCATTCTTGAAGACGCGATAGTCGGCGAAGCGGCGCGCTCGCTCTTTGCCGACGCCGGCAAGCTCCTCGCCGATATTATCGCTCGGAAGCGCCTCACGGCCCACGGCGTTGTCGGCTTCTGGCGGGCGAACGCCATCGGCGATGACGTTGTTCTTTACAAGGACGAACAGCGCGAGGAAAAAATTGCGGTGCTCCACGGCCTGCGCCAGCAGATCGCCAAGCGAGAATCGGGCGCGCCGAATTACTGCCTGTCGGATTTTGTCGCGCCGAAGGAAAGCGGCAAGCGCGACTATGTCGGCGCTTTCGCGGTGACGGCGGGCGTCGGCGAAGAAGCGCTGGCGGCGTCATTCGATAAAGCCAACGACAATTATTCCGCCATCATGGCGAAGGCGCTGGCGGACCGTCTTGCGGAAGCCTTCGCGGAATGCCTGCACGCGCGCGTCCGCCGCGAGTTGTGGGGTTATGCAAGAGCCGAGGCGCTGCCCGTTGCCGATATGATCGCCGAGAAATATCAGGGCATCCGTCCGGCGCCGGGTTATCCAGCGCAGCCCGATCACACCGAAAAGGCGACGCTTTTCAGATTGCTCTCGGCGGAAGAAAACGCCGGCATGGCCCTGACCGAAAGTTTCGCGATGACGCCGCCGTCGTCTGTGTCAGGCCTATATTTCAGCCATAAGGACGCGCTCTATTTCGGCGTTGGCCATATCGCGAAAGATCAGGTCACGGACTATGCGCGGCGGAAACAAATGTCCGTCGCGGAAACCGAAAAATGGCTGTCGCCAATTCTCGGCTATGACGCCTGAAAACTAGAGCCGCACGACCTCGGCGATGAGCAACACCAGCATCATCAGCCCGCCGCCGCAGGCAAGGCCAGCCGCCGCCAAACGCAACTGATCAAAGAGCGTGTCCACCGCCATCCCTTGGTCAGACCCCGGTCCCACGAACGGGCGCACGCAGTGTGGCGCAAGGCGCGGTCTTTGCAATGATGTCCAAAATGCCCCTGCGCAAACCGTGCGCGCGGCGGCCGGCAAGCAGCGGGAGACGCTCGCGATTCTTTTTTTTCCACAGGCGTGTGCTTTGAAGAAACTGTTCTCGATTTGCACGAAATGCGCGTCTCAACGGTCGGGGAGAATGCTTCTTTCGATGATTTCGATCGCAAGTTCGGGCCGCCCATGAACCCGCGCCAGCGTCGTTGCGCCTTCAAGGAGCGCAAGCAACGTCTCGGCCTTTGCGTCGGCATTGGCCTCGCCCGCGCGGAGAAATCCCGCCGCCAGCCTTGCCTTCCATTCGACTACGGCGCTCTCAACCGCCCTTTGGATTGTTGCTGAACCCGGTATCGCCTCCGCCGCCAGGACTGCGACCAGCGAACCGCGCTTGAATTTTGGATCTTTCAGACCGGCGGCCGCATATTTTGCGATCCCGAGCATCATGTCCGCGCCGGTCGCGCCTTCATCGGCAAGCCCGTCCAGATACCGGCTGACCTCGATCGAAAGCCAATTCATCGCCGCCACGGCGACGGCTTCCTTTCCGCCCGGGAAATGATGATAAAAAGAGCCTTTGGGAATGCGTGCCCGGTCGATGATGGCGCTGACCCCGGTCGCGGCGTATCCATTGGCCTGAAACAGGCGCACCGCGCATTGCACGATACGATCTCGCGTGGGCAGCGCGTCAACACGGCCCGGTTCCACAAAAACCGCGTGTCGCATTTATCTTTCGACCTTGGCAATCGCTGCAAGCGCAGTGGCGACCAAGCGTAGCTCGGCGCCATTTTCTGAATAGACATCCGCGCGGACGATGAGTTGGCGCTTGCCATGCCTCAACACCTGTCCTTTCGCGCGCAACCGTTCGCCTTTCGCCGGCGCCAGCAGGTGGAGCGTCAGGCTCGCGGTCACGACATCGCCGGCTTCGCTGGCCGCCGCCCAGGCGCACGCATTGTCGGCTGCGGCCCCGACCACGGCGCCATGGGCAAAGCCGTGATGCTGGGTCAAGGACGGCGTCAGCGGAATGATCAGTTCGGATTCGCCTTTCCAGCACCGCAGCGGTTCAGCGCCGAGAAGGGTCGAGAAGCCGGACCTTGTTACCGACCGCTTGAGAAAGGCCAGACTGTCTTCGGGGCTGTCGCCCATGGGTCGTGCGGCCACCGGATTGCGCTCCGTTCTTCCAACTGACGCCGCACAATAGACCGATCGGTCTATTATCTCAATGTTTGGAGGACCGACATGCGGTGTTGTCTGCTATAGAGGCGCCGAAAATCGGGAGAGGAGGCTAATGACCATCTGGGACAAAATTGCGGTCGCCATTGAGGAAGCGCGCAGGCGCACGCTTGGCGCGGCGCTTGAGGCGTTCGCTGCGATGAAAACGAGGCGCGACGAAGCGGCGTTCTCGATCGCCCTGATTGCGCTGTCGGCGAAAATTGCGAGAGCGGACGGCTTTGTGACGGACGATGAAGTCGCCGCCTTCCGCAAATTCTTCGCGTTCCCGGAACAGGAAGCGTCGAAGGTGCGGATGATTTTCGACCTCGCGAAGCAAGATGTCGCGGGCTTTGAGCATTATGTGTCGCGTGTCGCGAAGCTCTTTGATGACGACCCGATCGTTCTCGAAGACGTCATTGACTGCCTGCTTTACGTGGCGCTCGCCGACGGCAGGGCGCATCCGCGCGAAATTGCGATGCTCGAAGACGCCGCTGTCGCCTTCAAGCTCAATCGGGGCGCGTGGCGGCGGCTGAAAGCCGCGCATCTGGGGCTGGATCTCGATGACCCTTACGTCATTCTCGGTCTTGAGCCTGACGCCGACGACGCATCGCTCCGCTCGAAATATCATGAGTTAATGCGCGAAAATCACCCCGACGCGCTGATCGCCCGCGGGGTTCCGGCGTCGCTGGTGAAGATCGCCGAAAACCGCACTGCGGCAATCAATGCGGCCCACGACCGGATCCTTACGGAAAGAAGGGGTTAATTTGGTGTCTGCCCGATCCTATATTCCCTCAATGGATGAAAGCGATATCGGTGTTGCGCGGATACTGCTTTACGGGGCGCGGCGGGTGCGCTTAAACTGGACTCTGTTGCGGCGTAGGTGCGGGTGACATGCAGGGCAAACCAGCGACGATTTCACTTCATAAGGGCGGGAAAACGGACGATCATGTCGTAACCGGTCTCGTCGATGCCATCCTCTTCCTTGCGGTTCTTGGATTTTCCGCGGTGGCGTTGCTCGCTTTCGCGCTTGCCGCGCCGCTCGCGATCGCGGTCTCGGCGGGTCTTGGCGCGTTCTCGGCGCTCACCGCGCGCAATCGGCAGCGCGGCGGCTGGCGGATGGCCGGCGCGGCCTGACTTCCCTGAACGAACGCCAGGTGCAAATAGTCAGAAACTCTTCATCTTGAGGAGCCCGATCGCCTTCGCCCTTCGGGACGCGGCCGGACCCGGGCTCCTCAGGACGCCCTACGGCGTCGCTCAGGATAAAGTGACGATGAGACGTCAAGAAGGAATGGCGGGCGATGACGACTAGAGCGTTGAATGCCTTGGACGAGGCCGAATGGCGGCCGCTGTGGCACGGCTATCTCGATTTCTACAAATCGCGCCTCGACGATGCGACGACGGCGGCGACCTTTCGCCGGCTCATCGAAGACGAACGCTTCTTTGCGTTTGTCGCCGAGCGAGACGGCGCACTCACAGGCATAGTTCATTGCGTCGTCCACCCCGCAACGTGGTCAACGCGCGACTATTGCTATCTTGCAGACCTCTTCGTCAGTCCGGACGAGCGCGGAAAGGGGACTGGCCGGCTCCTCATTGAAGCCGTCTATGGCGAGGCTAGGAGACGCAAATTCGACCGCGTCTATTGGCTGACCCACGAAAAGAACCGCGAAGCGCGGCTGCTTTATGACAAGCTTGCCTCCTTCGACGGTTTCGTCCAGTACCGGCGCAGATTTTAGCGCGTCAGAAACCCCGATGCCCAGAAAACATTATAACTGCCTTAAATGCGTCGCCTATTGCTGCTCGTACACGCACATTCCGGCCAACAAAACGGATGTGAAACGGCTGGCGAAGTTCTTCGGCTTGACGCCGGGGCAGGCGGAAAAGAAATTCACCAAGGAAGGCGACAAGGAAAACCCGCGCGTCATGCGCCATGCGACAGACGAACACTTCAAATCGGCCTGCATGTTTCTCGACCAGGAGACCCGGCATTGCACGGTCTATGAAGCGCGTCCGCGCATCTGCCGCGATTTCCCGACGCAGTCGCGCTGCGGCTATTACGAGTTCCTGAAATTCGAACGCGAAGTGCAGGACGACCCGAAATGGGTCGCGACGACGGACTGAGGCGAAGATGCCAGAACGCGTCGACGCAGTCGTCATCGGCGCGGGCGTCATCGGCCTTGCCGTCGCGCGGGCGCTTGCGCTCACCGGCCGCGATGTCATTGTTCTTGAAAAGAACGAGGCGTTCGGAACCGAAACATCCTCGCGGAATTCCGAAGTCATCCACGCCGGCATCTATTATCGGCCGGGGGGCCTGCGCGCCCGGTTCTGCGTTTCGGGCAAGGCGATGCTCTACGCCTATGCCGCCGAGCGCGGCGTCAGTCATCTGAACTGCGAAAAACTGATTGTCGCCACCAGCGACGATGAAGCGCCGAAACTCAAAGACATCAAGACTACCGCGGAGGCGAACGGCGTTCTCGACCTGCGCCTCATCACACAGGAAGAGGCCGCGCGCCTCGAACCCGGCCTTCGCTGCCGGGCGGCGCTGCTGTCGCCCTCGACCGGCATCGTCGATAGCCACGGGCTGATGCTGTCTCTGCTCGGCGATCTGGAGAATGCGGCGGGCGTGCTGTCGCTGCTGTCGCCCGTCGTTGGTGGACGCGTAACCATGGACGGAATGGAGATCGAAGTCGGCGGCGCCGGCGCGATGACGCTCGCCGCCAATCTCGTCGTCAATTCCGGCGGTCTTTATGCGGATCAAATCGCGCGCGGCATATCTGGCCTTGACCCGGAATTCATTCCGCCGCTGCGTCCGGCGAAGGGCCAGTATTTTACCTGTTCCGGCAAGGCGCCGTTCTCGCGTCTCATCTATCCCTTGCACACAGCCGACAGCCAGGGCGTTCATTATACCCGCGACCTTGGCGGACAGGCGCGACTGGGCCCCGACATCGGGTGGGATTCGAGCCTCGGCGACTACAGCGTTGACGCGTCACGCCGCGACCGCTTCGTGCGCGACGTGTCGCGCTTTTGGCCGGATCTTGACCCTTCGCGCCTCAATCCGGGTTATGCGGGTCAGCGCCCGAAAGCGACGGGACCGGGAGAGGAAGGCGACTTTCTGATCTACGGTCCCTCAACGCACGGCACGCGCGGCTATATCGGTCTTTATGCGATGGAATCGCCGGGGCTGACCGCCTGTCTCGCAATCGCCGACCACGTCGTCGCCCTCGCGATGGCGTAAATCCCGTGATAAGGTTGCTCCGACTGGGAGGGGCCAATGACCACCATAACGCAAAGCCGCGTCGTCGCGGCGCAAACCTTGCCGGGCGAAGAAGACCTTCGCTTCCTCCGCAACTTCCACGACGTCTTTCTCAGCATCGGCATTTTGATGTTCGCTGCGGGACTGGGGATTGCGACGGCGACGTTGCTCGCGCCGGCGGTCAAGGAAGCGGCGGAGGCCGGCGGCGAAGGCTGGCGCCGGGCGCTGACCCTGGTTGCGGGGGCCGCGTCCGCCGACGCCGCCGTCATGTGGCTGATGGCGGAATTCTTCGCGCGCGGACGCCGGCTGTTCCTGCCGTCGATTGTGATCCTGCTGGCTTTCACAGCGTTCTTCTGCGTGGCGGCGGCGGCCGCCTATGGCGTCGTCACCGGCATCGACAAGGCGCTTTTCGACCGGCTTGACGGCCTCGGCGTCGAAGGCGCCATTCGTCAGGCGTCGGAGTTTTTCCTTGGCGTTTCAGGCGCAACGGCGCTCGCGATCTTCGCGTTTTACGCGCGGATGAAACTTCCCTTTGCGATGGGCCTTGGCGCCTATTGGCTCGCCGGCGTCGGCATTGCCGCGACGTTTTACGCTTGGCCGGAAAAGGCCGAGCAGCTGATGCTGCCGGCGCAGCTCTACGCTGGCCTCTTCCTGTTTCTGCTCGGGGTCTATTTCGATGCGCGCGATCCGGAGCGGCGCACGCGCATTTCCGACAACGGGTTCTGGCTGCACTTGTTCGCGGCGCCGCTGATCCTCAATGCGTCGCTCGGGATGACCGTCGGCGCCGAAATGATCATGAAACAGCAGACCGGCGCGGCGGCGGTGACCTTGTTCGTTGTCTTCGCCTTCGCCTTTGTCTCGCTGCTGATCAACCGGCGCGCGTTGCTGGTCGCGGGTCTTCTTTACGCGCTGATCTCGGCGGGCTTCCTCATTTCGAAAGTCGGGCTCTCGGGCGCGTGGACAGCAGCCTTGACGCTGCTCCTCATGGGCGCCGCCATGGTGCTTCTCGGCGGCGGCTGGCACAGCCTGCGTCGGGTCGTCGTCGCGCCTTTTCCGAAGACCGGCCTCATCGCGCGCATCGTCCCGCCCGAACCCTCGAAAGAAGAGCGACGCCGGCGGGTCAGCGAGTAAGCGCCGCCCTTGCGGGGCTTTGGCGGGGCCGGTATAGACGCGGCCTCGCAAAGACAAGGCGGGGTAGCTCAGTTGGTGAGAGCGCAGGATTCATAACCCTGAGGTCGGCGGTTCAAGCCCGCCCCCCGCTACCAGCCTCAAAAATCATGCTTCCAGTTGGCCGAAACTTTCTGGTCGCCGTCCTGGCGGAGCTCGGTTTCGACAGTGAACGACTGGCCGATTTCGTACTCGATGCGGACCGAGCCGTTCTCGCCGCGCGCGTCCTGCGTCGCTGAGACGAATAGTCCGTCGGCGACATATTTGCCGACCGTCAGCGTTGTTGACGAACTGTCGGCCTGGTCGAAATCGACATTGAGGAGGTCAAGCCCGAGCGCGCGGCGCGCGGTGCCGGTGAGGCCTTGTCCGCCGAAGGGACCGATCCCGCCAAGCGCGGCAAGGCCCTCCGCGACCTGCAGCGATTCAAGCGCGGAGAGTTCTGTCGCCGGCTTGTCGAAGAGGACGAGCGCCATGATGTCCTCCTGCGGCAAAGCCGGCGTTGATTCGAGCGTGATCCGCGGCGTCTTCGCGCGTCCCGCGATGACGATCGCGGCGAGCGTCCCGGACCCTGCCTCTCGCTCCGCGCGAAGATCGAGCGCCGGATTGTTCGGCGACAGCCGGTCAAAGGCGATTTCGCCACGGGTCATCTCGAAGCGGCGGCCGGCGAAATCGATCTCGCCGTCTTTCAGGGACAGATTGCCGAGGATCACCGGCGCGTCGGCGCGCCCGACGATTTCAATGTTGGCGCGCCATTCGCTGTCCAGGCCGCGCCCGCGCACGAAAATGCGATCGTCGCCTTCGACGCGCAAGGCGTAGCTAAGCGCCGCCGGTTCGCGGGCGACGCTGACATCCGTCGTCGCCCTTCCTTCATCGCCCACCGCAACGACATTGATATCGACAAGTCCCGTCGGTTCCGGAGTGATGACCTCGGCGTCGAGTTCGCTGATCGTCAGTTCGCCTTTCGCCGTGAGGTCAGTGAACGGGCCGGAAAGATCGACCGAGCCGGTCGCAACGACTTCGGTGATCGGGCCAGCGCTGAGGCGCGCATCGGCGAACGCGATGGTCGACGCAAGCCGCGGCGCGTCGCCAAGCGTCAGCGCGCCTTTCGCCGTGATCGTTTTTTCGGTTTGCCCGGGCCCCGCGCCCGTCGCCTCGAAGTCGATGCGCGATCCGCGGCCTGCGCCGTCGGCGCGCGCGGTCGCGTCGATATTGACGATGCTGAGCCCGGATGAAAGCTCCGTATAGGCGCCGTCGCTGACGGTGACCGCGCCGGACAACTCTGGATTGGCGAGCGTTCCGTCGGCCGTGCCGCTGACGTCGAGCGCGCCCTCGATCGATTGCAGCGCCGGCGGCAGGAAGGCGGCGACGGTCTCGGCGCGCCCCTTATATCGCGCCCGGCCGCTGAGCGGCCCTTCAGCCTCGATGCCGAGCGCGGGCGACCGCGTCAGACGCACGGGCAGGACAAGATCGAGATCGAGCGCCTGCGTTCTGTCATCATCGCGGAGGCGAAGGCGCTGTCCGTCCCAGGCGAAGACGCCGGAGAGACGCGCATCGTCCGTGCTGGTCAGCAGCGATGTCAAGGTGAAAGCGCCTTCGGCGGGCGTCTTTTTGTCCGTGTCAAGAGCAAGATCGAGATCGATCGCCGAGGCGGCGCCGATAATTGGCGCACTTGTCGCGACCAGCCGGCCGCGCCAGCGAGCTTTGGCGAAGGCGCCGTCGAAGGCGACAGCGCCTTCATCGCCGACCCGCGCGCGGAGATTGGAGACCGAAACCCCATCGCTGAACGCCAGTCTTGCGGGCTCCGCCAGCACGACCGGCGCGCCGCCAAGATCGGCGTCGAATTTGGCGAGCGTCAGGCTTGCTTCGTCGCCGAGGCGCGCTGTCATCTCCGCCGTGACGCCCGAAAGTGGCGCAACGCCGTTGATGAGGATGCGCGCGGCGGTCGCCCGGACACTTAAAGTTTCCGCGGGCCCTTCAGCCGCCACGACCAGGTCCGTCAGGGAGAAATTGCCGGAGGCCAGTTCGTCCGCGCGAACGTTGAGCCGGTTCGAGCGTGCGCCGCGCGCAATCGAGCCTTTCGCGGTCATGTCGCCGGCAAGGAAAATTCCGGGGAAGGGTTCCGCGGCCTCGCCGCCACGATAGACGAGATCGACGGCGCCTTCATTGCTGGCCGGATTGAAAGACGCTGATCCTTTCAGCGAAAATTCCCGTCCGCGGTAATCGACGCCGCTTGCGCGCCAGGAGCCTTGCGGCGCTCGTGCGAAACCGGCGTCGAGACGGCGCGATCCGTCGGTCGCGCGCGCGGAAA
>JBGTLL010000079.1:0-2840 GCA_041744115.1 Parvularculaceae bacterium | reverse complement strand
AGCGCGAGGCCCGCCAGGAGGGGGAGCGCGGTCACGCGGCCGGCCCGATATCGCCGCCGATGAACTCGACGGCGCGAATATTGCTCATGTCGATCCCGGCGGCCGCCGCGTCGCCTCCCGCTCTTCGAGCCGCGCCACCTTCACCGCCAGCTCGCCGAGCCGGTCCTCGCATTCCTCGAAGTGCTTCTGCGCCTGGTCGAGCGTCACGCGGAGCGCGAGATTTTCCGCCGCCGTCAGCTTCACGCGGTCGTCGAAGAGCTGCGTCATCAGGACGATGCGGTCGTCGAACAGCTTCTGGAATTTGGCGGCGATCACGGAAGCGTAAAATCCGTAACCGGCGGCGCATCCGGCGCCGAACGCGCCGGCGAGAAGGCCGCCGAACTCACCCGTGAAACTGACTTCCGGCACAAGATGCGCCTCCCTTTTTCAGATCCGGTCGTCGCGCAACGCCGGGAGGAATTGCGGCAGCGCGAGGATCGCGCCGGCGACGAGGACGCTCGCCAGCATGCCGGCCCAACCGAACAGCGACATCCCGATCGGCATCAGCGCGAACTTGGCGATGCAGGCGATGTCGGCGACATTCGTCTTCAGGCCGCGATTGAGAATGCGGAAAATTTCGTAGGCGATGAAGCCGGCGCAGGCGATGTAGGTCGCCGCCTCGAACGGCAAGCCGCCGCCGTGATGCTGCGCGAAGGCCGGCGCGGCGAGCGCCGATACGGCGGCGAGAAGAGCGATCAGAACTTTCATGGCAGGTCCTTTCATGACCATTGTCCCCAACGCGCCGGCCGCCCGGCGCGTCGATCGACGTGAATGAAAAACCCGCGGCCTCGCGGGTAGCGGCCAATTCCTGAAAAGCCGTGTCTGACGGCGAGCGCCTCGAGGAGCGGCCCGTCGCCGGCGCGCGTCAGCGCGATGTCCGCCGCCTTGCCGAGACGGTGCTGTGAATTCGGGACGCCGCCGACGGCTCTGTTATGTTCCGCCGTGCGGTAAAACGAGGTGAGGCGCAGCGGCCGTCCATGGTCGGCGCGCATCGCCTGCAGCGCGTCGAGCGTATCGGTATCGACGACGAGCGCGCCGGTGTCGGGCGAGGCGAGTTCCGCCGGCGAGAAATTCGGCCAGCGGTCGCGCCAGGCGGCGAGCTCCGCCGCCGTCAGGTCCGAAAAATGCCGGGCGCGGACGATCGCCATCGGATCACCCGAAGATCGGCGCGGCGGGGTTGTAAACCCCGCGCGACGCCGTATCGAGGTTATTGTGGAGATTGACGTCGATCGCGATGACGAGATCCTTCACCCGCTGCGCCGTCTCGTCGCGGCCGGCGAAATGAAACGGATAGACGGTCACCTTCGCGCCCGCGTAATCGTACCAGCCGCGCTCGGCGGCGGCCGAATTCGCCCAGCCAATCTGCGTTCCCGTGTACAGCTGCAGCGCCTCCCAGGGCTGCGGGAATACATAGGCGCCCAAACTGTCCGTGATCGTCGCCGAAACCGGAATGGTTCCGGCTTCCTCGCCGGGAAACGGGATCGCGCCGTAATCGAATGTCGGCGCGACGAACGGCTGCGACGGCAGCACGCGGTCCTCGGGATCGAGCGTATTGAAGTTCACGGCGCAGTTCGCGAACGTCATGTTGACGAGAAAGAGACCGAGATCGACGGTCTGGAAATTCGTGGTGTTGCCCGAACGCGCGGTGCGGCGAAAGCCGGTCGCGGCGTTCTGGAGGTGACAGTCGATATAGGAGAAGTCGGCGTTGTTCTTGCCATGATGGATGCCCTCGCGCGTCGCGTCGATTTTCATTCTGAAGACATTGTAGTGACCGGTGTAGGTCATTTCAGCGCCGTCGCGCACGCCCCAATAGGCGTGATCGGCGAGAACCGTCCGCGCCGCCGACTTCTGCACCGGGCCGCCCTTGACGATTTCAAGGCCGCGAAAGCCCGATGCCGCCTCAAAGCCGAAGCTCCGTATCGGGATGTTGTCGTTCTGCTCGGACGACATCAGATAAAACGGAACCGGGACCCATTGCCGCGCGCGCGGCACCAAAAACCCGTTGCGCGTGAAAAACGCCGAGCCGTAGCCGCCGCCGAAGTCGGCGGCGCGATTGTTCAGATCGAGGATATTGCGCGACTGCCAGCCGAAGACCGCGCCCTGGCGGAAGGCGTTGTTGGCGGCCCGCGCGATATTTTTCAAGATGCTGTGTTTGCCGTCGGTGCGGCCGCCGGAATTTTCTTCCCAGACGCCCATTTCGTCGCCGTCCTCGGCGACAAAATTCGAGGCGAAGGAATTGTAGCCGACATTGCCCTTGATCGTGTGAAAGCCGCCGCCGTGATGCGAGAACAGCCAGCCGGGCGATCCCTCGAGCGCGCATCCTTCAAAAACGAAGTCCGCCATCGTGTGATGGAGGTGCTCGGAATAGCGGCCGCGGATATTGTCGGTCGGCGTCCGCGGAACGAATTGCGACCCGTCCTTGACGCCAAATTCCGTCGTGTTCTTGTCGGTGCGCCCGAGATCCCGATAGCGCGCGTGTTTCACATAGCCGGTCGCGGTCATCATGGTGATGACGTGGCCGCGCCGGAAGGTCGCGGCGTTCTCAGATTTGAAAGCGATGTTGCGCGACAGGTTATCGACGAAGCAGGTCTTGTCGACGCCGTCGAGGGTGACGCCGTCATGGTCGTTGACGAGGCCGCCAGTCCAGGTCAACGCCGCGCCGGCGGGATCGGCCGACAAGGTGACGACATCGTCAAAATAGACGGGATCGAAATTATTGTTCTCGCCGACGTCGCCGTCCGGCTGGCCGGCCGGCGGCGCCTTGGTCCCGCGAATGACGACGCGGTCGCCGGCGCGCCAGC
>JBGTLL010000078.1:0-7326 GCA_041744115.1 Parvularculaceae bacterium | reverse complement strand
CGCGCGCCCTGTGGCAGTCCGCGCTCGCCGCCGTCGAGGCGCGGCCCGCGGTGCTGTGGGGCGATCATCTCCACCGCGCCCTCCTTCACGGCAATCTCGGCGACCGGGCGGCGGCGATCCGGAATTTCCAGGCCGCCTATGACGCCGGCTTCCGCTACCTCTGGGTCTGGTCCTCCGATTGCGACATCTGCGTCCACGCCGGTTTTTACGACGAGCACGGATTGTTCGCCGAGCTTTTGAAGATTCCAGAGGCCGCCGCGATTGTGAAAAAAATCGAGGCGGAGAATGCGAAATCCCTCGAAGACTTCAACAAGAAATACGGCGTCCTCGACCGGGTTCGCGGCCTGATGGCGGAGGAAAGGCCCGAGGGCGGCGAACCTTGACGCGGTCGCCATCGGCTATTGGCCCGCGCACGCGCCGAATTCGGCAAACCGCCCCAAATCATGCTAGATCGCCGCAAGCTCCCGGGGGTCCGTCATTCGCATGAACCTGTTCGCCGAGTTGCGGCGCCGCAACGTCTTCCGCGTCGCCGGCGTTTACGCCGTCGCCGGCTGGCTGATCGCGCAGGCGGCGGGCGTCCTTGAGAACGCGCTCGTCATGCCCAAATGGTTCGACACGGTGATCGTGTCGGCGCTTCTCCTCGGCTTTCCGGTCGCCCTTATCCTCGCCTGGGCGTTCGAGATGACGCCCGAGGGGATGAAGCTGACGGCGAACGTGCCGGAAGGGACAAGCATCGCGCCGAAAACCGGGCGACGGCTCGACTACGCGATTTTGGGCGGCGTCGCGCTGATCGTCGCGCTTTTCATCGGCGACCGCATGATGCCGGAAGCGCCCTCGTCCGTCGTGACGCCCCGGCAAGCCGGCGCGCCTCAGGATGCGGGCGGAGCAAACAATCTTCCTCACCCTGAGGAGCTTTCGCGCAGCGAAAGCGTCTCGAAGGGCGCGCCCCCAGCCGCGTCGATCGCGGTTCTTCCGTTCGCGGACATGTCGCCGGGGAAGGACCAGGAGTATTTCGCCGACGGGATGGCCGAGGAGATTTTGAACGTCCTCGCCAAGATCGACGGGCTGAGCGTCGCCTCGCGCACTTCGGCTTTCGCCTTCCGCGACGCGGACGACAACGCGTCCGACATCGCCGCCACGCTGAACGTCGCCTTTCTGCTGGAAGGCAGCGTCCGCCGCGACGGCGACCGCTTGCGGATCACCGCGCAGCTGATCGACGCCGTGAAGGATCGCCACCTCTGGTCCGAGGCCTATGACCGCAACATGGCGGACGTCTTTGCGATCCAGGAGGAGATCGCGGGCGCGATCGGCGCTGCGCTGCGCGGAAAAATCGGCGGCGGCGGCGAGACGCCGGCGCCGGTGAAAACCGACAACCTCGCGGCGTACGACAAGTATCTGAAGGCGCGCAGCCTCCTGAAAAAACGCGGCCCCGATTTGCGCGAGGCGATCGCGCTGTTCAAGGAGGTCGCCGCGGAAGATCCAGATTATGCGCCCGCCTGGTCAGGGCTCGTTCAGGCGACCGAGCCCGTCATTTTCTACTTTCCCGAAGCGCAGGACCCTTTCGTGCTCGCCGAATATCAGGGGCTCGAAGCGCTGGCGGCCCGCATGGCCGTCGATCGCGATCCCGGTTCGGCGGAGGCGCTTGGCGGGATGGCGGACCATTTGCGCGACGAAATGCGGTGGGAGGAGGCGGAGGCGTTTTATCGGCGCGCGTTTGCGGTCGATGCGAATGATGTCGAAGTACTCGAGGATTTCCAGGAGTTCCTGCATCGCGTCGGCCGCGCGGAGGAAGCCCTCATGGAAGCGCGGCGGGGCCAAAAAATCGAACCCTTGTGGGGGCTGCTCAAGGATTGGGAAGCGATCCATCTCGATCAGCTCGGCGATCGCGAGGGTGCGGTCGCGGTGAGCCTCGCGTTGCTCCGCGACGCGCCCGATTTCGCCTTCTCCTACAACCAGCTGTTCACGTTAGCGCTCGCCGACCGGCGCTACGCGGACGCCCGCAATTACGCCGAGGCGATGCCCGAGGGCCGCGTGGTCTCCAAGGAGGCGATGCGCCAGCTTCTCGATTGGGCCGAGCGCGGACGATCGCCCGAGACGGCGAAGGCGTTGCCGAAAATCGCGCTGACGGACTGGCTGGCGATGCTCGCGGCGGCCGGCGCCGACGATCGCGTCTTCGAGATCCTCGCGGCGACCGACCCCGGGGTCGGTTCGATGGCGCTGATGCGCGTCGCCGGATACGAGGCGCTGCGCTGCGATCCGCGGCTGAAGAAAGAAATCATCCGCGCCGGCCTTCCCGATTACTGGCGCGAGAGTGGCTGGCCGACATTGTTCCGCCCGGCCGGCAAGAACGATTTCGAGTGCGCGCGATGAACAAGCTTTTCTCAGAACTCCGGCGCCGAAACGTCTTCCGCGTCGCCGGGGTCTACGCCGTGGTCGGCTGGCTCCTTATTCAGGTGATTGTCGCGATCAAGGCGCCGCTCGGCTTGCCGGCGTGGACGGACACGTTTTTCATCGTTCTCGTGCTTGCGGGATTTCCGATCGCGCTCATCCTCGCCTGGGCGTTCGAGATGACGCCGGAGGGGATGAAGCTGACGGCGAACGTCCCGGAAGGCGAGAGCATCGCGCCGAAGACCGGGCGACGGCTCGACTACGCGATCCTCGGCGGCGTCGCGCTGATCGTCGCGCTGTTCGCCGGCGACCGCATGCTGCCTGAGGCGGCGCCCGCGTCCTTCGAGACGCGCCAGCAAGCTGGCGCTCCTCAGGATGAGGGCGGAGCAAACAACCTTCCTCACCCTGAGGAGCCTGCGACGCAAGGCGCCGAAGGCGTCTCGAAGGGCGCGAAGGACCCGCCGCCCGCCGCCTCGATCGCCGTTCTTCCGTTCGCGGATCTGTCGCCGGCGAAGGATCAGGAGCATTTTTCCGACGGCGTCGCCGAGGAGATCCTGAACGTCCTTGCTCGCGTCGAAGGATTGAAGGTCGCTTCGCGAACGTCGTCGTTTCAGTTCCGGGAAAGCGCGCGCGGCGTGCCAGCGATCGCGGCGGAGCTTGGCGTGCGCCATATCCTCGAGGGCAGCGTCAGGAAATCCGGCGACGCCATTCGCGTCACGGCGCAGCTGATCGACGCGAAGACCGATGAGCATTTATGGTCCGAAAATTTCAACCGGACGCTGACGGCGGAAAACGTCTTCGCCATACAGGACGAAATCGCCAGCGCGATCGTCGCCGCGCTGCATGCGAAAATCGGCGGCGTGATCGCCACGGCCGCGCCCGCATCTCCGGTCCGCACCGGCGAGGTCGAAGCATACGAACTGTTCTTGAGGGCCCGCGCGTATTTCCAGGCCCGCCGCAATCTCGGCGAGGCCGATAGTCTGCTGGAAGAGGCGCTCGCGATCGATCCGAATTTCGCCGACGCGCTGGCGATCCGCGCCGCCATCCATCAATTCGGCGGCGAATACGGCTTCCGGTTCGAGGACGAGCGCGCGGCGCGTCAGCAGGGCCGCGAGTTCGCCGAAAGGGCGCTGGCGATCGACCAGGACAACAGCCTCGCGCTCGGAATCGCCTCGCTCATTCATTTCTACGAACGGCTCGAAGGCCGAGAGGCGGCCGATTTCGCCGAAATTTTCGCCGGCTTTGAACGCGCGCTCGCGCGCGATCCGATGAACGCCAACGCCCTCAACTGGCAGGGACTCGCTTACGCCTATCTCGGCGATAACGAGAAAGCGGCGGCCGTTCACCGGCGCTGCGTCGAGGTCGATCCCGCTCTCGCCGCCTGCCGGGGCAACCTCGCCGTCGAACTCATCGGAGGAGGACGCAAGGACGAAGCCGCAAAAACGATCGACGCGGCCATTGACGAGGGCGCCTTCCCTGTCGGGCCGGCGCAGATGATCATCCTTGCTGAACTGAAGCGCCGCGACGCCTTTTTGCTGCTGTCGCTGAATGTTCCGGGACTCAAAGGCTTCCAGAAGTTCAATGCGCTTTACGATGCGCTGATCGATCCTCGGGCGGACCCCGCGCTCGCGGCGGAAATCAAGGCGCTGTTCGCCGAGAACAAGGCGTCGCTCCGCACCAACCTCCTGGTCAACGCGCTCGGCGATTATGAGGAGCCGGCGGTCGTCATCGCGCATTGGGGCGACGTCATGCGCGGCTATCGCCGCTCGCCCGAATTCAAGCGCCACATGCGCGCGAGCGGCGCTTACGACTATTGGAAGACGCACGGCTTCCCGCCGCAATGCCGCGCCGTCGGAAAAGAGGATTTCGCGTGCGAATGATGGGCGGTCTTTTGAAAGAACTCCGCCGGCGGAACGTCTTTCGCGTCGCGGGCGTCTACGCCGTTATGGGCTGGCTGCTGGCGCAGGTCTCGGCGCTGCTTGAAGGATCGCTCGGCCTGCCCCAGTGGTTCGACGCGCTGGTGATTTCGCTGCTCGCGCTCGGCTTTCCGCTCGCTGTCCTGTTCGCGTGGATGTACGAACTGACGCCCGAGGGCTTGAAACGCACGGCCGACGTTCCGGAAAGCGAAAGCATCGCCGCGAAGTCCGGCCGGCGGCTCGACTATGCGCTCCTCGGCGGGCTCGCTCTGGTCGCCCTTCTGTTCGCCGCGGACCGGCTGATCCCGGAGGCGCCCTCGTCCGTCGAGGCCGCCGCGTCGCGGCCTTCCCAGGAGGGGGGTGAAGCAAACGACGACCCTCGTCCCGAGGAAGCGCCCGCGCGGCGCGCCGAAACTGTCGGGAGCGACGCGCCCGCCGCCTCGATCGCCGTTCTTCCGTTCGCGGATTTGTCGCCGGGGAAGGATCAGGAATATTTCTCGGACGGCATATCGGAGGAAATCCTCAACGTCCTCACCCGCGTCGACGGCCTCAAGGTCGCGTCGCGCACCTCGTCGTTTCAGTTCCGGGGCGCGGCGCGCGGCGTTCCGGCGATCGCGTCCGAGCTTGGCGTCCGGCATATCCTTGAAGGCAGCGTCAGGAAGGCCGGCGAGACGATCCGCATCACCGCCCAGCTGATCGACGCCCAAACCGACGCGCATCTGTGGTCGGAAACGTTCGATCGGACTTTGACGATTGAAAACATCTTCGCCATCCAGGAAGAGATCGCGCAGGCGATCGTCGGCGCGCTGCGCACTGCGATGAGGGTCGGCCCGGCGCCGGCGATCCTCGTCGCGGCGCCGACCGACAATCTGACGGCTTATGAGTTGTTCCTGGAGGCGCGGCCCCTGTTCCAGGCGCGGACCAGGCTCGATGTCGCCGATCAACTTCTCGAACGCGCGATCGGCCAGGACCCGCAATTCGCCAAAGCGTGGGAAATGCGCGCCGCGCTGCAGTCGCTGATGTTTGATTATCAGTTCACGACGGTCACGCGCGAGGCGGCGGACCGGCGCGCCATTGAATTTGCCGGGCGCGCGCTGGCGATCGAGCCAAAAAGCGCGACAGCGATCGCCGTGACAGCCAAGCTCAAGATGAACGCCAACGGAGAATTGCGCGGACCCTTCGACAATGCCGAAATCATCGAGGACTACAAGCGCGCGCTGGCGATCGATCCGCGCAACGCCGAAGCCCTCAACTGGCTCGGGCTCGCCTATAGCAGCGTCGGCTATCTTGACGAGGCGCTCGCGGCCTTTGCGGCATGCCGGAAATTCGAGCCTTTCCACGTTCCCTGTACGAACAATCACATATTCGCTCTCGCGGCTCTTGGGCGGGACGACGAGGCGATGGATTTGGTGCGGGAATCGGTCGGCAAGGACCTATCCACCTCGGCGGGCTATTTCGGGCTTCTCGCGCGGTCAAACGAAGAATTGGCGTTCATGTTGCAAGTCAACCGGCCATGCTATCTGTCCGGCTGGCGTCGCCATCGGGAACTCTACTACGCCTACAAACATCCCGGTCGCGATCATCGCGCCCTCATCGAAGATATTCGAAAGCATAAGCCGGACGAAAGCGATAGTCTCCAGACTTGCCTTGGAGGGGACATTCTGGTCGCGCTCGGGGACCATGACGCGCTGCCGTCCGCGCAGGCCCTCTGGGATCGATCCTTGGCGAATTATCGCCGCTCGCCGCAATTCAAGGCCTTCATCCAAAAGTCCGGCGCCTTCGATTTTTGGCGCCAGCACGGCTTCCCGCCGCAATGCAAACCGGTCGGCAAGACCGATTTCGCGTGCGAATGAGGGAGAGCGCGCCATGACCTTGAACGATGTCTATCTCGTCTCGCAGATCGCGGCGGCGGTCCTCGTCGCGCCGACGCTCCTCTATCTGGCGCTGCAGGTTCGTCAGAACACGGTGCAATTGCGCGCCGCCGCGCGCTACCAGTTTGTCGAGGCGTCGGGGCAGCTTCTCGCCGTCTTGTGCGGCTCCACGGCGACGGCCTCGGTCTTCCGCCGCGGCCTTGAGAGCTTCGACGGCCTCGATCCCGACGAGCGCATGCAGTTCTTCGTCTTCGTCGGGCAGTTCTTCCAGATTTACAGCGTCATGTTCGAACTGCACGCGGACCGGCTGCTTCCGGATTCCCAGTGGCATAACGTCCGCAAGGACATTGTCTCCGTTCTCTCGTCCCCCGGCGGCCAGCGCGTGTGGGAGGATTTCGCAATGAAGGGCCTCGATCCCAAATTCGTCGCCTTCGTCGCCGCCCTGCGGACCGGCGCGGAGCCGTCTTACGATATGACGGCGATGGGAAAGCGGCCATGATCCTCGCCGACGCGCCCGCCCATTCTCACAAGGGCGGGCTTCAGCCCGCCGACGCTCCCGCAACGGGCGCCGGCGCTGGCGGAGAAAAAAGACGGCGGGTCAAAAACCCGCCCCACGGAACGGAAAGAGCTGACCCCATGATCCTCCGCCGCGTGATCGCGCATTTCAGGAAGCAGGAATGGACGGCGATCTTCATTGATTTTGTCATCGTCGTCACCGGCGTCTTCGTCGGCATCCAGGTCTCTAACCTGAACGCCGACCGCGCCGCCCACGCGCATGAAAGAACGCTGCTCGCCAATCTGCGCGACGACGTCCGGCAGGACATCTCGGAGACCGTGCGCAGAATCAACCTCATCGACCAGGCCGCCGGGTTCGGGCTCGGCGTCCGCGCGCCGCTCGCCGACAAGGCTCCCTGTACGGACGACTGCTGGACCATCATCGTCGAGGCCTTTCAGGCGTCGCACTGGTTCGACTTGACGAATGCGCAGCCGTCCTATGGGGAGCTGCAGCGCCTGGGGCTGCCTCGCGACAAGGCGCTAAAGGACGCCCTAAGCGACTATTACCTCATCATCGGGGGCGTCGCCGCGACCAACGATCTGCCGCGCTACCGCGAGCTCGTCAGATCGCTTATTCCTCCGGAGGCGCAGTTGCG
>JBGTLL010000077.1:0-7059 GCA_041744115.1 Parvularculaceae bacterium | reverse complement strand
CCGCATTGGACACGAACCTCGTTCCGTCATGCTGACGAAAGTCAGCATCCAGAGCCGCGAGGGAGTTGCTCGCCATTCTGGACCCTGACTTGCGTCAGGGTGACGTCGTCCTCGATTCTGAGATATTGCTCTTTGCTCTAAAGCGCGAACTGGCAAGGCGCGAACCGGAAGCCGCCGGATTTTCGCCTCAATCGCCCCAACAACTCCCTTTTTCCATCGTGAATGAGCCGCTTTAAGGCGCGACCGTCCCATCGTCTGATCTGTTGGGTCAGAATTGCCGTGGGAGAGCGCTCGATGGTCGTCGCATTGTTTCATAAGTTCGCCCTGTCGGGCCTTGCCGCCGCGATCGCCGCGGGCGCCGGCGCCGTCAACACGCTTGCCGATACGCAGCGGCCAGCTTACGGGGCGCCGGTCACGATACTCGAAGCGGCGGCGGCGGCGCGCCACGCTGCGCACGTTTTCGGCCGCGCCGATCTCAACAAGGACGGCGCGCTTGACGGGGACGAATTCTCGGTCCTTGCAATCGTCACCGCGGAGCTCGCGCGCCTCAACGGTTTTGTCGCCGTCGATCTCGTCGGCGGCGCCAAGACTGTCGCCGTGCCCGGGACGTTTTTGCCGGCGCTGACGCGGTCCGAAAGGGCGCTCATCAACGATCGCGCGATCCGCGAATTCGCGGTCGTCGCCGGCGCCGACGAGCGGCTTGGCCGCGATGAATTCGTCAGCGCCGAGATCGAAATCTTTCTCGCCAGCGACGCCGACCGCAACGGTCTCTTGGCGGGCGGAGAATTGACCTCCTTCGCGCGGACGCAGGCCAGCCTTGCGACAATCACCAGCTGAGATCAGGCGGAAGCGGCGTCCGCCCAGGCGATTGCACCCTCGACCCATTTGTCGAGCGTCTGATCGAGTTGCGGTTTGCGGATCGGTTTCGGGATGAAATCGTTCATGCCGGCGAGCCGGCAGCGGTCGCGGTCCTCTTCAAGGACGTGAGCGGTCGCGGCAATGATCGGCGTCCGCTGAAATCCGCGCTCGGCCTCGATCTTCCGGATCTGCCGCGTCGCTTCGAGCCCGTCCATTTCCGGCATTGAAAGGTCCATCAGGATCGCGGCGGGGCGGTGCGCGAGGAACAATTCAACGGCTTTGCGGCCGTTCTCGGCGATGATGACTTCATAATGCTTCGATGAAATCAGATTGGTGACGACCAGCTGATTGACGACGTTGTCTTCCGCAATGAGGATTTTCGGGCGCCCGTCGGGCGCCGCGATCGGCGGCGATTCGACGGCTTTCATCGCTTCGGCGACACGCATCACCGACCGCGACGCGTCCTCGGCGAGGAGACGGGACAAGATGTCCATCAACTGCGAGGGGCGGATCGGCTTTGAGATCGCGGTGACGAATTTCGCCGCGGCGCCTTCTTTGCTGACGCGCGGATTATCGACCGACGAAAGCAGCACGACCGGGATCGCTTCGAACCTCGGATCGGCCTGGATCCGCGCGGTCAGCGCCGCGCCGTCTTCGTCCGGCATCTGATAATCCATCAGGATGACGTGAAAGCGCTCGCCGTCCGCCACCGATTTCTCGAGCGCCGCGATCGCCGCCGCGCTTCCTTCGGCAATTGTCGCGGCAAGGCCCCAGCCGGCGGCCAGTTCCTCAATCACCCTCCGATTGACCGTATTGTCATCGACGGCAAGCATCCTCGCGCCGTCAAAGGTCGCGGCGTTGACCGAAGGCATGCCCTTGATCTTGTCATCGACCGGGACATTCACCTTGAACCAGAAACGCGAACCCTTGCCGATTTCGCTTTCGGCGCCGATTTCGCCGGCCATCAGTCCGACAATGTTCTTGCAGATGGCGAGGCCAAGGCCGGTGCCGCCGAAACGGCGGGTGTTTGACGCGTCCGCCTGCTCGAATTTTTCGAACATGCGCGGAATCTCCTCGTTGCGGATGCCGATCCCGGTATCGACCACGCTGACGACGAGATCGGCGCCCTCGCCATTGCGCGCGCCGGTGACGTTGATCATGATGTAGCCGTGCTCGGTAAATTTGACGGCGTTGCCGATGAGGTTTCCGAGGATCTGGCGCAGCCGCGCTTCGTCGGCGACGATGCCTTCGGGCAGGTTCGGCGCGTAACGGACGACGAGTTCGATGTCTTTTTCAAGCGCGCGCGCCTGCATCAGGGTCGCCACGTCATAGACCATCTGGCGAAAGTTGAAGGAGCGGGGGTTAAGGCCGAGCTTTCCCGCTTCCATTTTCGAGAAGTCGAGAATGTCGTTGATGACCGTCATCAGCGCCCCGCCAGACGAGACGATGATCGACGTCAGCTCGCGCTGATGCTGGTCAAGTTTGGTGTTGAGGAGCACCTCTGCCATGCCGAGGACGCCGTTCATCGGGGTACGGATCTCATGGCTCATCGAGGCAAGGAATTCCGACTTCGCCGCGTTGGCGGCGTCGGCGTCGATCCTTGCCCGGATCAGCGGGCGCACAAGCACGCGGTGAATGACGAAGCCGAGAATGATGACAATCAGGGTCATCGCAAGAACGGCGGCGATCGCCGCGGATCTGCGGAATTCGGCAAGGCCCGCAAACGCTTTCTTCTCGTCGATGACGAGCGCGAGGCGCCAGTCGATCCGCGGATTGTCCGAGACCTTTGCGAACGCCACGAATTTATTGGCGCCGTCCGATGTTGCGCTCTGCACCGCCTCGTCGATCTTCAGCGGGCGGCCCGCGAAAATGTCGTTCAACCCTTTGCCGACAAGGGCGTTGTCCGGGTGAGACAGAACTTTCCCGTCGGCGGAAATCAGGAACACATAGCCGAGCCCGCCAAGATCGGTCTCGGCGAGAATGGCGCTGAGCTGTTCGGTCGTGAAATCGGCGGCGACGACGCCTGCGAGCTTTCCGCCGCGCGTCACCGGCGTCGCCACCGTGATCGTCTCAACGTTGGTCGAGATGTCGAGATAGGGTTCGGTCAAGGTCGCGCCGCCCTTGGCGATTGCTGCGAGATACCATGGCCGCGTCCGCGCATCGTAATCGGCGGGGAGCGAGTCGTCGGCCGGCCAGATATGATAGGCGCTGTCGGTCTCGCCGAAATAGGTCCACACGAATGTCATCTGGTAGATGTTCTGCTTCAGGTAATCGACGACGCGCGCATCGCCGGCCGGCGCCGACAGTTCGCCCGCGAGGCCGGAAATGAGATGCACGCGCTCCGACAGCCATTTATCGACGCCCCAGGCGGTCGTGCGGCCGACGGCCGACACGTAATTCACAATCTCGGCGTGGCGGTTGCTGCGCGCCGTGCGGTCGTAATGCCAGGTGAAGGCGGCAAAAATCACCGCAACCACGCCAACCCCGGCGGCGAGCGCCGTCGCCATCAGCCGCGCCCCGGAAATGGGCGCGCTATTTATTGATTTTCTCGCGGAGATCCCGGCCATCACAAACGGTTCCTAAGAGGTTGTCCCCCTCCAAAGAACTAGCAGCGGGTGGTTAACAGGCAGGAAACCCGGCAGCGTTCGGCGGCGCGGCATCGTGCGGGGATTTGGCGATCGGCAACCGGCAATCGCGGCCCGCTTTTTCCACCGATTGCCGATTGCCGATCTTTTCCCGCTTCGCCATCACGCAACTCCCCGCCCCCTCCGCACGAACAGGAAAAGCACCAAGAAAGGGTCTGGCTCCCCTTCGTGAACACGTATCGAAGGGCGAATGTCGAAGGAATTGAGCGCTTCGTAATCCGCAATTTTTGCAACGCTCGAGCTTTCCCGACGTTAAAATCTTCGCTTTGCTGTCGGCGTAGCGGTGCGGCGCTATATTCCTGGTCGGTAATAATTTTGTGCTTTTGAACTGCGCAAGACCAACTATTCCCGTTCAGGAATATTTTTCTTGATTTTCGGTATTTCGGCCTTTATGTTCCCGTTCGGGAAGTTTTTATGACGCCAGCACAGATCGGAATAACAATACGCAAATTGCGTAAGCGCCAAGGCCTGCGTCAGGACCAACTTGCCGGCGCCGCTGGCGTCGGCCTGCGCTTTCTCATTGAATTGGAGGCCGGCAAAGAGACCGCGCAACTCGGTAAGACGCTGGCGGTCCTGAACGCCCTCGGCTGCAATATCGAAATTATCGGACCTGACGGGGGCGGCTGATGAGCAAGACCCTGAATGTCTGGTGGTCTGGCGAAATCGTCGGCGCCCTGACAATCGACCGTCACGGCGAAATGCTCTTTGCCTATGCTCCGAACTGGCTCGTCGATGCTGAAAAGCCGGCTCTGTCATTCTCTCTGCCAAAACGAGAAGAGTCGTTTAGCCGACGTGAATGTCGTCCGTTTTTTGAAGGGTTATTGCCGGAAGAAAGCCAGCGCATCGCCGTCGCCGGTGCGCTCGGCGTCTCGCACAGCAACGAATTCAAACTCCTAAACGAACTTGGCGGTGAGGTCGCCGGCGCCCTGACGCTGTGGCGGGAAGGCGAGACGCCGCCGGCGCCGGCTTCCGTCCAACAAAACGCACCCTTGGGTGACAACGCGCTCGTCGAACTGCTTGATGAATTGCCGAAGAGGCCGTTTCTCGCAGGCCGGGAAGGCCTTCGCTTGTCGCTCGCCGGCGCGCAGTTGAAAATTCCGGTTGCGCTCATCAACGGCGAAATCGCCTTGCCGGCGCTGGGAGAGGCGACAAGCCATATCCTGAAACCGCCGATCAAACGTTTTACCGGAACGACTGAAAACGAAGCCTTCGCGATGCGACTTGCGAAAAAAATTGGCCTATCTGTCGCCGATGTTGAAATCCGCGTAGCGCGCGAACGTCCGTTTCTGCTTGTCAAAAGGTACGACCGTATTCGAGGCGAGGACGGAGTTTTGCGCCGACTGCATCAGGAAGATTTTTGCCAGGCGCTTGGGTTCACTTCGGACCGGAAATACGCCGCCGATGGCGGTCCCGTCTTTCGCGATTGCTTCGAATTGCTGCGCCGCGCGGCGTCGCGGCCGGCGGTTGAAGTTTTAAAACTGTTCGACGCGGCGATCTTTAACCTGATTATCGGCAATGCCGACGCCCATGGGAAAAATTTCAGCCTGCTATATCGGGAGAACGGCGCCATTGAACTAGCACCGCTCTATGATCTTCTGTCAACGGTATATTACCCAGAATTGTCGCCGCGCCTGGCAATGAAGATTGCCAGGCGCCACACGTTGGAAGAATTGAAATCGAGTGATTGGGAAAAATTCGCTGACGAAACAGGACTTGCGCTTCGTTTCATAAAAACGCGCGCCAAGGAGCTAACAAGCGCGGTGTACGAATTGATCGGCGATACCCAAACCGAGGTTATGGAATCCGCGTCTGATAGAAACGCCGTAAAAGAAATCGCCGACCTGATAAGAACCCGCGCGGGATCACTTCAGCGACGCCTTCCCTGACACACAGTTTCATGATCAGGTCCGTCCAAACGTACCGAAAAACGCAAAAAAGTTCGATAGTAACAATGGGTCCGATTTTTTTGACCGCTGAACTAAATCTATTGCGAGACTTTTGTGGCTCCCCGAGCTGGACTCGAACCAGCGACCATTCGATTAACAGTCGAATGCTCTACCAACTGAGCTATCGGGGAATAGCCTTGAGCGCCCGGCCTATAGCAAACGCCCGCGCCTTTATCCACCCGAATTTGCCTCCCTAACAGCGAGGCGGCCGCGCCTTGGGGGGAACGCGGCCGTTACTCACTATCGTGGGGTATGGTGGGGTGTCCTCTCGGGAGAAGACAAGGGTGAGAATGCGCCGCATTTGTTAACACAAGGTTAACGCGGCGAAATAATTTTGAGCTTTCTGTGCGGCGGAACGCAGGACCGGAGAGGACGCCATTTAACGCTCAAGACGCGGGACTCGCCGAAGCCAACTCCGTCGTGTCGCTGATGAAGTCGCCGCCGATCGAAAGGTAGAGCGCGACGCGGTTCGAGACGCGCTGCTGTTGCGCCTGGATATACTGGCTTTCCGAGGTAATGCGGCGGGTTTGCGCGTCGAGGAGATTGAAGATGGTCGCGGTGCCGCTGGCGTAGCGCCGCTCGGTCAGTTCTTCCGCCGCGGCCGCTTCTTCATAGGCGAATTTGAGCGCGCTCTCGCGGGCGGCGAGATAGGTTTCGGCCGCGATCGCATTCTCCGCTTCCTCGTAAGCCTGCAGGGCGGTCTGCGCGTAGGCGAGGAGCGAAGACTCAGCGATGGCGCGCTGGCGTTTGGCATTGGCGCGCACGCGCCCGCCCTGGAACAACGGCTGGAACAGCCCGGCCGCGATATTGCCCGCGATCCGCTCGGGATCGAGGAGGTCCGCAAGGTCGGGACCGCCGACGCCGATCTGCGAGGTCAAGGTCAGGCGTGGCAGCAATTGCTTGCGCGCCGCGCGCGCTCTGAGGCCGCTCGCTTCCATTCGCGCTTCGGCGGCGATGAGGTCAGGACGGCGCGCAAGAATATCGCCCGGCGCCCCGGCCCCGGCGAGGGCCGGAAGCTCTGGCAGCGCCGCCGCCGCTTCAAGTTCGGCGGCAGGATAGCGGCCAAGCAGCACTTCGAGACTGCGCGCGGCTTCCTTCTCCGCGCGCTGACGGAAGGCGCGGTTCGCCTGGCTGAGGCCAAGCGCCGACCGTGACAGGCGAACATCGAGGCTGGACGCGACGCCGCTTTCGTAGCGCCGCTCGGTGACGCGCAGATTGCTTTCGCGCGCCGTCACGTCGCGATCGGCAAGCTCGCGCTGCTGGCGCGCTTCGATCAGGCCGAACCAGTTCTGGGTCACGGCGCCCGCAATCGACAGCCGCGCCGCGTCCAGATCGGCAAAGCTTGCCGTCGCGTCGCGATAGGCGGCGCGCGTTTCATCCGTGAGCCGGCCCCAGAGGTCGATTTCCCAGTTGATCTGCGCGCCGAGCGAATAATTGTTGATGTAGACGCGGCGATTGGGAAGCTGGCTTTCGGCGATACCGTCCTGGCCCGGAACATTGTTGGCGCGCGGACCGATAAAAAGATCGAGGCCGTCGAGCCTGCCGTCGCCGTCGGCGTCGACGCCGAACTGATCTTCAAGCTCGCGCGCGCCGGTGCCGCTGGCGACCGG
>JBGTLL010000076.1:0-28748 GCA_041744115.1 Parvularculaceae bacterium | reverse complement strand
CCCGCCCGCCGCCGCCGCCGCGTCGATGTCCTCGCCCGCCAGATAGCCGCCGTCGAGGAGATGGATTTTCGGCCGCCGCCCATAGGCGCTCAAGATCGCCTTGGCCATGGGTTCGGCCAGGCCGCGATCCGAGGACCGTCTCGCAGGCGAGCGCGACGATCAGCAAGATCATCGAAAAGTTCGCCCATGCTTCGTTCCCCAACGCTCAAATCACAGAACAGCGTCGGCCGCGCAACGCAATCCAAAAAAGTCACAGCCTCTCAGGATGAGTTAGTTTATTGTTTCAACAAAGAAATTCCTCATCTTGAGGAGCCCCGTTCTTCACGCGGCGTCTCCAAGGATGGCGACGCGCCCTTGAAACGACGGCCGGTTTGACGCCCCCGCGCTTTCACTCTGTATACGGAGTGTCGCCGCCGTGCTCCGTCATGCCGACGGACAAAACATGGAAAAGCGGGAAGATCGCGATCAACCAGGCCCTCTCGGGGAGAGCGGGCGACCCCTCTAGGCCGCCTTCGCCCGCGCCAATTGCAACTCGACGCGCTTCACCTCGCGGATGATGCGGTTCGCCTGAATCTGCTGCCATTGCATCAGCTTGATCACGCTGACCGCCAGCATCAGCAGACCGGCGAGCGCACCCCAGCGGATCATTTGCGGCAGATCGTCGACGCCGACGAACTTTGCCGCCGCGTAGACGGCGCCGGCGAAGAGGGCGATCTGCGTCACCGCCTGCACCGCGTTGACCCAGCCTAGTCTGCCCGTGAACAGCCCGCCGACCTGGCCGAACAGCCCCTGTTCGCCATATTGCGCGAAGATCGCGCGGTCTTCCGCGTCAAGCGCGTCTTCAATCAGCCGGTCAAGCCTGCTCATGTTCAGTCTCCATGGTTGCGCCGAGCGCGTGTCTCAGTTTGTCGCGCGCGAGCATGAGGCGGGACTTCACCGTGCCCGCCGGAACGCCGAGCGCGGCGGCGATTTCCGCAACGCTGAGGTCTTCGAGATAGAAAAGCGCGACCGCCGCCCGTTGTTCGGCCGGGAGAGCCGCGAGCGCGGTCGCCAGCGAGGCCGATGACGCCTGCGCCTCGACCTCATCCGTCGCGGACATTGCCTTTGGTTCCGCCGCGTATGCGGCGATCCCGGCGCGGCGGCGCTTTGACTTGCGTATCGCATCGGCCGCGCGCCGCGTCACAATACGAAACGCCCAGGCGGGAAACGCCGCGCTGTCGCCGAGACGGGCAATGCCTTTTGCAATATCGAGCCAGGCGTCCTGCGCAATGTCGCGGGCAAGATCGATATCACCCGCCAGCCGCCACGCATGGCGAAAGAGCCGTTTCTCCCACCGCCGCGCGAGCGCGCCAAGCGCCGTCCGGTCTCCCGCGCGCGCCGACGCCGCCAGATATTCGTCGAGTACGCGCTCTTCATTCCGGGCCACGGCGCGGCTCCTTGATCCTGAAGCATTCATGATAAGGTCGTTCGCGCGGCCATTCCGGTTCATCGCCCGGCGGCGAACCGCTGGTTCAGGCTGAAGATCGCCTGCGATCCTGAGAAGCCTCAATCCGGACCGCGCCGCCCGCGACGAACTCCTGAAAAAACGGCGGCAAGGCGTTGCCGCCGTCTTCCTGCCTGAAAATCGATCCGGTTCTGTCGCGAAAGCGGATCGCCCTGATTCCAAGCTCGACGCCGCGCGGGGCTGGAAGTCGTTACCCGTCGTTCTCGCGGTATTGGAACACGGCTTCAAAAGGCGCCTCGAAGGCGCGCGCCAGCCGGAACGCCAGTTCAAGCGACGGCGCCGATTTCCCGGCCTCGACGGCGATGATGGTTTGCCGTGACGCGCCAACGAGGCCGGCAAGCGCCTGCTGGGTGAGGCCTTTCTCTATCCGTAACGCACGAATCCCGTTTGTCACGACCCCGTTCTTCATCGCCATCCGCCACGGATATGTAAAACAGGCTTTACATTATTGCGACCCCCAAAAATGTCAAAAATTATTGACATGCAGACCTTAAATCATGGAAAAACAAGCGCTTTCGATCACCGGTGCGGCGTCTCGTCCCCTTGCTTTTTCGCCGATCGGAAGGCATTTTACAGTTTGAAACTGCCAATCCTTTTGGATCTGGCCCGCCCCGCTGTAGAGTCCGCGCGCTGTCCGGTTGTTAATCATGCCTTAACCGGAATGTCCGTCGCCGCGTGAATTTTTGCGGGATCGCGAGGAGAAGATTGATGGCCGCCAAAAAGTCCGCCGCGCGAAATGACCGGAGCGCAAGACCCGCCAACACCGCGAAGGTTAAAACCAGCGCTCGCAAGGCCGTTCAGCCGAAGAAGGCCGCCGCGAAGAAACCTGCCACGCCGAAGCCCGCGCTTAACAAGCCGGCGGCAAAGATTGCGGTCGCTGTTCCGTCGAAGAAGGCGGCAAAAGTGTCGGCTCCTGCAAAGCCGACCGCGCCGACGGCGAAGAAAATCCTCAAATCCGCGCCGCCAAAACCCGCTTCGATTGCGAACGGCGTCACCAAAGCGCCGGTTCCGGCCCAAAAGAAAGCGGCTGCCGCGGCGGCGCGCGCAAAGCCGGCCGCTTCGACCTCATTCGATCCGGATCGGCGACGGGAACTGATTGCGGCAGCAGCACGCCGCCGCAAGACGGTCACGGCGAAGCCGCCGCCGGCGCCGATTGCGATCGTCCAGCCGCGCGAGCCGAACCCGCTCGAGCGCCACCGCTTTTCGGTCGGCGACGAAGTCCGCGTGATTTCGACGTCCGGCATGTGGTTCAAGCACGGCGTCGATTATCGCATCACCGCCGCGCTGCCGCCCGCTGTCGGCGGCAAGCTCCAGTACCGCATCAAGAACGAGCTGGAGCCGTTCGAGCGCGTGGTCAGCGAGTCGCAGCTCGCGGTGACGGCGCAAGCGTAAGCTGCGTTCACCCTGGTGGGCGAGGATCCGCGCGGGATTCGAAGCACGGCAACGACGCCGCGTGTGCGATGGTGTGATTGCAATCACTTCAACCGTCAGTGAATGGCCGGTCGCGGGTCCGTTGGGCTACAGCCGAGCGCCGCGCGCGGAAAAACGGCGGGCCCCGAGGGGCCCGCCGTTGCAGCTTCCTTTGATCGTTAGAGCAAAGAGCAATATCTCAGAATCGAGGACGACGTCACCCTGACGCAAGTCAGGGTCCAGAATGGCGAGCAAGTCCCTCGCGGCTCTGGATGCTGACTTTCGTCAGCATGACGGGAACGAGGTTCGTGTCCAATGCGGATTAATTGCGCCCCGCTCTAAAAGTCGATTGTCGTTCCGACGAACAGGAACCGGCCCTGCGAGTCGTAGAGCTGCGGATAGGTGTTGCCATTGGTGAAGCCCGTCTGCTGGGCTGTGAGCGGCGGATCCTTGTCGAGCAGATTGTTGGCGCCGACGCGAATGTTCCACTTTTCGGTGATGTTGTAGGACGCCGCGAGGTCGATGTAATTGCGGCTCCCGAGCGTGTGATTGAGATCGACGCTGGTATCCGGATTGGCGACGCCAAACTGGTCCACGGACGCGTAATAGCGCCAGGTGACCGATGCATCGACGCCGACTGGGGTTTCCCACGTCGTGCGAAGCTTGTGGCGCCAGACCGGAAGCGGCACGGCGCTGTAGATGTCGCAAGGACCGGCATATTTGCCGTCGCAAGAGAGCGGGGGCAGCCCGTCAACTTCCTCGACGATGTAGTCGATGAGATAAGTGCCGACTAAATCAAACGACAGTCCGCCGGCGCTGCCGACATCGATCGAGTAATTGGCATTGAGATCGATGCCGGACGTCGCGAGCGACCCGGTATTGACGTTTGTCAGGTTGAGGAACCCTGCACTGGACAAAAAGAGCGAACCGTTGCCAGCGCGATTGACCGCGCTGCAGAAGAAGGGATCGCCGGTCGTCAGGCACTGGGTCAGGACGTTGTCGCCGGACGGCGGGCTGATGAAATCTTCAACGAAGATGTCGAAATAATCGACGGATACGAAGAGATTTCCCGGAACGAATTCCGGCGTCAGCACGACGCCGACCGTGTAGGTGTCAGAAACTTCCGGCACGAGATTGAGGTTGCCGGAGAACACGGCATTATACTGGTTCGCCGGGTTGTTTGCGATCGACCCGTACTGCGCGGCGGTGACCCCGGTGTTCATGCACTGTGCAAGTGTCGCGTTCGGCACGGCGCCGGCGCAGGGATCGCTGAGGCCGCCGACGGCGGTCAGCGCCGTCAGTCCCGTCAATTGCGGCGTGAACGTCTCAATGACGTTCGGCGCGCGCGCCGCCCGTTGCCAGCCGCCGCGGACGCGGATGTCCGGCGTCACCTGCCAATCGCCTTGCAGCTTCCAGGTCGAATAGCTGCCCGCCGTCGACACGTCGGAATGGCGATAGCCGCCGCTGAACGTGAGGCGCTCCGCGAACGCCATTCCGGTCACAAGCGGAATTTGCGCTTCGATATAGAAATCGGTCGTCTCGATTGATCCCGATGTCGGTGGCGTTGTGCCGCCCTGGCCGGCGAGATCCCCGGACTGGAACAAAAGGTCGGGTTGATAATTCAGCGCGTCCTTGCGCCATTCGACGCCGCCGGCGATGCCGACGCCCTCTTCCGCCCAAGGCGATTTGAAGCCGTACTGGCCGAGATCGCCGGTCAAATTCAACTGGCCCATATACTGATAGGTGTTGCCGTCCTGGAAGGACGGGACCGACACATAGGCGACAGCCGCCGGCGTGACGCCGCCGATCTGGAAGATGTTGAGCGGAACGCAGGTCGGATCGGTGCCGTCGACGACCGACCGGCAGGTAGGCACGCCGCCGACATCGATGACGTCGAGAGCGCGCAACATGCGCGTCGTCGACACGTCGTTTTCATATCGCTGCGCGTTGTGGGTGTTCGCGTATTGGAAGAACGCGTCGTAGTCCCACCCTTCGAACACTTCGCCGCGAACGCCGGCAAGGACGCGGAAGCTTGTCAGCCGGATGTGATCGTTGCGGCCGATTTCGGTCTCGGTGAGGCGCTTGCCGGGATAAAGCGTTCTTGTTCCCGTAGCCACTCCCGAACCGGGGACGACGTTGCCGCTCAAATCGACCGAGCCGCAAATCGCATCCAGCTGGCTGAAGCCGGTGCCTCCGGGCGTCGCGCCGATAAGCGGGTTGTCGCAGTTGATCGTGTTCGGCACAAAGAACGTCCCTGAAAACGCGATCTGGGCGTCCGACGTGTAGTCGTAGAACATCGCCTGCGAATAGGCCTCGACGTGATCGTTGATTTCGTAACGGGCGAGCGCCCCGAGAATGTACCGTTCGTCCGGACGCTGATAGAAGTTCGTCGGGGCAAAGTTGAAGGCGTCCGCGGACAAGGGGTTCGTGAATGCGTCGGAAGGACGAAACGTATTGCCCGGCCCGTTCTCATCGAGCGTGAATGTGCCCTGCGGCGTCGCAAAAGTACCGTTCTGGTTCGTCGGCGATCCCGAACAGCCAAAGCCGAACGGCGTGACTGCGCCGAAAGTTCCGCCGCCGAACTGACAGGCGGAATAGTCGCGGTCAGCCTGCGAGATGAGATCGTTGTTGCGATAGCCGGCATAGGCCGTGACATTGCCGCGGCCGTCCTCGGTATTGGCGCCGATCATCAGAGTGACTTCCTGGCCCTTGCCGTCAAAGACGCCTTTTTCCGGCGGCGCGATGCCGCGGAACGCCAGAATGTCCTGCGCCAGTTCGTTGTTGTTCGAGTGCTGATAACCGCCGACCTGGGCGTCGATGCGCACGCCCTCGAAATCATCGATCAAGATGAAGTTGACAACCCCGGCAATGGCGTCCGACCCGTAAACCGCCGAAGCGCCGCCGGTGAGAACATCGACCCGCTCGATGAGCGCGCTCGGAATCTGGTTGAGGTCAGGCGCAGACGAACGCGCCGATCCATATTGCAGGCGGCGCCCGTCGATCAGGACAAGCGTTCTGTTCGCGCCAAGACCGCGCAGGTTGACCTGGGCGGTGCCGGTCGCGCCGTTCGAAATGTTCGCCCCTTGCGCCGCGAAAGCCTGCGGCAGCGTGTTGATAAGGTCTTCGACCCGCGTCGTGCCCCGAATGTCGAATTCGACATTGCCGATCGTGGTGACCGGACTCGTCGAAACAGCGTTGGTCGAAGGAATCCTCGACCCCGTGACGACGATTTCGTCGTCGGCCGCCGTATCCTGGGCGAACGCCTGCGGCGCAATCATCGTTGCTGACGCCAGCGCCAAAACCGAGGCGCGCGACAGGAGCCCGCTCTCCCGCCGATTGATCATTTTCTTGTGCATGTAAGCCCCTATCCAGTTGAAGTTTGTTGGCGCGCAAACGACCCCTCCGAACCGGAATCCGTCCGGTTCGCCGCAGCCCTGCGCATGGGGTGAGACAGCGCAATGCGGCCGCCCCTCAGCGCCGAATCGGGATCGGTCCGCCCTTGTTGCTAAAGGGCAACATCATCGTTTGAGGGAATCATTGCGCCCGAATGCTTCGCGGCGCTAAGGTCCAAAAAGTGGTCGGAATGTCTTGTACACATTCCGACCAGTCTAACTGGAGGACAATCGACGGGCTCACCATCGATGTCACGACCATCAGACACCGCACTTCGTAATCCCCTCAATTCATAAAAGGGACCGGAGAGCGGGCGGCGGTGGCGGCGGCATTATTCGGCGCGGCGCTTTTCGAAAGCGCCGGCCGCAAACAGGGTGTGAGCGCGTGGCGGACGTTGAGGGCGGAAAAGGCGAGATCCCGTCATGCGCCGATGGCGGCGCAGTCGATCGCGCCATACGGCGCAACGACCGCATGCTCGTGCGCTGGCTCGCCCGCAAATTCGGCGATATCGAGACCGCGCGCGACATCGCGCAAAGCGCCTACCTGCGGGTCTGGCGCTATGCGCAGACCCAACACATCGACAATGTCCAGGCGCTGATTTTCAAGACCGCCGCCAATCTCGCGGCCAATGAGTTTCGCGCGCGCAAGCGCATGCAGCTGCTGAAGCTTGATCCATCGGCATCGACCAGGGAAAACGCGATTGAACAGATCGCGTCCGCTTCGCCTTCGCCTGAAGCGACCGCCGTCGCCCGCGAAGAAATCGCCGCATCGCTGAGGGCGATCCAGTCGCTGCCGGACCTTGCGCGGCGCGCGTTTGTCCTCAGCCGGTTTGAAGACAAGACCTACCGCGAGATCGCCGTCATTCTCGGCGTTTCGGAAAGCAGCATCGAAAAATACATCATCGCGGCGCTGAAAGCGTTGCGAAAGGCGGCCGAAGAGACCGGTCGGACGCCTAAAATCGTTCACCTGTCGAACAGGCGAAACCGGCAATAAAGTGAAAACAACGATAACAAAAAAAGAGTCGAGCAATGAATCAGAGGCTTCCCGACGACGACGCGGGCGATCCCGCGAACGACGACGCCGCGCACTGGATGGCGCGGAAACTGTCCGGATCGATGAACGCCGAAGAACGAAAGGCGTTCGAAGGCTGGCTGTCGCTATCCGACGATCACCGGCGCGCCTTCGCTGAACTCGAAGGCATGCTTGATCGCGCGGATGCGCATGGCGGCGACCTCCTCGCCGCGGAATTCGAGCGCCAGCTCACTGACGAAGCGGAAAGGCAGGCGCGTCATCGGCGCTCAGGCGTCAGCCGGATTGCGGCCGCGATCAGCGCCGCCGCCTTGGTCGCGGTTATTTCAATCTTTGCCGTCAACCAGCAACCGGACAGGCTGATCGCCCATGAAACGGAGATTGGCGCGTTCGACAGAATTGCGCTGGACGACGGCAGCGAGATCGAACTGAACACGGCCTCGCGCATCACGGTCGCCTTCGACGACAATTCCCGATCGGTCAATCTTGAAGGGGGCGAAGCGTTCTTCAATGTCGAAACCGACCGCGCGCGCCCTTTTATCGTCAAAACGGATGTCGCCGAAATCGCTGTCACCGGCACATCGTTCAGCGTTTCGACCGTCCATGACCGGTCGAGCGTGCATGTCCTTACCGGCGTCGTCGAAGTAACGCCGCTGAAGGGACAGCAGGCGACCCTGCTTGCCGGCGATACGATTGACGTCAAGGCGGATGGCTCGGCGACCCCGGTTGCGCGGTACGATCCCAGTCTCATTTTTGCGTGGCGAAGCGGCAAGGCCCGCTTCCATGACGAGAGGCTGGGAAATGTCGTCGCCTCGCTCAATCGCTATTTCGATACGCCGATTGAACTCGGCGATGACAGTCTCGCGGACCTTCCGGTTACCGGCGAATTCGACATTCGCGACCGCGAGACCGCCGTAAAGGCGCTGACGTTGATCTTTGATCTTGAAAGCCGGGAAGAGCCGGCGCGCATCATTCTTTCACGGCCGCAACCCCAATGACGAGACGCGTTCCTCTCGCGATTGCCGCCGCCGCCGCCTCGATGGCGACGGCGCACGGCGCTTCCGTTGAGGGACGCGAGCCGCCCGCCCAGCTTGAAGCGAGCGCGCTCCGGATTACGCCCCCGATTACGCCTTCGCGTAACCAGGGTAAGAGTTTGTTTCCGGTCGAGCAGATCCTTGAATCGCTTCGCCAGTCGCGCGGGTTTTCCTTCATTTTCGACAGCCGCCTCGTCGGCGGAAAAATGATCCCGTCCGTCGAGCGTTCCCGGGCGCCGGAATCAGCTCTCGAAGACGAGCTGAAATCGGTCAGCCTTCGTCTGCATAAAGTGGCGCCGAAAACATTTGCGATCACGCGGGCGCCGCCCGACTCGGTTGGCGCATCGCCCTTATCTTCAGACGGACCCGGCGAGGCGGCTCCCCTGCTCGACACCATTCTTGTCATGGGGACGGCTTCGGTCGGCAAGGCGTCGACGGGATCAAAACGGATATTCGAGATCAGCTCGGACGATCTCGCTTATCTCAGCGTCACCAGCCCGGCGGAAGCGATCTACAATCTTCCGCAGTCGCTAGCCTCTTTCACGCCCTCGAACACCGCGCTCTACGGGGCGACCGCGGGCATCAGCCTTGCCGATCTGCGCGGTCTCGCGCCCAAACGCACCATGGTCCTCGTCAATGGCCGCCGACGGACGCTGACGACCGGCGGCAATGGCGATATCGGCGGCGTCGACCTCAACTCGATCGCCGAACCCTTCCTTGAACGGATCGAAGTGCAGGGGCTGCCGGGCGGCGCCCGCCATGGCGGCGCCGCGGTCGCCGGCACGATCAATTTCGTCACCAAATCCGCTCTCGACGGGATCGAGGCCGGCGCCCGCCTCGGCGTCTCGGAGCGCGGCGACAGTGAGGAAATCTCGCTGTACGCCATCGGCGGCCGAAACATCGAAGGCCTCGGCAATCTGACCGTCGGGATCAACGTCACCCGCAATGAAGGCCTGATCGGCGCCGACCGGGAATTCAGCGCAACGCCCTATGGCTTTGGCCTCAACGGGTTTCGCAGCGCCGCGCCCGGCGCGCAATTTCTGCCGGGTTATGGCGGCAGCATGATCACTGAACGCGGACTGTTTGGCGGCGTCATCCTGTCGGACGGCTCGTTCGTGGCCCTGCCAGGCCGGCAGTCCTACATCCCGAACGCGGACGGATCGATTTCTCCTTCGGCCGGCGCGCTCGATCAGCTCTACAATTGGGCGGCGCACCAAAGCCTGATCCTGCCGAGCGACCGCATTCTTGGACAGTTGTCGTTCGACGCTGACCTTTCCGACCGCTGGCGGTTCTTCGCCGAGGCGCATGGCGGCCTCGCCGCGACCGACAATCTGCTGGCCCCGCTGCCGTCGTCACGTTACCGCGGCGTCGATCCGGTCGCTGGCGACGCCGCGGTCATCCCGCTCGACAATCCGACATTGCCGCAATCGATCAGAGACCTTGCGCTGGCGAGTTTTGGATCGTCCGCCGCCGGCGTTGTCTTTGATCATCGCTTTGCGGAGCTGGGGCCCCGGCGCCAGCAAATCGATCGCCGCTACCTCGACGTGTCAACTGGCGTCGAAACCGGCGATGAAGAAAGCCTCAATCTTTCCCTGTCCTACCGATTCTCCCACAATCGCGTGGCGTCTCGGGAGTTCGACCGGGTTGATCGCAATAAACTGCAGATCGCTCTCGATCCTGCGCGCTGCGCCACAACCGCCGGGTGCGCGCTTGTGGACTTCTTTTCCACGCCGGAAATTTCGGGCCCGGCGCTCGACTTCATCGCCATCCCGGAAATCAGCAGAACGCTCGCGATCGAAGAGCATGAAGCCGTGGCGGCCTTTTCAAAGGCATTGCTTTTCGGCGACGGATTCGAAGGCGAGGCGGCCGCCGGCATAGAGGTCCGAAGGGCGATTTTCACGGATCGCGATCAAACGCCGGAGGGCGTCGCGCCGATCGGTTACCTCGGCGGCGCGGACAATGAAGCCGCCATCAATACGATCGACGCCTACGCGGAGATCGAAACGCCGCTGTTTCAGTCCGGAAATTTCCCTGGAGACGTGGACGGATCGCTTGCGCTGCGGGTGTCGGAATCGTCCTACTTCGATACCGCGATAAACTTCGAGGCCGGCATCGACTGGCGTCCCGTTGGCGGCGTCGCTTTCTTCGCGCGCCGGCATATCGGCGAGCGGGCGCCGGACCTCATTGAACTCTTCACGATCGGTCCGACCCTCGAAACATCCTTTACCGATCCGTGCGCGCCCAACTCGGGCAGGCAGACGCCGATTATCGAAGCAAATTGTCAAAGCACGGGACCGCTCGGCGTCGGCGCAGGGTTTGTGCAGACCGCGCCGCTCGCCTCCGTCACCTATTTTGGCAATCCCGATCTCGATCCCGAACGCATCAGGAGCGCCGTCTATGGGGTGACGATTTCGCCGACCGAACTCGTCTCGGCGATACCGGGGCGGATGCAGATCACCGCCTCCTGGCTCGATTTCGAAATTGATGACGCCATCATCGATTTTGCGGACGTGCTTTTCGATTGTTACTCGAGCCCGAACTTTGCCAGTCCAGCTTGCGCGGCAAACCCGCGGACCGGCGCCCCGGCGATCGAGCGCGATCCGGTGACGCGTCAGATCGTTTCCTTTGACGGCGTCTTGAACAATGAAGGACGCCTCAGCTGGCGCGGCCTCGATCTCGAACTCCGGTATGCCGTGCAGCCACAGCGTCTCCCGCTGGTCGATTCTCTGTGGTTGAGCGCGCTGCACACCTATACCGACAGGGTCGAATGGGCGACCGGCGCCAGCAGCCAGGAGCGGCTTGAAGGCCTCGTTGGATATCCGCGCCACCGGACGCTTTTATCGGCGGGCGCTGACGCCGGCCGCTGGAGCTTGGTTGCGTACGCCAGCCGGCGGGGACGCGCCTTGACGCGCCGCGTCGATATCGCCGAAGCGAAAATCCCGCCGGCGTTCTATCTCGACCTGACCGCGCGATTTGATGTGACCGATCAGGCGTACATTCAGGCGAGCGTTCAAAATCTCACCGACAAGGAGCCGGCGATCACCGCTTTTAACGAGGTCTGGAATTTCGCCCCGGAGTTTTACGATCCGGTCGGGCGCCGCTATTCTTTGTCGGTAAAACTGAATTTCTGAACCGGTAAGCAACACGACCCGTCTGGCCGCGCCTTACCCCGCCGCCGGACGTGACGCGCCCCGAAAAGGCGCCCTTTCTGCACCTCCGATTTTCTCTTTTTTCGGCCATCCTCGCGCGGTTCAGCCGCGAAAGGCGCCCTTTTCAGCCCTGTGGAAGGGCGCCCAATTAACCAACGCCCAATCCTCGCGAACAGCGCGCAGCCGGGCGCCGCGCGCTTTTTTTGTATGCATCGCCGGCCAGCCCGTGAGAACCGAACCGGCGACAAACCGGACTTGTCAAACCGGGCGCCAAAAACGCGCCCCATGCAAGTAAGACGAACGAGACCCCCCGAGTGTGACAAGATTCCAAAAAATATTTTTTTGAGGGCAGGCCGCCGATCGACGCCCCGTCATGCTGACGAAAGTCAGCATCCGGAGCGGCGCGGGGATTCGCCCGTGACACTGGACCCTGACTTACATCAGGGTGACGTCTGGAGGATATGTTTGCTTGGGGTCCGGTGGCGTGGTTAACGCCTTGGGTGCTCGCGCCCATCCTTCGAGACGCGGCCAAGAGGGCCGCTCCTCAGGATGAGGACTTTCTTTGTTGAAATAAGGTCTCCCTCATCCTGAGGAGCGCGCCTCCCTCGCCCTGAGGAGCCGCCGAAGGCGGCGTCTCGAAGGATGGGCGACGAAGACCGTCCGCGCAAAGAACTTCAAGATGAGGCTTGCTCAGTTGCAACAAGATATTCCCTCATCCTGAGGAGCACGCCACTTCGCGCGCGTCTCGAAGGATGGGCGGCAGGGTTGGGAATTGTTCGCCGTCTGCTGCACGACAAGCGGACGCGCCTGCCTCAGTAATCCGGCAGATTGTCACCGAAGAACCGGATCGCGTTTTCGCCCATCACCGCCCGGATCGTTGCTTCGTCAACGCCGGCCTTCAGCAGCCCGTCCGTCAGCGCCGCCGCTTCCGAGGCGTCCAAAGGCGTCGTCGTCGCGCCGTCGAAATCCGAACCCAAAGCCACGCGATCGGCCCCGACCAGTCCGATCGCGTAGACGATCGCGTTGACGATGGCATCGACTGACGCCTCGCAAACGGCGCCGTCCCAGAAGCCGACGCCAATCAGGCCGCCCCGCGCCGCGATTTCTTTCATCACCGGGTCGGGAAGATTTCTGGGGCTGTCGCAGTGGCCTTTCAGCCCTGTGTGCGAAACGATGACCGGCCTGTTTGCGATCGCCAGCACGTCGCGCACCACCGCTTCGGACGAATGCGCGACATCGATGATCATGCTTTTATTCTCGGCCGCCGCGACGGCGACGCGTCCGAATTCGGTCAGTCCGCCGCCTGAAACGCCGTGCAGCGAGCCGCCGAGTTCATTATCGAAGAAATGCTGAAGGCCGAGAATTCGGTAGCCGGCGTCATAAAGCCGATCGAGATTCTGGAGGTCGCCTTCAAGCGGGTGCGCGCCTTCCGTCGCCAGAATGACGCCGACGCTTTCGCTTTCGAGTTGACCGGCCAGATCGCTCGTGTTTCGAACCAGCCTGACGAGGCCGTCCGAACGCGCTTCGGCCCGTTTCAGGATTTGCGCCTGATGGAGCGCGCGCTCGGCAAGGCTTGACCACGTTCTGACCGGCCATCGCTGCGCCGCCGCCAGCAAAGTTATGTCGTCGCTGTCGCCGGTGTTGGACTGATAGTTGAGGCTCTTCGGCGATTTGGTGACCGCCGCCAGAATCTGCAGACGATAGCCGCCTTCAATGAGCCGCGGCGCGTCGGTGTGCCCTCTCCTTCCGCGCCGCAGGAAATCGCGATCCCAGAGCAGCGCGTCAGCGTGAAGATCGGCGAGGCGAAGGGAGGCGTGCAGCGCGCGGGCTTCTTCACTGACCGCATAGGGCGCATGCGGAACAATCCGGTTCAGCGACCGGTCGACGCGGGCCGGAACGACAAAGAAGAAGATCGCGGCGCCGACAAGAAGCGCCAGCCCGACAAGGCCGCCAATGATTCTCGCCATCGCCATGGCCTGCTTTCAATTTTGCGAGACTGACGGCATCGCCGCCGAAAGCCATGGTTCAAGCGGGCGGACCAACCGGCGGTTGGAAGTTCAGCGTCACCCTGACGAAAGTCAGGGTCAGAACGGCGCGACTCCCGTGCGTGCCTCGATGCTGACTTTCGTCAGCATGACGGCGGTCGTTATTTGATGCGATTCGCTTTGAAAGCGTCTTTCGAGGCGCCGATCTTGACGAAGCGACCGCCCCTGACGCGCCTATTCCGGGGCAAAGCAGTAGGCGCAGATCTTGTTGCCGTCGGGATCGCGCAAATAGGCGGCGTATGCCGTCGGCGTGAAAGCGCGCGGGCCGGGCTCCCCTTCGCATGTGCCGCCATTCTTGACGCCGGCTTCGTGGAACGCGTGCACGGCCTTTCTTGTCGGCGCCGCAAAGCCGATCGTGCCGCCATTGGCGAAGGTCGCCGGTTTGCCGTTCGCCGGCTTGCTGGTCACCATGAATTCAGGGCCGTCCTTGCCCCACATAAAGGCGTTCTCGCCCATCGGGCCGATATTTTTCAGCCCGAGCGCGCCGAGCGACGAATCGTAGAATTTGCGCGCTTTGCCCATGTCGTTCGTGCCGACCATCATATGCGTGAAAATCGCCATTGGAATTCCTCTTCTCCCGTCGCGCCGCTGGCCGGCGCCGGCGATTCATACAAAATCGCCGATGCGCGGGCAATCGAGGCGCGGAACGGTTATTCAACCCCGCGCGAGCGACCGCAGAAACGCCCGGGGGCCGAGCGCCGTCAGGTCTTCCGCGTCATCAAGGTCGCGGAGGGTGTCGATCCTCGCCGTTTTGAACGAACGCGGCAGGCTCGCAACGGTGTCGGCGAGCGCATGCCCGCTCGACCATCTGACGGCGCGAAAAAGATCGGGCGCCGCTCGCCGGCGGGCCAGGCCGATCAGGAAATAGCCGCCATCGGTCGCCGGACCGAACACCGCGTCATGAGAGCCGAGCGCGTCGAACGCCTTGCGGATGTGACGCGCCCTGACGCCGGGCGCATCAGCGCCGATGATAATGACCGGTCCCTTCGGCGCCCCGCCCATCGCCGCTTTCATCCGCCGTCCGAGATCGCCATCGGACTGAACAAGACGCGAAAATCGGGTTGGCCAAAGATTGCGGAACTGCGTAAGGGCCGCTGGCGGATCGATCGCAAGAACCGTGCGCCAGTTTCCATTGCCGGCATGACAGATCGTTTGCGCCGTAAGGCAGCGAAACAATGCCGCGGCCCGTCCCGCGCCGATGGTGCGGGCGAGCCTTGTTTTGACGCGGCCCGCGACCGGCGCCTTGACGAAGATGATCAGCGTCCCTCTCATTTGTATATTTTCGCAATTTTCTCGGGCGCAAAGCCAAGGCGGAACATTGCGAGACAAAAAGCGTTGGTGACGACGCGTTTTGCGTAGCCGTCGCGCTGATATCGGGCCGGCGACGTCACCGCCGCGGATTTCAGAACCCTGATGACGCTGCTTCCTTTCGCGCGAACGAGGCGATCGACGATATCGACATCCTCAAACAGCGGCATCGCGCTGTAGCCGCCGATTTCGTCGTAGAGGCGGCGCGCGATCAAGAGGCCCTGGTCGCCATAGGGAGAACGAAAGATCCGGGTGCGGATCATGGCGCCCGCGGCGACAATCGACGGCGCCAGTCCTGGCGCGCCGAATTTCAGCGTAAAGACACCGGCATCGCCTTCGCCCCCGGCGATCAGCGCCGCCGCTTCATCCGCCCAGCTGGCGTCAAGGACGGTGTCGGCGTGGAGAAAGAGCAGCCAGCGGCCGCGCGCCGCGGCGGCGCCGTTCATGAGCTGCGCCCCTCGGCCTTTTTCGCCGGCGAGGAAACGGGCGCCGGCCGCCTCGGCGACAGCTTGGGTGGCGTCGGTTGACCCCCCATCGGAAACGAGAACTTCGCGGACAAGGCCAATAACCGCGGCTGGCGCCAGAGCCGCCAGCGTCGCCGGCAGCAGCGCGGCGGCGTTCAAGGTTGGAAGGATAACCGAAATCGGCGCCCGTTCGTTCACACGGGAACCGGTAGGGCGGACGCGCCGACAGCGGAAGGCCAGGTTTGACGATCCCGGGAAAAATTGTTCTTGCTTTGTTCTATTTCACCGCTAATTTCGGTCGATGACGCGCGCCGTTGACCCTTCCGCCGCCTCTCGCCGCCCTCGAGAGGCAAGTCCGCCAGACCGGGCGAAGGGTCGCGGCGCGCGTTCCAACGTTTCCGGCCGGTTCGAGCCGATCGCCCGCATCGAATCCGATGACGGATGGCCCGAGGACGACGCGCCGCCGCCGTTGAAGACCGAAATCACAACCGAGACACCGCGCACGATCATCAATTACGTGTCGAGCCCGTTTGTTGGATTTGACCGTTCGATCAATCCCTATCGCGGCTGCGAACATGGGTGCATCTATTGCTTCGCGCGCCCGACCCACGCCTATTATGGCCTGTCCGCCGGCATCGATTTCGAAACCAGACTGTTCGCCAAACCGAATGCGGCGGCGCTCCTTGATCGCGAACTGGCGTCCAAATCCTATCGTCCGAGGCACATCGCGATCGGGACCAACACCGATCCCTATCAGCCGATCGAGCGCAAATTCGCGTTGATGCGAGGCATTCTGCCGGTCCTCGCCAAATACAATCACCCGGTTTCCGTGCTGACGAAATCGGCGCTCATCGAACGCGACATCGATCTATTGGTTCCGATGGCGGAAGCCAGGATCGTCAAGACGATGCTTTCGGTGACAACGCTCGATGCAAGGCTCGCGCGCGCCATGGAGCCGCGCGCGTCGACGCCGGCAAAGCGTCTCGCCGCCATCCGGGCGTTGAGCAAGGCAGGCGTTCCCGTCGGCGTGATGACGGCGCCGATGATTCCGGGCCTCAACGATCATGAAATGGAAGCGATCCTCGCCGCCGCGAAGGAAGCGGGCGCGCAATGGGCCGGATACACGATCATTCGCCTCCCGCTCGAGGTCTCCGGGCTGTTCCGGGAATGGCTGGAGGCGGCTTTTCCGGCCCGCGCCGCGCGCGTCATGCGCCATATCCGCGACATGAATGGCGGGCGCGATTACGATGTCGACTGGTCGCGCGCAAAGACGCCAAGAAGCGTTTTCGCGAAGCTGATCGGCGAGCGGTTCGAAAAGGCCGCGAGGAGGATCGCCCTTGCGGCCGATTCCCCCAAGCTTGACCCGGCGCTGTTCCGCCGCCCGGCCGACGCTTCCGCCCAACTTTCCCTTTTTTGACGCGGCGCTAATATCGTCGCCGAAATCACCGGGAGCGTCGGCCATGGTAGCGATCAGTGAAGCGATGCGTGACGAGATCGACGCCGCCGCCTTCCGCCGCCTGCTTGCGCATTTGAAGGCGCGCCGCGACGTTCAGAATATCGAGCTGATGACGCTCGCCGGTTTCTGCCGGAACTGCCTCGCCGACTGGCGGCGGGAGGCCGCCGCCGAACATGGGCTTGCGATGACGAAGGACGAGGCGCGCGAGGCCGTTTACGGGATGTCATACGCCGAATGGAAAGCGAATTATCATAAGGAACCTACGCCGGCGCAGATCGACGCGTTTGAATCCGCGACAAGAAATCGGGGCTGAGATAGAGATTTGATCCGGTCGGCGCATCGGGCGTATTCTGCGTTCAGGATCATGACGCGGGCGTGGTGACGGCCCCTCCTTTTCGTCACCCTGACGAAAGTCAGGGTCCAGACGCCGGCGATTGCCCGCGCGGCTCTGGATGCTGACTTTCGTCAGCACGACGCGGGCGTGGTGATCCCGCCTTCGTCACCCTGACGACAGTCAGGGTCAAGAGCCGCGGGCGGTTCCCCGCGCCGCTCTCGATGCTGACTTTCGTCATCTTGCAAGTATGCGTATTTCTTCAATGAAGATTTTGGAATGGAGCAACATCATGGGCGCGGTTTCGCTTCTTTACAGTCTCATCGTCTATCTTGGTTTCCTCGCGGCGTTCCTCTACCTGATCGCTTTTGTCGGCGGCGACATGATTCCGTACCTGAGTGCGCCAAAGACGGTGGACGCGGGCGCGGCGGCGCACGGTCTTCCCCCGGCATTGATCAACATAATGCTGCTGCTCCTGTTCGGCCTTCAGCATTCGATCATGGCCCGACCCGGATTCAAGCGCGGCCTCGCCAAGGTCGTCCCTGACGCTTTCGAGCGCAGCACCTACGTTCTCGCGACTGTGGCCGTTCTGGTGCTTCTCTATGTATTCTGGACGCCGATGCCGGCGATCATCTGGTCGGTGACGTCGCCATTGTGGTCGGCGATCCTCACCGGAATTTTCTATCTCGGGTTCGGGGTGGTTCTGCTGTCGACGTTTCTGATCAACCATTTCGAGCTTTTTGGCCTGACGCAGGGCTGGGCCGGCCGGAAAGGCAAGCCGATGGCGGCGCCGGAATTTCGTACGCCGTCTCTCTACAAGGTGGTGCGTCACCCGCTTTATTTCGGTTTCATTCTCGCGTTCTGGGCGACGCCGCTGATGACGGCTGGCCATTTGCTGTTTGCCGCCGTGTGGACAGTCTACATCTTTGTCGCGATCGGCTATGAGGAGCGCGACCTCGTCGGCGTCTTCGGCGAGAAGTACCGGGACTATATGGCCAGGACACCGGCGATCCTGCCGTTCGGGCGCCGGCGGTAGATCGGCGGATGACGGGTTAGACTTCGCCGCCAAACCGGCGTACCCCCGCTTGGAACGCTTCTTTCCAGATCGTGCCGGGGCGGCGATGATCGAAATTCCGACATTCGAGATCGAGGACGGGTTCACCGGCCTGATCGCCGGCGTCGATGAAGCGGGGCGCGGTCCGTTGGCGGGACCGGTTGTCGCCGCCGCCGTCATCCTCGATCGCCGATGCGCGGCGGAAGGCCTTCGCGATTCAAAGACGCTGACCGAAAAGCGGCGGCGCGAACTTGCCGCGATGCTGTGGAAATCGGCGCGCATCGGCGTCGGCGTCGCCAGCGTCGATGAGATTGACAGTTTGAACATCCTGCGTGCGTCGCTGCTCGCGATGGCGCGCGCGGTCGCCAATCTGCCGCTGGCGCCGACGATGGCGATCGTCGATGGCAACATCAAACCGAAGCTCACTTGCCCCGCCTATACGGTGGTCAGGGGCGACGCCAAATCGATGTCGATCGCGGCGGCCTCGATCATCGCCAAGACGACGCGCGACCGGATGATGCTCGAACTGGCGCGCGACTATCCGGATTATTGCTGGCAATCGAACAAGGGGTATGCCGCGCCCGCGCATCGCGAGGCGCTGGACCGTTTCGGGGTCACTCCGCATCACCGGCGTTCGTTTTCGCCGATCCACAATATGTTGTATGCGGAATCATCCGGTTCGCTATTGGCGACGAGCCGTTAATCCGGGTTAACATTCGGTTTCCAAGGATTGCTGTTGACGCAGACTCGCCGCTGACTCATGCTCCCGCCTCGTTGATTGGGAGGCGGATGAATGGCGCGATCGAAAACCGAACGAGCGAAGTCGGCGGCGACGGCGCGATCGATCCTCGCGCCGTCACGCGACCCGGCCGCGCATCTCGACGCCATCATCGAAGGCGATTCGATTGAAGCCCTTGCTTCCTTTCCCGACAATTTCGCCGATCTTGTGTTCGCCGATCCGCCTTACAATCTGCAACTCGGCGGCGCGCTGACGCGCCCCGACAACAGCCGCGTCGACGGCGTCGACGACGATTGGGACCGCTTCGGCTCGTTCGGGGAATATGACGACTTCACCCGCAAATGGCTTGCCGAAGCGCGCCGCGTCCTGAAACCCGACGGCGCGATCTGGGTCATCGGCTCCTATCACAATATTTTCCGCGTCGGCGCGGCAATGCAGGATCTCGGCTTCTGGCTGTTGAACGACGTCGTCTGGGTGAAATCGAATCCGATGCCGAATTTCCGCGGCACGCGCTTTACCAACGCCCACGAAACCCTGATCTGGGCGTCGAAATCGAAAGCGTCGCGGCCGACGTTCAACTATTCGGCGCTGAAGACCGCCAATGACGATTTGCAGATGCGTTCGGACTGGATGCTGCCGATCTGCACCGGCAATGAACGGCTGAAAGGATCATCCGGCGCAAAGATCCATCCGACGCAAAAACCCGAGGCGCTGCTCTATCGCGCGCTTCTTGCAACGTCCAACCCCGGCGATGTTGTTGTCGATCCGTTTTTCGGTTCCGGCACCACGGGCGCGGTCGCCAGAATGCTCGGGCGCCGTTTCATCGGCATCGAGCGCGACGCCGACTATATCGCCGCGGCGAAAAAACGGATCGCGGCGGTCAAGCCTTCCGTATCCGACGCGCTCGCGGTCACGCCGTCAAAACGCGCGGCGCCGCGCGTCGCCTTCGGGTCAATTGTCGAACAGGGACTACTGAAACCTGGCGCGACGCTCTTTGCGCCGCGGCGCAAATACGCCGCGCGCGTCCGCGCCGACGGCTCGATCGCCGTCAACGGTCCTGGCGGCGCGGTCGAGGGATCGATCCACAAGATCGGCGCGCATGTCCAACAGCTGGACGCCTGCAACGGCTGGACCTATTGGCATTACGAGACCCGAACCGGCCTCAAGCCGATCGACTTTCTGCGCGAGAAAATGCGCAACCGGGTCAAGGTCTGATCATGGGGGCCTGACCATGCGCGCGTCAGCGTTTGACTTCGTCGGCAATCTCGACACGCTGCTCGCGGTCGTCATCGGCGCCTTTCTGGCGACCGGCGGCGCGCTGGTCGCCGAACAGATCGAGGACCGCGTCAACCGCAAACGGCGCGAGCGCGACGCCGCGCGCTTTTTCGGCGAGATTCTCGCTTCGATCGATACGATCATCGATTCCGCCGTCGAGTCGCAAAAAGTCGGCGATCCCTGGGGGCCCGTCTCCCAGCGACTCTTTCGGACGGCGCTGCGCGAAACGCAAGTTTATGAGCGCAATCGCGAGCGCCTGTTCGACATTCGCGACACCAGCCTGCGCGCGCGCATCCACACGCATTTCATCCGCGAAACGTTCCCGCTTGAATCAATCGTCGATCATTGCCGCGACATCGGCGACATCAGCACCAGTCTCGAAAACGACGATTTGTTGGCGACCAGAGCCGAACGCTTGAAAGCGCGTGTCAACGAACTGAACGGAACGCGCCTGACGGCGCTCAACGTCCTGTTGCGCGAAGGCCTCCTGACACGCGGGCTTTGCGACGAACTTGAAAAAATCGCGTCCGTGCATTTTGACACCGGCGCCGACAATGTCGTGATCGCCGCGCCGCCGATTGACGGTTGAGCCGCTGCGTCAGACCGGCAGCCGGAAATCCTTGAACGCCTTGCGGAGTTCTGTTTTCAGCACTTTTCCGGTCGCGCCGAGCGGTAATTCCTTGACGAACTCGACGGCATCGGGCCACGCGATCTTGTCCAGTCTGGTTTTCAGAAAATCCCTGATTTCGTCAGGCGACGGATTTTTCCCCTCGCGCCTGACGACGATCAGCAAGGGGCGCTCCTGCCACTTTGGATGCGCGACGCCGATGACGGCCGCGCTGGCGACGCCCGGGTGCATCATCGCCGCGTTTTCGATGTCGATTGACGACACCCATTCGCCGCCGGTCTTGATCACGTCCTTGGCGCGATCGGTAATCTGCAAAAAGCCGTCAGCATCGATGATCGCGACATCGCCGGTGTCAAACCAGCCGTCCGCGGTCAGCGCGCTTTCTTTCGCCTTGAAATAGGAACCGGCAATCGAGGGACCGCGGACCTGAAGGCGGCCATCCGAGACGCCATCGCTCGGCAGCTCCCGCCCTTCCTCCGAAACGATCCGCATCTCAACGAACGGCAAGGACCGCCCGGCTTTCAATTGGTACTTGATCCGCTCGTCCCGCGGCAGCGCGAGGATCGCCGGCGGCAGCACGTTGACGGTGCCGATCGGACTCATTTCGGTCATCCCCCAGCCCTGCTGCAATTCGACGCCGTGTTTGTCGAACGCGCGGATCAGCGCCTCCGGCAACGCCGACCCCCCGCAAAGACCCTTCTTCAGATAAGGCAGCGTCCTGCCGGTTTTCTCCATGTACTGAAGGAGGCCGAGCCAGACCGTCGGCACGCCGAGGGAATAATTGACTCGCTCGTTTTCAAGCATTTCGAACAGGCTTTCGCCGTCGAGCTTTGGCCCCGGATAAACCTGCTTCAGTCCGATCATCATCGCCGAATAGGGCGTGTTCCAGGCGTTCACGTGAAACATCGGAACGACCGGCAGGATGGTGTCGCCTTCCTTGCAGCCGAGCGCGGTCGGCAGGCAGCTTGCAAACGTCTGGATGACGCAGGAGCGGTGCGAATAGACAACGCCCTTCGGGTCGCCGGTCGTTCCCGACGTGTAGCACATGGCGACGGCCGTGTTTTCATCGAATTCAGGCCAGTCAAATTCGTCGGCCTCACCGGCAATCAGGCCCTCATAGGCGGCGTCGCCCGTTGCCGTTTCAGCCGCCGCCTTTTCATCCGTCAGCAGAACGAATTTCCGGACGGTTTTGAGCTTGGGACGCAGCGCCGAAATCAGCGGCGCAAACGTCAGGTCATAAAAGAGAAAGGCGTCTTCGGCGTGGTTGATGACAAACGCCGCATTGTCGGGACCAAGGCGCGGGTTGACCGTATGAAGCGTCGCGCCGAGGCCGCCGACCGCGTAATACATTTCGAATTGCCGATAGGTGTTCCAGCCGATGACGCCGACGCGGTCGCCCTCCTTGACCCCCAGCCGCACCAGCGCGTTGCCAAGACGGGCGATCCGCTTTGCCGCGTCAGCAACCGTGTACCGATGGATCGGGCCTTCGACGGTGCGCGTGACGATCTCGGTTTTTCGGAAGTTGCGCACGGCGTGTCTCAGGATTTCCGTCGTCAGCAGCGGACGGTCCATCATCAGGCCCTTCATAGCGCCTCCCACTTCTCTCTTTTGCCGAAACTATCGGGTTTTCGCCGGACGCGGTCAAACGCCCTTGTTGCGTTGCCCGCTGACCTTGCAAGGACGGGCGGCCGGATTATGGTCGAGCCATGAAAGCAACCGCGCTTGACGGCGTCCGCGTCCTCGACCTTTCGCGCGTCCTCGCCGGCCCGTGGGCGAGCCAGCTCCTGGGCGATCTCGGCGCCGACGTGATCAAGATCGAAAAGCCGGGCGCCGGCGATGACACCCGCGGCTGGGGACCGCCTTTTCTCAAGGACGGGGCAGGAGATGCGACGGACGCGGCCTATTTTCTGGCGGCGAACCGCAACAAGAAATCCGTCGCGATCGACAACGCCGACGCCGACGGCGCGGCGCTTGTCCGGCGGATCGCCGCCGCGAGCGATATTTTCCTCGAAAACTTCAAGGTTGGCGGATTGAAGAAATACGGTCTCGATTACGACAGCCTCGCCAAGGTCAATCCGCGCCTTGTCTATTGTTCGATCACCGGCTTCGGCCAGACCGGCCCCTACGCGCCGCGCGCGGGCTATGATTACATGATCCAGGCGATGGGCGGCCTGATGTCGATCACCGGCCAGCCCGATGGCGCGCCCGGCGCCGAACCGATGAAAGTTGGCGTCGCGGTCGCCGATCTCTTCTCCGGCATGTATGCGGCGACGGCGATTCTGGCGGCGCTGCGCCATGCGGAGCGGACCGGCGAAGGCCAGCATCTCGATGTTGCGCTTCTCGACTGCCAGATCGCGATGCTGGCCAATCAGGCGTCGAACTATCTGGTGTCGGGCACGGCGCCGGGTCGCCTCGGCAACGCCCATCCGAATATCGCTCCCTATCAGGTTTTCCAGACGAGCGACGGCCATGTGGTCATCGCGGTCGGCAATGACGGACAGTTCGCCGCCTTTGCCAGAGCGATCGGCGCGCCATTCCTCGCCGAAGATGACCGCTATCGCGCCAATCGCGGCCGGATCGCCAATCGCGAGACGCTGAACGCCGCGATTGCGCCAAAACTCCGGGAACGGACGACCGCGGAATGGCTAGGTCTCATGGAGGCTGCGACCGTGCCCGCCGGCCCGATCAATTCGATTGATGAGATTTTCAATGACCCCCAAGTCGCCGCGCGCGCCCTGACCGGGCCGATGGTGCGTGCCGACGCCGGCGGCGCAAAAATGGTCCTACATCCCGTCAGATATTCGAAGACGCCGGCGCGCGGCGACGCCGCGCCGCCGCCGCTTGGGGCGCACACGGATGAGGTTCTTCGCGAATTCCTGAGTGAAGAAGAAAGCGCGGCGCTTAAAGAACGCCGCGTTATCGGCTGACTTAAGGCCCGGCCGCGGCTTTCGCGGCGGGCGGCGCCGCGCGCTCGATCACGCCGATCTCGGCGAACTTCTGTTCGATCGACTGCCGGTCGAACGGCTTTAGAAGGTAGTGCGCGGCCCCCGCCGCTTTTGCGAGCGTGAATTGCTGGGGATCGTTTTCGGTCGCGCAAAGGACGATGAGCGGACGCTGCTCCTGCGGCAGTTCCGCGACGCCGCGCAGGAAGTCGAGCGCCCCTAGCGACGGCAGGTCCCAGTCGAGCAGCACGACGTCAGGCTTTGACTGGCGGCACTGTTCGACGGCGGCGAGCGCGTTTTCTTCTTCTGTCGCCTCAATTGACAGCTCGGTGAGAATGCGCAGCGCGATTTCGCGAACAACGTTCGAATCATCAATGATCAGGCAGGTTTTCATGGGTCGTCAGCCGGTTCCTGTGGCGCCGCTCCAGTGTCGCCAGTTTCGGTTAGCCCGCCGTTAACGCCAGCGGCCCGGTTTGCGCGGATTCCTTCAAAAACCTGATCCTGAGCGAAAGCCCCTCCTCATCCCGCGCCGCTGTGATATCGCCGCCGGTCCGGCGTGCCGCGAGACCTGAAAGATAATGAGGCGTAAATTTCGGCTTCAGTTCGGCGATCTCCCCGGCCAGCGCGCGCAGCATGTCGTCCTGGACAATGACGCGCGCCCCCGTGACGCGGATTTCATAAGCGCCTTGACCGCCGTCGATCAGGACGGCGCCGCCGCGTGGCACGCAGTCGGCCGCCGCCGCGCCCAGGACAAGCACCGCCTTCACTTCGTCCTTCGGGGCCTGACCGGACACGATCCGCCAGTCGAGGCTGGCTTTCGTCCAGGCAAGCAGCGCCGTGAGAACGTTGCGTGCTTCATTAAACGGGAGTTCGGCGCCGGCGGCGCCCGCGGCGCCATAGGCAAGGCGCGCGTATTTCAGGAGCGCAACCGATTTTTCGGCGCTCGCCTTGATCAGATCGACCGCCGCCTCTTTCATCGCCTCGTCCATCTCGGGGTCGCAGAGGACTTCAAGTCCCGAGGCAAGGGCCCCGATCGGATTGACCAGATCGTGGCAAAGCCTTGAGGACATCAGCGCCGAGAGGCTGACGGCGTCGAGATCTTCTACTGGCGGGAACGACATCGAAACGGGGTCCTCTACAAGAAGCGGACCCCGTTATGAATGATTCGTTCGGCCCTGTCGGTTTATCAGGGCTGTTTCGCCCAGCTTCCGTCCGGCAATTGCACGCACTGGCCGGACGGCGCATTTTCGACGAGGCGCTTGGCGGTCAGCGCCGCTGCGTCCTCGATCGTTACATCGTTGCGCGCCGCAAGCGCGGCGTACGCGGCCTTGCGCTGCTGGTTGACAGCGCGCACTTCGCGGCGGATCGCCTCGCTCGCGGCGGCATTATCGACAACGCCGAGATAGCCGTCGGATTGTTCGCCGACGAGGCATTGCGACTTTGCTCCTTCGATGACGGCGGAGGCGGCGGCGGCCCCCGTCGCCACGGCGGCGATCGCGAACACGGCAAGCGCCGATTTCAACAGCATCGATTTCATGGACGCTCTCCCTTTTTTGGAATTTTCTAGAAAATGTCCGGATTGTTGGCGATCAGGTCTTCGATCTCCTTGTCCATCTTGATCAGGACTTCCTGCTTGATGTTGACATTGAGATTGATCTCGATCGGTTTGTCGGGCGCCTGAACCTTGACCGTCGCGCAGGCTCCAAGCGCGATAAAAAGCAAAGCCGCCTGCGCGGCCCGGGCCGCCTTTCCATCACCTTCGCCGAATTTGAACATGCCGCCTTCGCCTTTCGTCAGAATCAGGAATTTCCAGGAAGCTAACATAGGCAGGGGTGATGTCGAAATAGGGGCGTAATGTCCTCTCCGCGGCCACAAATTCTCCTTATTGGCCGTCCTCTTGCGCCGCTTCCTCCTTTTTCGCCCGTTCGATCTGCAGCTTCACGTCGGTCGACAGGATCGCCTGTTCGATAAGGCTGAGGAGCGGCGCGTTGATGGTGATCCGGTACTTGACCGGGCTGTCGATGGCTTGCGTCTTCTTGCCGGTCCTGACCGGAATGTCGCTCCTTCCCTCGAACAGGATATTGAAGTCGAGCGTGCCGTCGAGGGGGCCGTCGATCGTCGCCGCCAGCCTGTCGAAGCGAAGCTCGCGGAGGATCTGAAAAGCAAGCGCGCTCTGTTCGTTTCCTTGCGACGCCGCCGCGGTTGCTTTTCCTTCATAGCGGATGACGCCGGGGCCTTTCGATGAGAGGATTCCTTTGTTGATTCGCGCGCGCCCGCCCTCGATGGTCAGCGGCAGCACGCCCTCGATGACGCCCTCGCCGGAGAGCCCGTCGACATTGATATAGGAAAGCAGATCCCCGAGATTGACGGTGTCGATCTGCAAAGTCGTTTCCGCCTTGCCGCCGACGATCGACATTTCGGACTGATAGGCGCCGATGGTTCCGCCAAACCATGGAAATTCGGCCTCGATGATTTTCAGCGTCTGGTCGCCGGGCAGCGCAAATCGCATGCGGCCGTTTTCGAGCTTTAACGCGTCAAGATCGATCTTCCGGATCGAGAGCGACTGTTCCCCGTCGGTCGCAATCGGCCCGAGGCTTGAAAAAGCGATCTTGCCGGTGACGCCTTCGGTGCGCGTCACCGCGACGCCCGGACCGCCGAATGAAAGATTGTCGAGATTGACCGTCGCCGACGAAGCGATCTCGCCTGGCGCCCAAATGTATCGAGCGCGCCCTTCGGTTGTCCCCGACGCATTCGAAATGACGCCCCGAAGCGCCGGAAGCAGGCGGTCGGGCTGAAATCCGTAGACGAATTTCAGAAGTCCGGAATCGAACAGCGCTTCGCCGCGCCCGGATTTCACCTGATGGCTTCCCTCGCCGACGCCCAGCGGCGCGCCGTTCGGCGTCGTCACCCTGAAGTCGAAGCGTGCAACGTCTTTGGCGAGCGTTGCTTCCCCGGCGACAGCGACCGGCGCCACCATTTCAAGTTCCGCTTTCTGGGCGATCCGCATCGACGAAAGCGCCGCCGTGGCTGACATCGCGCCGCCAATGATTTCGGCATTGAAGGTCCCCGCCGCGCCCGAAAGGATGAACGCGTTATTCAAAATGAGGCGTCCGTCAGCGATTTCTCCGGCGATCCGGCTGGTTCCAATCCGGGGTTCGTAATCGAGCGCGAAATCAATCGCCGGCGGCGCACCATCGAAGACGGTTCGCCCGATTTCATAGCGCGCGGCGCGCGCGACGAGAGCGCCTTCGACGTGCGTTTTCCCTTGTTCATTCAAGTTTACGGCGATCAGCGGCGCCGCGGCGGGGCAAAGCTCGGCATTCCTGAGACGCATGTCCTGTTCCGCCATCCGCAATCTGGCGCGTTCGATCTGGAGGCATTCCGCGCCGGTCGGCGTCGCCGTCAGCGTCGTCGCCTTCGCGTCGATAGTGACCGCAAGCCGCGCCGCGGCGGGCATGTCGGTAATCTTCAACCGTCCGATCTCGGCGGCGTTGATATGCGTCGCGATGGTGGCGTCGCCGGTGAGCCGGTTTTCGGCATAGACGCCTTGAAACGCGCCGTCGAAGGCTTCGATCGCAACAGCGCCGATCGATTGGTCGCCGAGCGACGCCGAGGCCGCGACCGCCCACGGGCCCTTGTTTTCCGATGTCGCGGTAAGGCGCGCCGCGCCCCGGGCGATCTCGCCTCCAAATTGCGCATCGAAAGACAATCGCATTGCGCCGTCCCTGCTTTCAAACAACGGGTCATCGCCGCCAGAGATGAGGGCGTATTCGCCACGCCCGGACTGGAGTTTTAGCGGGCCGCCGGCGACGCTGATCGCATAGCCGTCGCCGGCGAATACGGCTTTCAGGGCGCCGGCGACCTTGACGCCCCCGATCGGCGCGGCCGCGTCGATGGTCGATGCTTTGAGCGTGATGGTCGCTTCGCCCGCGAGCCCGCGCGGACCCTCTCCGAAGAACCCTCTCCATGAGGAAAGCGTCGCGTCAAATTCGACGTCGATGTCGCGGACCATGCCGCCTGGCGTCGAAGCGTCGCCGGTCATCGCGCCGGACGCATCGATCGAGCCGTCCGCGCCAAGGCGCACCACGCCATCGCCCGCCGCCGCGGCGGAATTGCCCGCTTCGTCCAATTTGAACCCGATGTCGAATTCCCCGCCTTCGGACATGTCGAAAGCGCCGGAGACGTCGAAACGCGCGGCGCCCCTCGCCGTGCTGGCGCCGGTTACGAGCTTCCCGATTGTCAGCGTGTCGAACGGCGGCGGCGCGGGTTTTGCGTCCGGATCGGGCGACCATCCGGCGATATCGATCGCGCCGTTTTCAGCGATAAGGATGGCGACAACGCCGTCGTCGATGCTGACCGATTTCGCCTTGCCGCGAAAAAAGAAGGTCCTCCAGTTATAGTCGATGAAGACGCCGTCAACGGCGAGATCCGGCGCGGATGGATCGGAACCCGCTGTCACTCGGGCGAGCGACAGCCGCGACAGCGAAAACGCCTGAAGCGTCGCTTGCGGATTTAGAAGGCCCGCTCTCGCCATCACGCGCTCGACCGCCGCTTCGACGAGCGGCTTTCTCATCGCATAGAGCACGGCCCCGGTGAGAACGAGGATGACCGCAAAGCCGATGATAAAGCGGGCGACGATCCGCACAGGCAATTCCCCTCACGCGCTTTCTTCGTCAGGCGGCGGCGCAGCCTGTCGCCGCCCCGGAAAAGCCCTGCCAGCATGGCTAAAATTGGATTGAAAAGCGAGGCTGCGGCTTAAGCGGTATTTGTTGACAATCCACGCGCGGCTCGCATTGACTTGAAAACCAGAGCGACCAAGAGATACGCCGCCGAAACGGCGCGAAACGCAGGAACGCGGGATGGCGGAAGCCGGCGCCCCGATCGATGAACTGGAAGTCCGTGAGGCTGCGCGGCGGGCGCCGCTCGCGGTCGCGGCCTCGTTCGCGGTCTTTGCCGGAGGCGCGGCCTTTCTTGCCTTTGCGATGAG
>JBGTLL010000075.1:0-3579 GCA_041744115.1 Parvularculaceae bacterium | reverse complement strand
GGCGTCGAGTTCGGAGCGCGCCTTGTCCAGCTCGCCGCGCGCCGCAGCCAGTTCGGCGGCGTAAAGCCGGATGCCGGCGCCGCCGCTGTAGTCCGTCCTGCCCGCAAAGGCGTCGCAATAGGGCGTCGCGGCTTCGACATGATCCGTATAAAGACCGGCCCGGCAGGCGAGATTGAGCATCGGCGCTGGAAGGAATTGGCCGGCCTTCCGGCGCGCCTCAAGCATCTGTGTTCCCCGGGAGAAGGTCGCTTCCCAGTCTCCGGCGGCGAATTTCTGCCGCATGAAGTTGACCTCCGAGCCGAGAATGAACACCGGGTCGTGGAGCGCGGCCGCCATCTTCTCAAACGCCACCGTCGATTTGCCGGCTTCGGCGAGCCGGTCCTGACGCCAGTCGAGCACCAACGACACCCATGCCGCGGTCGCCTCGAGCTGCGGATCGTGTGTCCGGTCGCGCAGCGCTTCGACTCGCGCAAGATTGGTCCGCGCGATATCGAGGTCGGGAACGTCGCCGAGCGCCGTGATAGCAAGATGTGCGTAGGCGAAGCCGCGCATGTGGTCAGCTGTCGCCGGATTGGCGATGACTTCGTCGGCAAACGAGGCCGAAGCGTCAAAGCCGCGCAAGCGGAAAATGTCGAAAAACAGTCCCTGAAACGCGCCGAGCGATTCCGGCGCGAGGTTGAACGCCTTCCTTCGCGCCGCAAGGCCCCTTCCCTCGTCGATCAGAAGCGCGATGGCGCCGACGCGTGTGTAGGCTTCGGCCGCCGCCGCTTTGTCGCCGGCGCGCTCGAGGTCGGCGGCGAGCTTTTCGAGAATATCCAAGGCGTGAGTCTGGTCGCCGGCCGCGAATGACGAAAAGGCGGCTTTCTCTTCCGCGCGCGCCGAGGCGCCGATTTCGGCGACCGCTTTCCTGGCGCCGGCCGCCGACGGATCGTCCGGCGCGTGGCCCGCGATCAGGTCGGCTGTCACCTCCGCGATCGACGGTTCATCGGAATCACGATCCGCGAGAAGTGAGACAATGCCGACCGTGAGGCCGCCGACAAGAGCGATGGCGAGAACGGCGACGATCATCACCGCAACGCTCCCGACGCGCTGTCGCTGAGCGGGGGGGCTGGCGGCGGGAGGTCTCGCGGCCGCGTGGCCGGTCGGCGGGCCCTTCTCTCGCAGCAGCGCGGCTTTCAGCGCCAGCGCGCATTTGTCCTCGGCGGCGCCGTTCCAGTTGGAAAAATCGAGCGTGTGCACGTGACGAAAGCCGAGCGGCGGAAGCTGGCCGTCGAGGCTGACCGGAATGAGCTTGCCGGCGTCGCGGCCGACGGCGGCTTCGTCGAACACCCATTTGGAATGCGCCGAGTTCGGCGACCACACGACAACGACGAAATCCGCGTCGTTGAGGCGCCGCTCCGTCTCTTCGGTGAAACTTTCGCCGGCGACGAAGCGGTCGTCCCACCACACTTCGCCGATCAGCCCGTCGATGAACGCCACCAGCGGTTCGACCCGCGGCTTGTCCATTCGGGAATAGCTGACGAAGACGTTGGTCATGGCGCGGCGCCTTCGGCGCCCGGGAATGGGCAATCGGGAATGGGGAATGGGGCCGCGCAGGCCAATGCCCATTTCCTGGTCCCCGTTCCCAATTCCCGCCTCACAAAATTTCCTCCCCCGTCCGCGCGCGAAACGCCGCGATGAAGGCGCCGAGCCTCCCCGCCGCGATCGCCTCGCGGAGGCCCTGCATCAGCTGCTGATAGTAATGGAGATTGTGCCAGGTCAAAAGCATCGGGCCGAGATACTCCCCCGCCTTGAACAGGTGGTGGAGATAGGCTTTCGAATAGTCGCGGCTCGCCGGGCAGTCGCTCGCCGGATCGAGCGGCGCTTCGTCGTCGGCGAAGCGGGCGTTGGTGATGGTGATCGCGCCGCCGGGGGTCCACGCCTGCCCATGCCGGCCGGAGCGCGTCGGAGCCACGCAGTCGAACATGTCAATCCCGCGGGCGACGGCGCCGACAATGTCCGCCGGCTTGCCGACCCCCATCAGATAGCGGGGCTTTCCCTTTTCCATATGCGGTGTCGTGAAGTCGAGAACGCGGAACATTTCCTGCCGCCCCTCGCCGACCGCGAGGCCGCCAATCGAAAGCCCGTCAAAGCCGGTTTTCATCAGCGCGTCGAGGCTTTCCCGGCGGAGGTCTTCGTAATTTGCCCCCTGCACGATGCCGAACAGCGCCTGCCCCGGCTTCGATTTTTCGCCGAACGCGCGCTTCGACCGCTCCGCCCAGCGCAGCGAGAGCCGCATCGATGCGGCGGCTTTGTCGTGGTCGATCGGCATCGCCGGGCATTCGTCGAGCTGCATCTGGATGTCGGCCCCGAGCAGGCGCTGGATTTCGATCGAGCGCTCCGGCGTCAGCATGTGCCTGGCGCCGTCGATATGCGAGGCGAAGGAAACGCCCTCCTCCGTCAATTTGCGGAGCGATGCGAGCGACATTACCTGAAAGCCGCCGCTATCGGTCAGGATCGGGCGCGGCCAGTTCATGAAGTGATGCAAGCCCCCGAGCGCGGCGACCCGCTCGGCGCCTGGCCGCAGCATCAGATGATAGGTGTTGCCCAGAACAATATCGGCGCCGGTCGCCCGCACGTCTTCGGGAAACATCGCCTTCACCGTCCCCGCCGTGCCGACCGGCATGAAGGCGGGCGTCCGGATGTCGCCGCGCGGGGTGGCGATGATTCCGGTGCGGGCGGCGCCGTCGGTTGCGTGGAGGGTGAAGGAGAATTTCGGGAATCGGGAATCGGGAAACGCGTCGCGCCGATTTCCTCACCCGATTCCCGGTTCCCGGTTCCCGGTTCCCGATTCACGTCTCTTTCCTCTCCAGCAAACACGCATCCCCATACGAATAAAACCGGTACCTGCGTTCAATCGCCGCCGCATAGGCGCGTTTCATTCTCGCTGTCCCGGCAAACGCGCAGACGAGCATGAACAGGGTCGATCGTGGCAGATGGAAATTCGTCAGCAGCGTATCGACCGCCTTGAAGCGGTAGCCGGGCGTGATGAAAATGTCAGTCTCGTTCCTGTAGGGATGAATGACGCCGTCCGCGTCCGCCGCGGTTTCAAGGAGGCGCAGGCTCGTCGTGCCGACCGCGACGACGCGCCCGCCGGCCGACTTTGCGGCGTTGATGCGGGCGGCCTGGCCGGGCGTGATCTCGCCCCATTCCGCGTGCATCGCATGATCGCTGGTGTCGTCCGCCGTCACCGGCAGGAAGGTGCCGGCCCCGACATGCAAGGTCACTTTTTCGGCGCCGACGCCCGCTTGGTCAAGCCGCCGGAACAGGTCCGCCGTGAAATGGAGGCCGGCTGTCGGCGCGGCGACGGCGCCCGGCTCGGCGGCGAAGATTGTCTGATAGGCGCCGCTATCGTCCGGCGTCAGCTTGCGCTTTCTGGCGATATAGGGCGGCAGCGGCGGCACGCCCGCGTCGTTCAGCGCGATGTCGAAGGCGCCGTCGGCCAGATTGAACTGGAGGACCGCCTCGGCGCCGGCGCGCCGTTCGACGCGCGCCTTGAGGGTTTGGCCGAAAGCGACGACGTCGCCGGCCTTCAGGCGC
>JBGTLL010000074.1:0-19509 GCA_041744115.1 Parvularculaceae bacterium | reverse complement strand
CCGACCGCGATAATCGCGGCGCCGCGCTGGCGATTACCTTCGGGCGGTACGCGCTCGGCATCCTGCTGAATGGCGACGCCGCCGAAACGCCCGATCCGAAGGCGGCGCTCGAACGGGCGGCGGCGGATTTGACCGCGGGCTTTGGCCGGCTCGATCCGGCCTGGGGAGAGGTCAACCGCCTGCGGCGCGGCGACGCCGATCTCCCGCTCGATGGCGGCCCCGACACCTTGCGCGCAATTTACGCGACCGGCGATGTTACAAACGGGCCGGCGAAAGCCGTCGCCGGAGACACCTATGTCGTGGTCGCCGAATGGATGCCGGACGGGTCGCGCAAGCTGCGGACGATCCACCAGTTCGGCTCGGCGACGCTCGACGACCGCTCGCCGCACTACGCCGATCAGGCGGTCTTGTTCGCGGAAGAACTATGGAAAACACCGGCAATGACGCTCGAAGGCGTGCTTCGGGAAGCGACACGGGACGATCGTCCCGGCCGACACGCGCCTATCGCCATTTCAGATTGAATTCGCGCATCACGTGGAAGCCGGCGACATACTGATTCTGGTCGCCGAAGCGTTCGATGAACGGCGTCTCGGCGAATTCCGGGAAGATATACCGATAGGAAACATACGGATTGAGCGACCAGCGCCTGCCGACATTGATATAGGCGTTGAAGCTGCCGCCGACGTCGCGCAACCCGCGGTCGGCGTCGTATGTCGGCAAGCCCGAGGCCGCCGCCTGCGCGGGCGAAATGGAGAAATAGGTATCCGCGTACCGATCGCCGACCCAGCTTGCATTGGCGGAAACCGATGTTGACACGCGTCCATAACGGAACAGGAGCGCGGTGCCCGCCGCATCGACGATGAGCCCGTCATGACCGCCGACGATGCCCTTGCGGATCTTCGCCCGGACGAGGAACCGGTCGACGAACTTGGTTGCGGCAAAGCCTCCGATTTCGAGCGTGCGATCGATATCGCCCAGGCCCGTGAGCGCTGCGTTGTCGTTCTCGTCGCGGTCGCCAACAAGCCGGAACGACGGCCCGAAGCTGAAGCCGGAAAATCCGACGAGAGCGATATCGCCGCCGTCATTGTCGAGGAACACGAAATTGCGAAACTTGATGTAGACCTCGGGGTCCGCGGTCCATTTGTAATCGTCCGATCCGAAATAATCCGGGCGGTACTCCGGGCCGATGCCGAGGCTGAGGTCGGTATTCGATGGTGCGAGGAACGTCAGTACGCCAACGAAATCCCGCAAGGGATGCCAGCGCTTGTCCTGGTCGAATTCCTCGTCATTGGTGACGGCATCGCGCCCATCCGGGCGTTTTGGACGGGGTTTGCCAAAGATCGGATCGAGCCGCGGCTCGTCGATGCTTTGCTGGGCGAACGCAGGCGTTGCGGTCGGGACTGTTGCGGCGCCGACGATGGCGGCGCCGACGATTGCCGCGCCAAATGTCCGGAACGAATAGTACACGCTCGAAATCCCCTGACCTGACAATCGCGCCGGTCTTCCTCGAATCAGCCGCCAATCCGCACGATATCTCGCGTGGTTTTGGTTTGGCTAACACCCGGGGCGGTTTTTAGTGCGGTTTTGTGAAAATTTCATGGAAGTGCGGCCCCCCGGGCGCACCGATCCCGCGCGGTCGCCGCCTAGTCATCGACCGCGTCGTCGATCGCCTCGCCGGTGTTCTCGATATCCCGGCCAACGCCTTTGATCGTCTCGCAGGACGCAAGGACAAGGCAGGCGGCCGCAAACAGGGCGATGATTTTCATGGGCTTTCTCCGGAGTGAGGCGCAGCTACGCGCCGCCTTCGCGCTGCAATTTCTTGCGAATCAGCTTGCGGGCGCGGCGCACCGCCTCCGCTTTCTGGCGGGCCTTCTTTTCGGAGGGTTTTTCGTAAAACTTCCGGCGCTTCATCTCCCGGAACGTGCCTTCGCGCTGCATCTTCTTCTTGAGCGCGCGCAGCGCCTGCTCGACATTGTTGTCGCGGACCACGATCTGAACCAGGGGACGACCCTCCTCATGAAACAAAAACGCCACGGACCAGCACTGCCGGTTGGCCGCGACGCATCCAAAATTCCCAGCGCCCCGGGACGAGGCATTCGCCCCGCAGCGACGCGGCTATACCAAAACGGCCTATTCCTGTCCATATGGGCAAAGCCCTTGGCTGAAAGCGATTTTCGCCGATGACCGCCGCCCGTGAGCCGTTTGACGCCGTCCGCCAGAGGATGCTCCCTGTCGCCCTCCGCAATGCCGTTTTTGACGGCTTTACGCCGATGATGATGCGCAAGGCGGCGAGCGAGGCCGAGGTAAGCCCGGCGGAACTTGCCGCGGCCTTCCCCCGCGGGGCGATTGAACTGGTTGAGTTCTGGTCGCTCGAAGCCGATCGGACGGCTGGCGAGGCGCTCCGGTCCGACGCGGCGCGGGGCCTCAAAATCCGCGAAAAGGTCGCCCTCGGGGTCGAGGCCCGGCTCGGTTATCTAAGGCCGTCGAAGGAAGCGGCCCGCCGTGCGGCCGCCTACCTCGCGCTGCCCCACCATGCATCGACGGCGGCGCGGCTTGTCTGGAACACGGCGGACGCGATCTGGCGCGGGCTCGGCGACGCCTCGACCGACTTCAACTTCTATTCGAAGCGGGCGATTCTCTCCGGCGTCTGGACCTCGACCTTCGCGCGCTGGCTCGGCGATGACGGCGCCGACGAAACGGCGACAAAATCGTTCCTCAAGGCGCGCATCGACAACGTCATGCAGTTTGAAAAGCTGAAAGCCAAAGTCCGCGACAACGGCTTTGACCCGGAAGGCATGTTCGGCTGGCTGGCGAAGATGCGGTATCCCCGGGAATAGCGCGGGATTTCATCCCGCCCTACGCGCTGAAAGGCGTGTCATGTGGCCCATCTTCCGCCCCGCAATGGTTTCGCGCTTGCCGTATAAATGAATGCATGTCCGCGTTTCGCCGGAGAGCGTGCGCCAGCTATCGATTTCTTCCCCGATCAAATTCTCCATCACCGCATCCGAGTGCCGGGCCGGATCGCCCAAGGGCCAGCCGGCGACGGCGCGGATGTGCTGCTCGAACTGCGAACAGGCGCAGGCGTCGATTGTCCAGTGGCCGGAATTGTGCACGCGCGGTGCGAATTCGTTGACGAGGACGCCGCCCGATTTCAGCACAAAGAACTCAACGCCGATGACGCCGACATAGTCGAGTTCAGTCAGCATTCGCGACGTGATCGCCATCGCTTCATCGATGGCCGGCGCCGGCGCCGTCGAGGGAATGATCGATCGCCGGAGGATGCCGCCCTGGTGAATGTTCCGCGGCGCGTCATAGAGCTTGATTGCGCCATCGCGGGAGCGTGCGCCAATCACGGAAATTTCCATGGCGAAATCGATCAGGCCTTCAAGAATCGACGGCTGCGCGCCGAGTTCCTCCCACGCCTTCTTCTTCGCCTCTTCCCAAGTGAGCGCGAGATCGCCGCCATCGGCGCCGATCGTCGTTTGGCCCTTGCCGTCATAGCCGAGACGTCGCGTCTTCAGAATCGCCGGGGGGCCGATCCGGCGCAGACCCTCTTCAAGCGAACGAAAATCATCGACGGCAAAAAACGCGGCGGTGTTGGCGCCGATCGAATTGATGAATTGTTTCTCGGCAAGCCGGTCCTGTGCAATGCCGAGCGCGCGGACGCCCGGCGCAACGGCGACGTGACGCGCCTGCAAGATGGCGACCGTCTCGGCGGGGACGTTCTCGAATTCATAGGTGACGACATTAACTATCTCGCCGAAAGCCGCGAGTTTTTCAGCGTCCGTATACGAACCGATAGTGACGGCATGGGCGACTTCCGCCGCTGGCGCATTATTTTCCGGCGTGTAGACGTGGGTTTTGAGGCCGAGCCGCGCAGCAGCCAGCGCCAGCATGCGTCCGAGCTGGCCGCCGCCGAGAATGCCGATGACGCCGCCTGGTTCGATCAGCATCGTCAGTCTTTGACCGTCGAGGGGACGCCCGCGGTTTCTTTCCCGCGCCAGTCGGCAAGCCGCCGCGCCAGCTTTTCGTCGCCGAGCGCAAGGATCGAAGCGGCGAGGAGGCCGGCATTGGCGGCGCCGGTGTCGCCGATCGCCATGGCGGCGACGGGGACGCCCGCCGGCATCTGGACAATCGACAACAAGCTGTCGAGACCGGAGAGCGTTTTGCTCAGGACAGGAACGCCGATCACCGGCAAGGTCGTCATCGACGCCGTCATGCCGGGAAGGTGCGCCGCGCCGCCGGCGCCGGCGACGATGACTTTCAGCCCGCGAGACGCGGCGTTTGTTGCGTATTCGTAGAGCCTCGCCGGCGTCCGGTGGGCGGAGACGATCCTGGTCTCGAAAGGGACGCCGAGCCTGTCCAGTATTGCCGTGGCGCGTTCCATCGTCGGCCAGTCCGACCGCGACCCCATGATGACGCCGACGAGCGGGGCCGCGGTTGGAACGCGGCTCTTCTTTTTTGCGGTCAAGGCAATCTCCCGCCCTCTCAAAAAGGCGGCTTACAACGAACCGGGCAGTGGGCGCAAAGACTAAGGCGGGGAGCAAGAGAGGCGCAAACCGTACAGACGGGGGCGCGTTGGCCTGCGCCTCTCTCACCGTTGCGGGCATTGGCTATAGTCTGAGAAGGGGACTTCGCCGCATCCCGCCGCGAGACAAATACTGGAGGGTTTTTGGCGCCTGACAACACGGCTTTCGTCGAAAGGATGGGCCCGCGCGTTAAAGCGTTAACACAAATTCGAGAGCGTGAATGATGCGCCCGCGGTTGCTTTGGCGCGGCAATTCCGGCGATGTCGCGACGCGATGAGGATTGAAACAAAATGAAAGTGACGGGTCCGCGCGCGCCCGAGGCGACACGCCAGCCAGAGCGCGCCGACGCCGTGAGGCAGGCATTAGCGGTCTTCGCGCCGGCGCCTGTTGACGCTGTCAGCGTCGCCGGCATCCCGGAAGCGGAACTGACGCCGCGCGTTCGGGCGGCGTTGACGACATTGATGCAAGAGGTTGCGGACCTCCGCCTCGCGCTTGCTGAAGCGAAGTTGCGGATGCAGGAGCTCGAAGCGCTTGCCAGCACCGATAGCCTCCTTGGCGTTCTCAATCGCCGCGCCTTCGTCGCCGAGCTCGACCGGGCGCTGGCGATGATCCAGCGCTATGGCCAGCCGTCCTGTCTTGTCTTTGTCGACCTCGACGGGTTGAAAAAGATCAATGACCAGCATGGTCACGCCGCAGGCGACGCGGCGTTGATTCACGCGGCGAAAGTCATCGCCGCGAATATCCGGCAGACAGACGTTTTCGGGCGGCTCGGCGGCGACGAATTCGCCATTATCCTCACCAACACGCCGCGGCTTCTGGCGGAGCAGAAAGCACAGTCGCTGGCGGCGCTGGTGAGCGCGGAGCCCGCGCCGGAAGCAATTCCAGTCAGCGTCACCTGCGGCGTGGTCGAGATCAACGGCGAGTTGACCGCCGAAACCGCGCTGATGGCGGCGGACAAGGTCATGTACGAAGAAAAACGCCGTCGATAGGAACGGCGGCTAGGCGATGATGTCCGGCGTCAGCTGGTCCCTCAGCTTCTGGATCATGTCTTTCAACTGAAGTTTTTTCTTTTTCAGCCGCGCGAGCGTCAGCGTGTCGTAGCTTGGCGTCGATGCGAGCGCGACGATGGCGGCGTCAAGATCGCTGTGTTCTTGCAGGAGAAGCGCCAGCCGCACCGCCAAGGCGTCTTCATTCGCGCCATTAAAGCCGCTCTCTCTCGCATTGAAGAAGCGGGAGCCATCGACGACTTTGCCTGTCTCCGTTTTATCCGTCTCCGTCCTGCTGTCGTCCTCCGGCGCCATGCCATCAACCGTTCAACGCGCCCGATTCGGGCGATTGAATCGTAAGCTCGATCAGGGTCTCAAGCAATGCGATCGAAAACCCGGGACTGCGGGCGGCGTCAGTTAACCGGACATAGGCGGCAAGCGTCCGCCGCGCGCGTCCGACCGTCCCGGACTGGTCCGCGGAGGGCGTCAAATTGGCGACGGCGAGCGCCTCGAGCATCCCTTGTTCGATCTGTTCCGCCGCGCGTTCATCCTCTGTCAGCCGTTTGCGCAACGTCGCCGCGCCATCCGCGGCGGCTTGCGGCGGCGGCGCCTTCAACGCCCGGCGGACGGCGCGCAGCGGCGCGACGATGTCCGCCGACCATGACTTCGTCAAATCGACAGCCTTGCGGATGACGATCGCTTGCGGCTCCTCAAAGCGTTCCGCGCACCAGAGAGACCACAGCAGAAGATTGATGCTGAGTGCGTGACGATCTTGCAGCGATAGCAGCAGTGGCGCGACTCCGGGCCGCTCATAAATGCGCACTGACCAGTCCCAAAACCGTTCAGCCACGTTCAGGGCCTCTCGACCCCTTGGCTAAATCTTCTCCCCAGCGCCGCGTCAGCGGAGATTGGACGCCAAAAAGATCGAGCACGCGGCCGACGGATTGATCGACGAGATCGCTGACGGATTTCGGTTCAATGTAAAATGAGGGCAGGGGCGGGGCGATGACGGCGCCCATTTCGGCAAGCATCGTCATTGTCCGCAAATGCCCGAGGTGAAACGGCGTTTCGCGGACCATGAGCACCAGCCGCCGGCGTTCTTTCAGCACGACATCGCCGGCGCGGCTGATGAGGTTCGAGGTGACGCCGGTCGCAATCTCCGACATCGTCTTCACCGAACATGGCGCGATGATCATACCGTCGGTCTGAAAAGAGCCGGACGATATTGGAGCGCCGACATCGCCCGCAGCGTAACGCGCGAAGGCGAGCGGCTCGAGATCGGCGGCCTTTATTCCGAGCTCATAGGCGAGCGTCATCTCGGCGGCCTTGCTCACAATCAGGTGAGATTGAACGCCTGCCTCCTTCAGCGCTTCGAGACAGCGTTTTCCGTAGATGACGCCCGAGGCGCCAGTGATCGCGACAACAATCCTCCGCGGCGAATTCACAAATAATCTCAATCGGTTGCGCAAAGAGGTTTAGCCTTTTTAACCCCTGCTGCAAAGCAAAAGGTTAACAAGAGCGCGTCCGGTTTTAGTCGACAAACCGGCGCCGAATGTGGTGTAATTCGCGGTCTGCAGCCTAACCAAGGAGGTTAGAAAATGGCGCTTAAAGCTCACTTGCAGTCACTCAACCAGCGGCACCAGGAACTCGAAACCCTACTCACCACCGAATTGAAATATCCGCACCCCGATGACACGCGATTGATCGAGCTGAAGCGCCTTAAACTCCGAATCAAGGACCAGATTGAACGACTTCGACATGATGCGAGTCCACCCGGCTGATCGACGCCGGAAAGATTGAGCGAGCGCCTTCCGCGAGGAGGGCGCTTATTTTTTTGAGCAGCATGAAACGCCGCGACAAGGCGGCCGAAAGCGCAGGCCATGGCGAACCGCTCCGTGATCATCACCGGCGCCGCGACCGGCATCGGCGCTGCCTGCGCCCGGCAGTTCATCGCCGCTGGCGACCGGGTTGTGCTTGCCGATGACGAGGAAGAACCGCTTCGCGCGCTGACCGAAAAGTTGAAGTCGGAAGGTGAAGCGGTGTCCGTGACGGCGAGTATCGCCAACCGGCTTCAGGTTCACAACATCATCGCCGAAGCGCTTGAAACCTACGGGCGCGTCGATGTTCTCGTGAACGCGACGATCAAAGTCGAATCCGGCGATTTTCTCGAATTGTCTGAGGACGGATTCGACCGCATGTTCATGGCGAACCTGCGCGGGGCGTTCCTCATCAACCAAGCGGCATGCCGGCAATTCATGCGGCAGATCGAGGAATCGACGGACGATCAGTCCGACGGATCGATCGTCAACATTCTCTCCGTCGAAGCGGTGACGGCCGCCGCCGATCGAGTCGCATTCGCCGTGTCGCAAGGCGGCCTTCATCAGCTGACGAAAGCGGTCGCGCTGGCGATGTCACCGCATGGCGTGCGTGTCAACGCGGTCGGGATCGGTGCGATCAAGATCGAATACATGAAGGATTTCGATCTTAAATCGGCGCGCAACACCGTGCCGCTCAATCGCATCGGCGATCCCGAAGATGTCGCGGAAGCGGCGTTCTTTTTGGCATCGCCCGGCGCATCCTACATCACCGGGCAAACGCTCTTTGTCGATGGCGGGCGGCTGGTCAGAAGCGCCGCCGCCGACTATCTCGAAAGAAAAAGCGACAAGGGCTAACGGCGGCGGCGGTAGTCCTGATCATCGTCGTCGGCGTCGTCGTGCGCTGCGGGCTTTGAGCTTCCGCCAAGATTTGCAAAGACCTTGTCAAGATCGATGTGCTTTTCGCGCTCTTCTGGCGCCTCTTCACGTTTGGGCGCAACGGTCTCCGCGGCCGGTTTCAACGTCGGGCCGGCCTCCATCGTCGGATGCGTCTTCGCTTTCTTGGCGGCCGCTTTGCGGACGAGATTGTCGAGATCGATCTGGCGGCAGAGACCGAGGGCCACCGGATCCTGCGGCGTGATGTTCTGCGAATTCCAGTGCGAGCGGTCGCGCACAGACTGGATTGTCGTTTTGGTCGTGCCGAGGAGTTTGGCGATTTGCGCGTCCGAGGCTTCCGGGTGGTTTCTCACCATCCACAAAATCGCGTCAGGGCGGTTCTGGCGCTTGGAGACCGGCGTGTAACGCGGTCCTTTGCGCGGCTTTTCGGCGACGAGCGTCTTGGCGCGGGAAAGCTTCATCCGGTAATCGGGATCGGCCTGCGCCTTGTCGAGTTCTTCGCGCGCGACCTGGCTGTTCGTGATCGGATTGATGCCGCGGACGCCGACGGCGACGTCGCCGTCGGCGATGCCTTTCACCTGCAAGGGATGAAGGACGCAAAAATCAGCAATCTGGTCGAAGGACATCGACGTGTTTTCGATCAGCCAGACGGCGGTTGCGAGCGGCATCAGCGGTTTGTCGGACATGGCAAGTCTCCAAATAAGGTCTTCACAAAGCTTTCCGGTCGGCGTCCCGCTTCCGGCGGGAGCCGCGCTAACCCTCGAATTTTCTGAGGAAGCGCTGCGCCATAGGCGCATTCGGCGCGGTATATAGGCCGAAAGGCGCTTGGGGCCAAGCGCTTATTGGAGCGGCGACAGGAGGATTTTCCCGATATGGGCCCCTGCCTCCATCCGGCGATGGGCCTCGGCGGCTTTTTCCAGCGGGTAAATGCGGTCGATAACCGGCTTGACCGCCCCCGCGGCGATGAGCGGCCAGACATTTTTTTCGATCGCGGCGGCGAGGCGCGCTTTCTCCTCAAAGCTCCGCGCCTTCATCGTCGATCCGGATAGCCGGAGTTGGTTGCGCATGATCTGGAAAATGTTGATTTCTGCGCCGGCGCCGCGCAGGAAGGCGATCGAGACATGGCGGCCTTTGAAATTCAAGGCATCGATATTGCGCGCGACGAAGTCTCCTCCAGCCATGTCGAGCACGACATCAACGCCGCCGCGTTTCCGGATTTCGTCTTCCCATTCCGCGCTCGTATAATTGAACGCGGCATCGGCGCCGAGGGCGCGGATCGCGTCGAGCTTGGCGTCGCTCGACGCCGTTGCGTAGACGCTCGCGCCCCAGGCTTTCGCCAGCGCGATCGCGGTAACGCCGATCCCGCTCGTGCCGCCGTGGACGAGGAGCGCTTCGCCCGGTTTCAATCCCGCGTCGTCGAAGACATTCGCCCACACAGTGAACATGGTCTCCGGGAGGCCCGCGGCGTCTTCGAGCGCAACGCCCGAAGGCGCGGGAAGGCACGATCCCTCATGCGCGAGTGCGTATTCGGCGTAACCGCCGCCCGTCAGCAGCGCGCAGACGGCGTCGCCCTTTTTCCATCGCATGACGCCGGCGCCGACCGCTTCGACGATTCCGGAAACCTCAAGACCAGGCAGGTCGCTGGCGCCAGGCGGCGGCGGATAAAGCCCCATCCGCTGCAGGACGTCCGGCCGGTTGACGCCGGCGGCGCTGACCCGGATCAGGACTTCGTGCGAACCGGCCGAGGGGCGCGCCCGTTCGACCGGTTTCAGAACCTCCGGTCCGCCAATATTCGAAATCTCGATTGCCTTCATGCGTTCTTCTTTGATGCGACTTTCGCGACTTGAATCATGCGCTCTCCTTGGCCAAAATTCGAGGGCCAGGCGTCAGGGAGAAAACCATGGATGAAGAACGTCCGCGCGAGACGCCGGACCTGACGCTCGACAAGATCGGCAAGCAGGACCTCTACACACTGTCGATTGGCGACCTCAAGGAGCGCATGGCTTCGCTCAAAGTCGAAATCGCGCGCTGCGAACAGGCGCTGGAGGCGCGCGACACGACGAAATCGGCGGCCGAGAAGCTGTTCAAGTTCTGAACGCCTGGGCTTGCCGAGGTCGGCAAACGCGGCCGCTGTTTCGCCAGGTGCGAGAACGTCGGCGCGGCGGCCGCGCCCATTTCCCCTCCAAGTTGCTGGCATGTCGGTTGCTGTTAAGAGTTAGCCGGCGGCTGACGATCGGCCGCCTTCGGCGTTAACTCTTTTGTTGTTGTCACCGCGCTTCCGGTTCGGCAACGTGAACTGGATGCGGGAAGACAGGGATAATGGATATCGCTGAAAAGGGACCGCCGACAAACTCCGGGGCGATGACGTTCGTTCAGTCGGAAGTCTTCGCGCGAACGTTTCGCGAGGGCATGGCGCTCGTCGAAGACACGGCCAATTACCTCGATGGCGACGGCAGGGATGCGTCGAAATCGTTGAGCCGGTCGGCGGCGCTCTCTTACGCCGGCGCGTCGATGCGCCTCACCACGCAATTGATGCAGATCGCGTCGTGGCTGCTCGTCCTGCGCGCCGTTCGCGAAAGCGACATGTCGGTCGCGGAAGCGTCGGAGGACAAATACCGGCTTGGGTCCCGCGAACGGGCGTCGGCGGATCTGCTGAGCGGCGAGCTTCCGAACAAGCTCCTCGCCCTCATCGACGGCGCGGGCCAGCTCTATGACCGGATTTCCCGGCTTGACGCCGATCTTTTCAGAAACAGCAAGTCGCCGACAACCGGTCGCGACGCAGCCGCGCAGCAGCGGGCGCTGCTCGATGCGTTTGGCGGCGGCCGCCGGTCCTGATCTCAGCTCTTTTTGAGCCCGAACGCGCCGAATTTCTGCTGGAATTTCGAAACCTGTCCGCGATCGCCGATCTTTTGCGGCCCGCCCGTCCAAGCGGGATGGCTGAGCGGATCGATATCGAGCGAAAGGGTCGCGCCCGCCTCGCCATAGGTCGAGCGCGTCTCAAATGTCGTCCCGTCGGTCATGACGACTTTGATCTGATGGTATTCGGGGTGAATGCCCTTCTTCATGGCAAAACCTTCGCGCGCCGCGCGTCCTGTATTGAAAAAGAGCGCGGCATATAGGCTGGCGCCCGGCGAAAGGCAAGTCCGCGGAACGACAGAGCCTCGGAACCACTGGCGCGCTGTCCTTTATCGCCTTATGGTCCCGGCGTCCTGCGGGTTTTCATAAGTCAGTCAAGGTTCGACATGCGTTTCTCGCTGCTGGCGGGGGGACTTGCCCTGCTTCTCGCACTGGCCGGCGGTGCGGTTGTATTCACGCTTTATTCCTTCAACCACTTCAAGGACGTCGAAAACCGCTTCGCCGGGTCCTGTGCGCCCGTGACCGGCGTCGCGGGGCCTGAAGACATCGAGACGACCCTCTCTTCGCGGCGCGCGTTCGTATCCTCGCTTGACCGGCGCGCCGGCGCCGATGCGCGGGGGGCAATCTATTCGGTCCTCATCGACGATCCGCTCGATAGTGAAAACTGGCGGGACCGGACGTTTGGCGCACCCGGGAAGTTTCGCCCCCTTGGCCTCAACTTTTATGAGGAAGGAAATATCCGGCGCCTCTTTGTCGTCAATGACGCGACCAAGGCGGTCGAGATTTATGAAGTCGCCGCCAACGGCGATCTGGCCCATCTTGAATCGATTGCCGAGCGCCGCCTGACCAGTCCCAACGACGTTGTCGCGATCGGCCCGCGAAGCTTTTACGTTTCAAACGATACCGAAGCCGGCCGATCGTCTCTCCTCGGCAAGTTGCAATTCCTTTCGCGGACGCCGGCGGGGAAAATCTATTTTTATGACGGCGTCGCGATGCGGGTCGCGGCGGATGGCTTGCGCTTTGCGAACGGCATCGCCATCAATTCCCGCGGGACGAGGTTCTATGCGGCCGAGACCGCCGGGCAGGCGCTCCGCATCTACGATCGCGATCCGGAAACGGGCGCGCTCGCGCTTTCAAAAATCGAGGCGGCGCCGGCGGCGCCGGACAATATCAATGTCGCCTGGGACGGCGCGTTGTGGATCGGCGCGCAGCCAAAGCCCCTTGCCGCGCCGTTGTTCAGGCGGAATGTCGATCTGGCGGCGCCGTCGCTGGTGATCCGGTATGTCGATCAGGAAGGCGTCGCCGCGCCGATGACCGAGATTTTTTCGGACAATGGCGACGCGATTTCGACCGCATCGGTCGCCGCAATCTCTGGCAGCCGCCTGTTGATCGGCGCGTTTCTTGACGACAAGTATCTGCTCTGCGACCTGCCGGGCTGATGCGCTACGTCTCGACACGAGGGCGCTGTCCGGACATCGGTTTTCGCGACGCGGTCGTCAGCGGGCTTGCGCCGGACGGCGGCCTCTTTATGCCGGCATTTTGGCCGCAAATACCCGCCGCGGAACAGGCCGGATTCGGGGGGATGAGTTTCGCCGAAGTCGCGGCGAACGTGCTGGCGCATTTTGCAGCTCCGCAGCTCTCCGCACACGACCTTTTGCCGATGGCTGAAAAAGCCTTCGCGGCGTTCGACACCCGCGAAGTTGCGCCGCTCCGGCATCTGGAGAACGACGACTACCTGCTCGAACTGTTTCACGGGCCGACGCTCGCCTTCAAGGACATCGCGATGCGGATGCTGGCCGAACTGTTTGGCTGGGCGCTTGAAGGAAGCGCGCGCGGCAAGACCATTATCGGCGCCACATCCGGCGACACCGGCGGCGCCGCGGTTCACGCGTTTGCCGGATCGGCCAAAGCCGAAGTCTTCATGCTGCATCCGAAGGGACGCATCTCCCACGTGCAGCGGCGGATGATGACGACGATCGATGCGGACAACATCGTCAACATTGCGGTCGAAGGAAATTTCGATGACTGCCAGCGCCTCGTCAAATCGCTGTTCGCCGACGAGACGATGAAAAAGTCGCTCGATCCTGGCGGCGTCAATTCGATCAACTGGGTCCGCCTCGCAGTCCAGACGGTTTATTATTTCACCGCGACAGCGGCGCTTGGCGAGCCCGCCGCCTTCGTCGTGCCGACCGGCAATTTCGGCGACGCCTTCGCCGGGCACGCCGCCAAACGGATGGGGCTTCCTGGCAATCGCCTCGCAATCGCCGTCAACACCAACGACATCATGAAGCGCGTTCTGGCGAACGGAGTCTATGAACCGGCGCCGACAAAGTCGACGTCGTCGCCGTCAATGGACATCGGGGTCGCCTCGAATTTCGAGCGGCTGCTGTTTGAAGCCTGCCGGAAGGACGCCGGCGCGCTGTCACGATTGATGGACGACTTTGAACGCGATCGCCGGATGACGCTGCCGGCAAACATGAAAAACGCCATCGCGGCGGATTTCCGCGCGGAGCGGGCTGACGAAGGGGAGGTCGATGCAAAGATTCGGTCGCTTCACTCAAAGAGCGGTCGCATCGTCGATCCGCATACGGCGGTCGGGCTTGTCGCTCTGGACAAGCTGCGCCGTTCGGGCGACATCGACGGTCCGGCGATTTGCCTCGCGACGGCGCACCCCGCGAAATTTCCGGACACGGTCGTGGCGGCGTGCGGCGTTCACCCTGAGCTTCCGGAGCGCTATAACAACTTGATGGCGGGCGTAGAACGACTGATCGATGCGCCGGCCGACATTGGCGCGATCCGCGCCATCATTGAAAACAGAAGCCTCTTTTTGCGCGGAGCGCACCCATGAGCCCAGCCATCGTCACTTTGAATAACGGCGTTCGGGTCGTCGCCGATCCGATGCCGGGCCTTGAATCGGTAGCCCTCGGCGTCTGGTTCCGGGCAGGCGCAATCGATGAAACGCCCGACGAGCATGGCGTTGCGCACCTTCTTGAGCACATGGCGTTCAAGGGCACCGCCACCCGCAGCGCCCGCGATATCGCCGAGGAAATCGAAAGCGTCGGCGGATATCTGAACGCCAGCACCGGCTACGGCCGCACCGGCTATTACGCGCGCGTCCTCAGGCAGGATGTCGAGATGGCGATGGCGCTGCTCGGCGACATTCTCACCGATCCTACCCTCGATTCTGGCGAGCTCGCCAAGGAGCGTGAGGTTGTCATTCAGGAAATCGGCGAGGCGGCCGACGTTCCCGATGACGCCGTCATGGAGATGCTGCAGGCGTTAAGCTATGGCGGGCATGCGCTCGGCCGGCCCATTCTCGGCACGGTCGAGAGCGTCACCAGCCATTCGCGCGAGCGCCTTTCCGCATTCATGGCAAAAAATTACGCGTCGGCGGATCTCATTGTCGTGGCCTCTGGCGCGGTCGATCCTGATGCGATCGCCCGGCTTTCGGAAAAGCATTTTGGCAATCGACAGCCGGTCGTGCGTCCGCCGCGCGCGCCCAAGCCCGCTTTCGTCGGCGGCGCCCGTCATGACCCGCGCGAAATAGAACAGACCCACATTACACTCGCCTTTCCGGGCGCGGCGGTTCGCGACGACAACTATTTTGCGACGCGCGTCTTTGTCGAAGCGCTTGGCGGCGGAATGTCTTCCCGCATCTTCCAGTCGGTGCGCGAGGACCGAGGTCTCGCCTATTCCGTTTATTCGTTTACGGACAGTTATGACGATGTCGGCGCCGTTGGCGCCTATGTCGGCACCGACGGCGACAAGGCGGCCGAGGCGGTGTCGCTGATCCGACAGGAAATCGCCGCAATGGCCGACGCGCCGACATTGCAGGAGATCGACCGGGCGCGGGCGCTTCTCAAATCGTCATTGCTGATGGGTCTTGAAAGCCCGTCGGCGCGGGCGGAAACCGCGGCCGGCCAGATTTTCTCGCATGGCCGGCTGATCCCGCCGGCTGAAATGAAGGACCGTATCGATGCGGTCGGTGTTGACGATGTTCGCGCGGCGGCGGCGAGGGCGCTCGCGGCCTCACGGTTCTCGCTCGCGATTGTCGGCCCGACGGATTTCGGCGCCGTCAAGGCGGCGGTTGCCGGCTGAACCGGGCCCGCCGCATTGACGGAGAAATCGGGGGCGTCCAAACAGCCACGTCCGCACGCGGACCGGGATGGCGGGTGTTCATGCTGAATTTCGATTTTGCCAAGTCTTCCGTAATGAGGCCGCCGATCCTTGAACACGGCGCCGTCAGTTTGCGCGCGGCCGAGCCAGCCGACTACGGCGCCTGGCTGGCGTTAAGGCAAGAAAGTCGCGCGCATCTCACCCGTTGGGAACCGGACTGGCGCGACCAGGACGTCACCGCCGAGGCTTTTCGTGCGCGAATTCGCAATTATGAGCGTCAGCACCGCTCGCGCGTCGGGCTGTCCCTTTACGCTTATATCAAAGCTACCGGCGACCTCGTCGGGGGCGTCACCCTGTCGGACATCCGCTTTCAGTCGTCACATTCGGCGACGATTGGATATTGGATTGGCGAGCGCTTTCTTCGCCGCGGCCATGGCCTTGCCGCCGTCGAGGCGGTGGTCGCGCACGCCTTTCTGGAAATGCGCCTCAACCGGGTCGAAGCGGCGTGCCAGCCGGGCAATCTCGCCTCAAAGACGCTGCTGTCGAAAGCCGGATTTCGCGAAGAAGGGTTTGTCCGCGACTACCTGTTCATTAACGGGTCCTGGCGCGACCATCTGCTTTTCGCGCTCACGGCGCGCGACTATTGCGGCGCGCCAACCCTGCCCTATTCCATGAAGGACGTCGGTTAACCCACAAAATCAGACCGATTGTTGGGTCGCCCCTTGCCAGGTCATCACGCAGACGTGAGTATCACCCGTGGGGGCGATGCCGACCGCGGCGGCGGCAAGTTTGCATAGGTGTGTTCCGCCGGTAGTGGATCGGGCGGTAGTGGGGCGAAATGGTCATGTTGGGGATTGAAGCGGCTTCGGCCCTGCCAATTGCGGATGCGACGCTCGCGCTCGGCAAGGGTGCAATTATCGGCGCCATGCTGGTCAGCGCTGCGTTCCTGGCGGGAATTGCGGTTCTGCGAAGAAGCGCGGCGGCGTTTTGCGGGTTGCTATTGCTGCTGGCCGCCGGGGGGCTGCAGTCGGTCTGGCTCGGCGTGGTCGCGGCGCCGTCGCCGACGATCGCCTATCTGCTGCAAGGGCTTTTCGCCGCTGCGGCGCTGATATTTCTTTCTTCCACCATCACGATGATCGGCCGCAACCAGCTTCTCGGCGGCCTCCTGTTCGCGGTCGCTCTCTCGATGGTCGGCATTGGCGTCATCAACGCAGTGCTTGGCGGCGAGGCGTCTGGCCTGCAGCGCATCGGCATGGCGGCGGTCGCGGCTGCGGTGCTTGGGTTATCTGCGATCGCCAGCGCTCGTGGCGAGCTCGGCGCGCGTCTCATCCTTCCGGGCGCGGCGCTGGTCGTTCTGGCGCCTCTGCTGTTTGACTTTGCGGGGGGTGCGGGCGTTGCATCGCTGGCGCCGCAGGCCGTCTTTGCCATCGGCGTTTTGATGGCGAGCCTGGTCGCGCTCAGCGATTTTGGCGCTGTACCTGCAGGCGGGCTTCCCGATTTCAGCGCGACCAGGCAGTTCAACATCGAGGATCGGGGCGGACAACGCGTTACGGCTTCGCAGTCGCATGCGATGCGCGTGTCGGAAAATCAGCTTGCCCAGGTGCTCGATTACGCGGGCGTCGCCGTCTGGGACTGGAACCGCAGCGGCAGTCATCAGACCGCATCGTTCGCCGCGCTGATGGGCGCCGACAGCGACGGCGCCTTCACGCCGGAAGCATTCCGCGCCTTCGTGCACGCCGACGACCTTGCCCGATTTGAGCGCCAAGTCTACGGCGCCGCTGATGGCGACGGTGGCTTCGACGAGACGATCCGTCTTGTCGATGGACGCAGACTGCGGCTACGCGGCGCCCGGGCCGTCGATCACCACGGCATGCTTGAGCGGATCGTCGCCTTTCTGGAGGAGGCGACGCCAACGGCGGCAAACGCGCTGCAAAACGCCAGTTCGCTGAAACTCGCGGCGTCGTCGCTGGCGGGTTCACCGATCGCCATCCCTTCGTCCGCCGGTGGGCCAGTCCCGCCGCGAGACCCGATTGCCGCCGCGATTGAGCGCGGTGAAATCATCGCCGCGTTCCAGCCGATCGTTTCGCTTGAAGACGGCAAGATCCGCGGCGCGGAAGCCCTGGTGCGGTGGCCGGCCGACGATAACGCCGACGGCAAGGCTTCGATCACGGAGGAAATTGTGCGCAAGGCGCAAGCCGCCGGCAAGGGCGGCGCGCTTGCCTCGATCATGCTGAATGCCGCCGCCAAGCATGTTTCGGAACGCGTCGCCGCTGGCGAAGAATCCTATTTTGCGGCGTTCAACGTCTCGGTATCGCAAGTGCGGGAAGAAGGCTTTGTTGACGAGGTTCGCAAAGCGATCGCCGATCACAAACTGCCGAAGGGGTCGCTCGTTCTTGAACTGACGGAGGGCGAGCGTCTTGCCGAAACGCCGAGGATCATCGAGACCTTCAAGAAACTGAAAGCCGCCGGCGCCTCGCTTGCTTATGACGATTTCGGAGCGGGGTTTTCGTCGCTCAGCAATCTTCACCGCTATGACTTCGATTATCTGAAAATCGACAAATCCTTCCTCGACGACATTGTCGCCAATGGCGGGAAGAAGAAGATCGTCGCCGCGCTGGCCCGGCTTGGCCGCGATTTCGACATGACGGTGATTGCCGAAGGGGTCGAGTCGAAGGAAGCCGCGGAAACGGCGCGGGCGATCGGTTGCCGGCTGGGCCAAGGCTATTATCTCGGCGCGCCGGCGGTCGTGACCACCGAGGCGCCCGCGAAGGAAAAAGCAGCCGTCGCGGCGGCGCCGGAGTTGGCGACCATCGAAAGCGAGCAAGCGGCCGCCGGAGAACTCGTCCTGAACCGCAGCCACGAAGCGACGCGGCCGGCAAGCCGGCTCTTTCGGCGCAAGGTTTTCGGCGCCCGCTAATTGAGCGGCGCATCGCCGGAACGCGCCGCGGCCCATTCCTTCGAGAACATCGCCCCGGTGACGCCAAGGCTTTCGAGCGCCGCTGTCCAGACGCCGCCCGCGTCGCCGCCGAACACAAGACCGATGTCCGCGTCGGAATGGCACCACGCATTGACGGCGATTTCGCTCTCAAGCTGGCCGCCACGCCAGACGGCGTGACCGATCGCGAGAATGTACTTGCGGGGCGGCGTCCGGTTGCGCTCGCGGCCGCCGATATCGACGAGGATTTCCCTCGACGCCGTGACGCCAAAATTCACGCCGACCGCCATCGTCTGCGGCGAACGATAATCGAGCGTGTGGACGACGAGACCGCGATCCGTCTGAACCGGACCGCCATAATAGACTTGTTCCCCCCCTGCGCCTTCGAGCGGATCAATCGAAAGCTGCTCCAGGAGATCGCCGAGTTCGATATCGGCGAGCGGCTTGTTGATGACAATGCCCATCGCGTGGTCGGGATCGTGCGAGACCATCAGCAGGACCGATTTCTCGAACCGGAGGTCTGTCATGCTCGGCATCGCGATCAGGAGCTTGCCGGTCAGGAAATCCTGCGCGGTTCCGGTCCCCTTGGCGCGACGGGCCGACGAAGGCGAGGCGGGCTTTTTCTTTGTCGCCATCGGCCAAACTTAAGGTCGCTTTCGCAGCGTGACAAGGCGCGCAAAAAGTGTGGCCAAAGCCGTCTTCACCCGCTAGAGGATGCGCGTATTCCGCCGATGCGGATTTTCTGACGGAGAATGATATGACGATTGCAGTGGGCGACAAAATTCCCGATGTCGATGTCATGCTGGGGACGGCTGACGGACCGCAAAAAGTAAAAACTCAGGACATTCTGGGCAAAGGCAAGGTTGCGCTGTTTTCGGTTCCGGGCGCCTTCACCCCGACCTGCTCGGCGCGTCATCTGCCGGGATTTGTCGACAGGGCCGAAGATCTGCGGAAAAAAGGCGTCGACAAAATCGTTTGCATGTCCGTCAACGACGCCTTCGTGATGAAAGCCTGGGGTCAGGCGCAAAACGCACTCGGAACGGTCGACATGATGGCCGACGGCAATGGCGATTTCGCGCGCGCGCTTGGGCTCGATATGGATGCCAAGGGTTTCGGCATGGGCGCGCGTTCAAAGCGCTTTGCCGCTGTGATCGAAAACGGCGTCGTCAAACAGTTGTTTGTGGAAGCGCCCGGCGCCTACGAAGTCTCGAGCGCCGACTACATGCTGACAAAACTCTAGGGTCTAGACCCAAATCTTTGCTTGTCGGTTCGGGCGAACGTTGATTCAAACTCCCAACCACGGGAGCGCGAACGATGCGATTTGACCTGACCGATCAAGAATGGGCTGCGATTGAACCTCATTTGCCGCCGACCCG